>JBBSJC010000660.1:0-4304 GCA_038257655.1 Polyangiales bacterium | reverse complement strand
GTTTCTTTCTCGCGACATTCAATGCCTCCGTGCTGAGTCTTCAAGCACGGCAGCGAGGCATCAACAACGATAGGGACGGCGGGAGGTTACGACCTACCGCCCCCTGACTAGAACATTGCAGTCGATTTGGGCGGTGCGGCCAAAGTACTCGTCACGGTCGCTCTCGATGGCGCCGTCCGCCAACGCTTACTGACCACCCAGCTGCTTACGGCCAAACGTGGCCTTCCATGAATAGTCGCCCGCGTGGTCTGTTCACCCTGGCCAGTCACCCCGAACCACGCTTGGCGCAGGTAGTGAGGTGTGTTAGCAACGACCTGCTTGCGCAAAGGGCTCGCGCCGTGCTATCCGCCACGCAGGCACAGGCGCAGGCGCGCTTTGCGGCTCGCATCAGGAGGTCACCATGCGCACACATCGCCGCAAAGCATTCTTACTCACCATGGCTCTGCTGAGCATCGCTTGTGCCGAGCAGCCAGATACTCAGAGCGTTTCGCTACAGGAAGTCGCTGACGACGAGACCTATCCGGCCGAAGGGAACATCACCGACGACGCAACGCTGAGGCAAAAGGACTGCGTCTATCGCGTCGACTACCGGGGCGCCCATGATGTCCTCGAGTCCCAGTATGGATCGTATGCTGCGTGCCCGTCGTTCTGTCCCAAGAACAGCTTTGTTTACGGGGTCATGGTGTGGTCCGAAAAGTATCAGGGCAGTGGCGATGACACCGCCCTCAATAAGGTTGAGCTTCACTGCTACGACCGCACGACCGGCAACTATCGCGGCTACGTGACCTCCAAATACGGGCCTTACGGTGATTGGGGCACGAGAAAGACCGTGTCGGACATGAAAGATCCGGTCGTGTCTGCCACCATTCGGTTCGAAGACTCGCAGGGCAGCGGTGATGACACGGGGATGAACGAGCTCCACCTGTACACGAAGAGCGGCGTCTGGTTGTACTCTCCGTCCAAGACGCACTTCGGCAATTTCTACAGTGGCTTTGGAGGATGCGCACAGGGCACGGCGGCGTGCGGGCTCAACACGCAGGTTGAAGGCGGCCAGGGCGCTGGCGACGACACAACCATGAACAGCATCCAGCTGCAGTGCTGCACGTTCTGACGGTGTCACGGCGGCTGACGAGCGTTTGGGTGGCGGCTGCATGCTGCTGGGCGCTCGTTGGTTGTACAGGCGGTGAGCGCGCACCGGACTCCTGCACGCAGGTGCAGACGAGCGCGCTATTCGGTGCCGATCAAGCATGGCCTGAGGGCATCGATGCGAAACAGGCAGGTGCGATAGGCAGCGTCGAGCTCGATGGTGGCGAGGTGGTGTGTAGCGCAAGCCTTGTCGCAGCGGGCTACGCGATCACGGCCAGGCATTGCAATCGTCCGGGTCGCCTATGGTTTCGCCCTTCGGGAACGAGCACGGCTGGGCGCTCGCTCGTGCGAGGTACTGTTCCCCATGCCTCCCTGGACCTCATGCTTTTGGAGCTCGAGCTATCGAACGAGCTCCATCCGCCCGTGATCGAGATGGGTGCGATTGGCGCCGGGCGCGTGGGAGAAGAGGTGCTGCTTGCAGGGCTGGGAGAGGTGGAAGGGGGCGAACGGGGCTCCCTGCTCTTCGTGCGCGAACCTATCGTCGCGCTGACCGAGGATCATCTGGTGGTGGACGGCAAGGGACGAACCGGTGCTTGTGGGGGCGACTCGGGCGGGCCTCTGCTCGATCTTAATGCCGGGGAGCTAAGGTTACTGGGGGTACTGAGCTACGGTGAAGCCAGCTGTGTCGGCAAGGACTATTACGTTCACGTGGGCGCGTTTGGCAAGTGGCTTCGCTCGACGTTGAGCGCGGCGCATACGGGAGGCTGTCTGACGGCCAGCCACGAGGGAACTTGTGATGCGCGCGGCGCCCGCTGGTGCGATGGAAACACGGAGAAGGCACAAGTTTGCAAAGCGCCCATGGGCTGCGGATACGACGTTGATGCCCTGGGATTTCGCTGTGTGGCGCCCGAAGACGATAGCTGCGCAGGTGTCGGACAACACGCACGATGCGATGGCTCGCGTATCGTGCGCTGCGACGAAGGAATGCTGCGTGCGATGCAATGTTCCGATTGCGGGCTGACCTGTGTCGTCGATCCTGGCGGGCAAGCGCGCTGCGGTTGATCGTATGGTGCGCGACGACGCCTATGGGTGAATATTAGTCGCATTTGTTTGATGGTAAAATAACGGTTGCCGCACGAAACCTGAAGAGGATGAGATGGTACAATCAAAGAGAGTGTGGTTCTCGCTGCTCACGTTGATGTCGGTCGGATGTGCGGGCGTTCCGGGTGACGTCCATGGCCTAGACGATGTCGATGTGTCGGCCAAGGCCGACGACGACGACGTTGAGATCGGCATGGTCGCCCAAGCTGCGATCACGTCTTCGGACGTAGGGGTGATCAAGACCGAGATGCCGTGTCCCAGGGACGCCGCCACCGGCATTTCCGAAGAGATCATGCTCGGCATCGACAATGAAAACGACAACAACAACAACAGCACGATCGGGTGGGTCGGTGCTGCCAGCAGCGGCCAAAACACGTATCTCCGTTTCTGCCGCGTGCGTGGCAGCCAGTTCAAGCAGGTCAGGAGCGATCGCGGGAGCGATACCTACGCGGTGTTGAAGCTCGGCACCACGTGTCCGACTGGGTCGGTCGAGCTTACGCGCTACTTCGACAACAACGACAGCTGCGGAAACTGGCTCGGGTCGATCGGCGCTTGTCGGGCCTACCAGGACTGGTACGGGAACATCTCTCCGAACTCCTATGGCGGAAACTATGGCAATAATCTTACGATGAAGCTTTGCATGTTCCGCGCGAGTGCTACCGCCGCGAATTTCTCGTTCCCCGCGTTGAGCACCGGTTACGGCGTGTTCGGGCAGGGCGGGCTGGAAAATGGCTGGATCTACACCGACGACGAGGATGATAACAACCACAATTCCCTGACGGGTTCGACGGCCGGATCCGCAGCCTTCCTCACCGCGGGCAGCAACACCAAGCTGTGGTTCTCGCGCAAGCGTTGACGTGATCCGGTGGAAAGCGCCGTGCGACTCGAGTCAGTCAAGAGTAAGGTTGGCCCCACGCAGCGCTTGCGACACCATGCCCAAACGGGCTTGCCCCCAGTACACCTGGCCGCCCACCACAAAGCTTGGCGCACCGCACAGGCCGAGTCTCCGTGCTTCTTGGCCCGCATCGAGCATCGCCTGTTTGTTCTCGGGACCGTTAGCTTCTTCGACGCGGCCGTGATCGATGTCGTGGGCGCGGCATCGGGCGCTAGTTGAGCAAGCCGTATGCTCGTGATGCCGCGCGTGGTTTTGGTAGCTTGCGCAGTGCATTCGGTGGCGGCCGCCGTTGTCCGCCAGGCAGCCACCACCCAGGCCCCCGTCGAGTACGCTGCGGGCTGCGGGGCTGGACAGACTTTCGGCTACCTCGAAGGACCCGTCCGGGCCGGTCTGCTAGGGATCGGAATGGGCTCCAACGCATTGCGCCGCAGTCTTTGCGTTGGACGCACAACGCATCTCGCAGGCTGAGCAATCCACGGTTTGCAGAAACCCCTCGTGACACCGGGAGAGAACGCGGCCAAAGCACACCGCCTCCACGCCTACGCCTCGACACGGGTCGACTTCCGAGTCTACGCAACGGAACCTTTGTTGCTCGTCGAGTCCGCAGAGCATCTTGCCCGCGCATGCTGTTCCCGTTAGCTTCCCATTCTCGCACCAACGTGCACCATCCCAGTCGCAAGTACCGCGTGTTCCGAGTGACTCGCAGGTGTCATCGTTGGTTATGGAAGTCACTCCTACAACCCACGGAAGCCACCGATCTGCACGGGTATAGAAGTCCGCGCCGACGCAGCTCATGGAGCCTTTGCTGAGGATGCCGAGGACGACTGACTTTCCCTCCAGCGAATATAGAAGGGGTCCTCCCGAGTCTCCCGCACATGCGCCTGATTCTCCCATTCCATCGACCACGATGAACTCGTCTTGGACCGCAGAGATGGGCTCCGTAACAAACAGGCGCTGACCGCGCTCCCCATTCGGTGTTTCACCAAGCCCTGCGAGAACGATTTCGCGTCCAACCCACGTGTTGTCGAACTCGCCAGAAAAAAGCGGAATCGGAGCTGCAATGCTTGCGATGCTTAGATTCTCGACGGGGTCGAGCTTTAGGAGCATGATGTCGAACTCGGGGTGGACGAAACGTTCAATTGCGAGAGCTCGTTCGCTCTTTTCGGCACTGCCCGTTCTGAACCAGATGCTTTCTTCGCGGTCGCAGTGCTTGGCGGTGAGC
>JBBSJC010000659.1:0-4321 GCA_038257655.1 Polyangiales bacterium | reverse complement strand
TTGCCTTGCCACCTCGTCTCGAACGAGTCCGCAGGGCCTTGTCTCGCGAGCGTGCCAGTTGATAGTGAAACGTGCGAAAGGCCATGCGCAAGAACTTTGCGGTGTCGGTCCACGTGCCCATTAGATGCGCCCCGACCTGAACTCGTTGCGCATCGCTACCGAGATGTGGGCCGAGGTCGACTAGAGGTTCCGTTTTGCACACCGCATCGGTGATCCCTGACCCGGCCGGATCCGCAACTCGGGTCGCACACACGTTGCGGACCGCCGCTTCAGGTTGCTACGACCCTGGCGTATCGGCGCCGCCAAACTTTGGCAGCGCGATCAATGCGCAGCGCGTTTGACCGTGGTGGCCAGCGCTTGAGCCCGACTAAATTAGTGGAGCTCACTTCCTATCGACGCCGTCGACCCTTTGCTGAAACGCGCGTCGGGCCCTATCGGACCGGCACCGGGACGCGAACAATCGAAACTGCTGGTTGAAGGCAGCAAGGTTGGGGCTAGCGGGCCCGATCATCCAATCCATTGCTGAGAGGCAAGGCCGGGCTTGGGGCGCAAAGTCGAGGCACTCGCACAAGACGGCCATTGCTTGCACCGGACTCCTAGGAGCCAACGCGCGTATGAGTTGTGCACGCATTTCACTGCCTACATGCGGATCATGATGACTGCGCGAGACAGCGTCGCGAGCCAAGTCCTCCGCAAGCTCGTACTGACCGAGGGCAAGATGGGCACGAATCAGCGAGCGCGCATAACGGGGCTCGAAGCCGCCTAGATTAAGGGCTCTTTCCAGCCAAGGAATCGCTTCGGCGGGATGACCGTCGTCTCGCAAAGACACGCCGAGCCAACCGTGTCCGTAAGCGGACGAGGGGTTTGCGCGCACGACTGCCCCGAACAGAGTCAGATTGTTGCGATAGTCAGAAGTCACGGTAGCGAGGGAAAATGCATGGGAAGTCAGGTATCCCGCCAGCGCCACACGCAACAGTGGAGCGAGCCGCGGTGAGCTCGCTCGCGATGCGACCCCATCTACAATCATGATCGACTCACAAATGCCGAGCGCGAGCCCTGCGCAAGGAAGGTACAGATAGCGCCCGAACCCCGGCCAATTGAGTGTCGAGATCATCGCTGCCGGTGCGATACACAGTGCGAACCAACCCAATGACCAGGTTAATACCGGCGTCCGATTGCGAATACGCGCTGCGCCGAGTCCCAACAGGGCGACGAGGGTTGCGAGGGCGAGGCCTTGCCCAGCCGAAAGATGCGCGTACTCCGCGTGCATACTGCGCAGATACAGTCGTGATGGTGCGAGAAGCTCGACCAGACCATCGATCCAAAGCACCGGAAGGTTGGTCAGCGCTTCGCGTAGGTGCGTCGGGCTGGCGGAAGCTTTCATGCCCTGCAGGGCCCACACGCGCAGAGTTAGATACAGCGTGCTCGCCGCGATGAAGCTGGCGCAGTTTCGGATCCGTTCGCGCAGGCTGGTAGCGCGTGACTCCGGCCAGAAGAGCAGGGCCGGGGTCACCATGAGTAGAACTTCCTTACTAAGCAGTCCCAAGAGAAAGAGTGTGCCGGCTGCAAGATGCAGTAAGACACCGCGCCTCGAGCCGTGAGCTCGCTGGGCTGCCCGCCAGCTGAGCATTGCGCTGAGACCAAAGAGTGTGGCCATCGGATCGGACCTGCCGTTGATCCACACGTGTGCCTCTGCGAGCTGAGGGGAGAGGCCGAAGAACAGCGTCGCGAAGCTTACTGAAAACAGGCTGGCCTGCGGCACAAGCTCAAGACACAAGATGAATAGGCAGGCCACGCAACCGAGGTGTAGAGCCAGGTTGGTAAGGTGGTACGACCACAGCTCCTTGCCTGACAACCAGGCGTCCCAGAAGAAACTCGCGATGGCGATCGGTCGGTAGGTGTCGAGGGCTTGAATCTCTGAGGACCCCTGCGCAAGCATGGCGTGAGTAGCAAACACCTCTGGCAAGCGCGCTGGCTGATGAATGAGGGGGCCATGGATCACAGCCGAATCGTCGTACACGAGGCCATTTCTGAACTTGTGGAGGACCGGCAAGGTCGAGCAACACAGTACCAGGAACAGCGCTCCTAGTTTAAAGACCAGAGGGCGGGAGTGCGTTGACATTAGCGGCTGGAATCAGCGGCGGAGGTCAATTTGCTGGCGACTCCCCGCTGAGCGTCGGGCGAAGGGCAACGCGTCGAGAACGAGTCGAGTGCGTCGCGGAAGCGAGGATAGTTCCGTCCGCGTGGATTCAGCATCCACTTGGTTGCGGCGAGGCAGTCAGGGAAATCGTGCTGATATGTTAGACATTGACATAACTCTTGGACCGAACCCTCTGGATCACTGTCGGCGAGCATCTCTACGACGAAAGCGCGCAGATTGCCGGCCTCCTTCGGCCTGCGCGCAATGTTCTTTCGGGCAACCGAAACCGCCAGAGACACTTGTCCGGTGCTCCTGTACGCGCGCAGCAATTGGTTGGAGTAGAATGCTTCGTTCGGATCCAAGTCGACCGCGCGCGAGAGCATGGCGATACCGAGCGACGGCTCTCCTTGGTTAAGAAGGGTCATTCCCAGCCAGGCATAGGCATAGGCTGGCTTCGGGGCGTGGAGTATCGCACCTGCGTAAAGAGTCTTGTTGTCCTTGTAGTCTCGGGTGAGCGACGTCAGCTGCGCTGCGAGCGCGAGGAGGTAGCAGGCGATCACCGCGCCTGTAAACAAGCGAAGGAGCACGCCTTGTCGCGGTTGCTTGTACACTCTGCGTTCCAAGCCTTGTCGTGCCATGTCCACGAACTCCGCAAGACCCAGCGCGATGCCTGCACAGGGGAGATAAAGGTACCTTCCGAAACCAGGCCATATCATCGTGGAGATCATCGCGGCCGGCCCCAGCGTACACGCAAACCATGTCACGCCCCATGTCATCAAGGGGACACGACGCCTGACACACAGGAGCGCTGCCGCGATCATCAGCGCAATGGCAATCGCACCAGCTCGGTCGGCGCCGGAAAGGAGACTGTACTCTTCCCGCATGCTGCGCAAATACAAGCGAGAGGGCATCAGCAGCTCCCGCAAACCGTCGGTCCAAATCACCGGAACGTTTTGTAGGGCGATCGAGACTTGCTCATGCCCACCTGCGCGAAGGCCGTCGAGTGCCCAGGCTCGAAGTCCAAGATACGTGAGACTCGCCACTATGAACGGAGTAAGTCTTAGTGCCTGCTGACGCAGGGGCTTGTCACTCGCGCGCGGAAAGATGAGAAGTGAAGCTGCGCCAAAGAGCAGAACCTCTTTGCACAAGAGGCCAAGGAAGAATGTGACGCCAGCCCCAGTCAACCACAGTCTATTAGACGAGGCGCTACTTTCGGAGCGGACCCAGCTCCAGAGCGACAGCAGACCAAACAAAGCTGCGAGCGGGTCGGAACGACCATTGATCCAGACATGCGCTTCCGCTAGCTGGGGCGAAAGGCCGAAAAACAGACACGCTGCCCCAATGGACAGCGAGCTTGCCAAAGGCAGGAGTGCACGCGCGAGCGCATAGAGAGCTGCGATCGCGGAGAGGTGTATAAGATGGTTGGTAAGGTGGTAGGACCATGGCTCATGGCCCGAGAGCCATGCATCCCAGAAGAACGTTAGCAGGGACAGCGGCCGGTACGTATCCATGGAAAGCGGCGTTGCATTGTCCTGAGCGACCAGTGCATGCGACGTAAAGACTTCGAGAATGCGGCTCGGGTCGTGAATCAGCGAGCCTCCGATCACCTTCACGTCGTCATACACGAACTGATTGTTGAACTTTGACAGCACACAAGCTGTGCAGAAGGAGAGCACGAGCAAGAGAGCGAACGCGTCTCGCTTGGTCATATAAGGGCGCCGTGTGTTAAGTCCGGCGGGGTACCCGGACGGTCTCGCTTGTACCTGCACCGCGCCGCCTTTCGCCATCCAGGCCTCTAATGCCTGGTCGGCCGCGAAAAGGTCGATGATACCTCCCGCTGCGTAGCACAATGCATGTTTTCTCCGAGGTAGACTTACGAAAAATCGTGGTGTGCGGCTGTGCGCTCTAAGGTGGGGAAGCTGGTGTGGTCGGTTGCGGTGCACGAAAGAAGACTCCCCAGCGTTGGCGTAGCAAGCGCCGTAGAATGTATCCGCGACGCTTGAGCTCGGCGAGTTGCTGCCCGAGGCATACCCCATGCGCTGCGCAGTTTCGATCGAGGACGATGGCCTCTGCTTCCCATGCGGCTTCAGACGGTGTTGTCCAGCGTTCCGGTTCGCCACGGGTCAGGGCCTCCACATCCAACTGACACAGCCCATAGAGTTTCATCCGATCCATGATCAA
>JBBSJC010000658.1:0-4322 GCA_038257655.1 Polyangiales bacterium | reverse complement strand
GCTCTCGGCGTACGTACACTCCTCTGCCGATAGGCCCCAATCCTGAGGCTTCTCCGCTTGCATGAACGCAGCTTCCACCATGCTCGCGTACAGACGCCCCGTCACTCGCATTGCGTAGATCACGGAGTTGAGCTCACGTTCGTTGGTAATAAGCTCTTCGACGTAGCTCACCATGAGCTTGTTATGCCCCACGTCGATCGTGGAGTGATCGTGCAAGAAGCTCATCGCATCACGCGGCACACCGCCTTGCTCGAGGGCGCTCATCAGCGCGCCGCCACTGCCGGTGGGCAAGAATTCCAAAAAGTATAGATAACCTAAGTACCCAATTGGATTAAGGTTATAGATCTGATAGAACGGAAACGCGATCAAGGCTGCCGTCTCAGGAAGCGGATTCTGAAAGGGCAAAGCATCGAGGTCGTGACCGGTAACATCGGCGCCAAGCGTCTTAAGATCTTCGAGTGCGAGCTGGTCGTGTCCTATTTCTGAGCTCGCGTGCTTGAAGAATCGTTTGATCGACGCGCGTTGATGCCCGCGGAAATATACCGTGGACAGCGCTTGTATCTGCGGATTTTCGCGGGTGTGGTGGAAGATTTCGCGCAGCAGGCAGGCGTATTCTTTGGGGCCCACGCGCCCTTCTTGAACACGAACAAGGCCCGCACTGCGCAGAAAGCTCTGCTGAACCGGTCGGAAGGCGAACTCAAGCTCTTGGAAGATATTCATGACGTACTACTCCTGAAGTGCGCAACTAGGCCGACAACAGACAACTTTTTTCGAAACAAGAGATGAACGGGGAGCCAACGCTGCGCAGATGCGCTGCATTACGCACGGCGATGCGCAAGACGATCACGTCGCCGTACTCGGGATGCGTCACCTGTGGGACGTGGACCTGGTAACCGAGTCGCTCGAAAAAAGGCACTCGTCCCGGATAGACGTCGATGAAGTCATATTCGATTCCGTCGCGAAGCGCTTGCTCATAGCAGGCGATTGCCATGTGAAATCCAAGCAAGTTGCTGCGGTGGGCGCGCGCTACGATCATCTTTGTCGTCACGCTGCTCACGGCCGCCTGGCCGGCACCGCAGCGATCCATCTCGTATAGACTGGTATAGTCTGCAAGCTGATGATTGCTTACGTAGTTAGTACGTACCGTGCCAATGGCCGTTTCGCCGTCGTAGGCGACGAACACATTACCATCTAGGTCGAGCGGTTCTTCGATGAACCCTCGGGCGTGGTCGACGTGGCGCTGGGTGCGATTCAGCTCCTCTGCGTAGACCTGATAGCGAAGACGAAACACGGCCTCACGCTCTGCCTGAGTGCGTGCGAGACGAATTGATGCGCTCATTGGTACTCCAGTTGCTCACCCGGAGAGGGGGGAGCATTCCCACCATCTCCGTAGGGGTGACGCTCCCAAAAGGGTGGTCAACTTATGAGCCCGGGCTCTCAAAGACCCCGCGCGAGGCGCGTGCCGCCAGATCGCGTGTGGGGGCTTACACCAGCGTTCGGACGACTGGTGCGAACATCGCAAGCCAACGTAGCGGGGCCACGACAGCTTCCTGTTCGGTCCAGCTGATGGCGCGGTTGATCAAACTGGCTCCTTCGTCGCCCCCTAGTAACCGCCCTAACAGATAGGCGGTGCTGTACTGGTAGACGCTCCCTTGGGCGCGCAGCGCGACCTCCGCCTTACGCAGGCTGGCGACCCCTTCTTCCGGCTCGTTCCGCAGGATCGAGATTTGGCCCCGAATCTGGTCCGCAACGGCGTCGGCGAGAGGGCGGCGCGTAGCCACAAGAGCCTGCGTATGCCGTTCGGTCTCGTGCAGTAATGCTGCGCGTTCGCCCACAGCCGATACGCGTGTCGCCTCGTCGAGGCACGCCCAGGCAGCGTCGCTGTAGGTTAGGAAGGCGAGATAAGACGCGTGCAGCAGTCGGGACTTCTGAACCTGAGGCCACGTCGTGAGAAGTAAGGCGTACGCGCTGCCGTCGCCCCTATACAACCCAACCATTTGTCGTCCAAGGTAAGCTCCAAGATGTGGCAGCTGGAAAGCCAGAGGTAAGCCTTCGAGCGCTTCTGCGATCACTTCCTCGGCTTGTTCGGGCTTGTCTGCGCGCAGGCTGACCTGATACCGCATTCCGATTACGGTCAGTTGTGTTTCGGCATACCGGTCACCGCGCTCGCGCGCGTCGCGTTGCCATTCGCGGGTGAGCTCGTCGTGTTGCCAAAGTTTGCCCGCATTCCACAGGGCGTTTAGCAACCCCGAGCGCGTGTTCGTCAGCTCCCATGCGACGTCGACACATGACTCGCGCAGGATGCGTTCCGCCTGGACTAGATGTGTCAGAGCTTCGCTCGTGCGGAAATTCACCCAGTGCGCGTAGCCGTGGGACAGCCAGACGAGAGCCTGAAGATAAGGTCTATCGCAGGAGTCGGCGACTCGTCGTGCCTGCGCCAGGAGGGCCACGACTCGCGATTGAGGCGGACGCTCCATTGTGGATAGGAGCAAGGCGTGACCGGTTAACGCACGTACCACATGCATCGGGTCGCCGCTCGACAACGCCATGCGCACGTACGTACTCTGCAGTGCAGCACCGCCCAGGATGTCGAAGAAACCTAAGGATGGAGCGACCGCCCATAACAGGTCGAGCACTTCAGCGTTCTGGCGCGTTGTGCCCTGAAGTGGCTTATGTTCGATACCGCGTGCCCAGAGCCTAGTGCGCTCCCATAACAAACGCACCACAGCGGACTTGGGAGTGGTAGGGCGTGACATCCCCACCTCCGCCAACACCGAGTCTGCAAGCTTCAACCCCTCCGCGACGCGGCCGCTACGCAGCATGAGCTGCGTGGCAAGCCGCATCAGGGTACGCGCCTTCTCGCCTTCGTGTTCTGCAGCGGCGTCGCAATACGCTTGCGCGGAACGAGCAGCAAACCCAGCGCAGGACAGCGCGTGAGCGTAGGAGACGCGCAGCTCAAGCACTTGTTCGCCCGGCAGAGCATCCGGATGGCGCAGTGCCAGCTCGTAAAGTCTCAGCGCCCGATTGAATGCCAATGCATGGTGTGCAGCCTCGGCTGCGCTCGCGTAAAAGCGCGCGGCGCGCCGAGAATCACCGGCACACGCCCACTGCTCTGCAATGCGCTCGCTATCGGTATCACTAACCTCCATGAAGGCAGCAGCCAACCTTCGGTGCCGAGCCGCCCGCACATCCTGGGGCATCGCATCGAGCACCGCGCGTCGTATGCGATCGTGGTAACATTCCGAGCGCAACCTATCTTCGCTGCGTGCAAGGTAGGCCACGCGCAGCTGCGCAAGCCTCCTGCCAAGCTCCGTTTGCCCCATCCCCAAGGCACGCGCGAGCACGGTGTGAGCGAGGGGCGCACTTGCGATGGCGAGTATCTCGAGCAGGGCCAGCGTGTCTTTTTCCAAACGCACGAAGCGAGCCAGCAACGCGTCGTCTAATCCCCTCGCGTCACCTAGCTCATGTCCCTCCTCCAGGTCGCGTACCAGCTCCGCAACGAACAGCGGATGGCCCTTCGCCTCGTGCGCGATGCGTCGGAACACCACAGAGTCGTGGTCTCCTTGCATCAGTGCGGAGGCGAGCTCGATCGTTTCGCGTTGGTCCAATCCTTTCAGAGCTAGCTCTTGCGCGACTCCGCGGCGAAGGAGCGGCTCGAGCGCGTGCCGTAGCTCCGTGGGCAGTTGGCCCACGGGCCTTCCTGTGGCCACCACCATGCACGAGGGTGCGAGGTCCTTACTAAGAAGGTCATCGAGCACGCGTAGGCTGTCCGTATCCGTCCACTGCAGGTCATCGATCACCAGAATCAGAGGCCGTTCAAGGGCGAGTCGAGCCAACAGCTCCGTGAACGCCCCGAAGGCAAGGTCGCGCTGCACATTGGGATCGCGTGGATCGCGGCCTTTTGGTAGCTTGGACAATACCTCTACCCTGCTCAGCACGGGAAACACCTGGCTGAGCAGTCTGGTGTCAACGGGCATCAGCGCACGACAGACCTGGGCGGCAAGACCACTTAGGTATTGGGCAAGGTCATCTACGATGCCGTCGAAGGCCTTGAACGGAACGGTCTCACGCTCGTAGCAACGACTCTTTAGCACCAGCGCCCCCGTCTTGCGCTCCGCCTCGCTTACAAAATGATGAACGAGCGCCGTCTTACCTAGACCAGACTCTCCCGATATATAGGCAAAGGTCGGGCGACCGCCGCTGGTCTTTGAGAGTATGTCACCAAGCTGCGTGAGCTCGTCGAGGCGCCCAATAAAGGGCGGCGTGTCCGACACGCGGTCGGGCGACACATAACTTGCGGGCAGGCACAATGCATCGTTGTC
>JBBSJC010000657.1:0-4331 GCA_038257655.1 Polyangiales bacterium | reverse complement strand
TCAGCGATCGGCAGGCGTAGCGATGGGCCGCCGTGGCGCGTAGAGGAGCGCAGCTCCTTCTGGTACAAACCTGGACGCAAACCCTCGATCAACGCCTCGGTCAGCGCGCCGGGGTCATCGATCGGCGCGAAAAAATCGAAATCGAGGCCGCGCTTCTTCTCCTCGATCCCGCGCGCGAGGAACTTACCGAACCATTCCCCGCGATGATGGTAAGCATCCATCAGCGGGTAGTAGTTGGTCAGCAGGTAATACAGGGCACCATCCATCTGCGTGGTGCGGCCCGCGTTCAGCAGCGTCGGAAGGTCCGATAAGGACTCACTGGCAGCGATACCTGTCACATGCGAGCGACCGAGCGCCACGACCGGCAAGTCCCAAACCATGGCCTGCAGGCCGACCGACGACGAAACGGTAACCACCGCATCCACGTGTGGCAGCACATGCTGGGACACCCAACGCATGCGCTGGATCTGCTCGGAAAACAAAAAGTTCGGAGAGCGCTGGCGCAGCTCCGAGAGCACTTCTTCGGTGAACAACGTGGCCTCAGAGCTGTGCATCGTCACGTACACGCCCACGGTAGGGTCCACACGCTCAAGCACGTAGCGCACAAAATCGAGCTGATTGCCCCCGCGCAGATCCTCCGGACAGTTTTCATCGAACATGAAGTACTGCGATACCTGCAGCGGCAGCAGAACGACGCGTTCAAACTTTCCGCGCACGTGCGTCGCGAGTAGCGGACTGTGCTCGAGTTGTGCGAGCTGATAGCTGCGCTTCACGCGTTCGATTCGTGCGCGCTCGACCGGGTCAAGTTGAGTGTCGCGAATGCGCGCCGCGAACTTACGAAGAAACGCGTCTTTGCCAATACCGAAGGGATCGAGCGCTGACGTCTCCGGATACGGAGAACGCGAAAACATGCCGAGCGTGTTGTGTAAGAACAGCGCGCGCGGGAAGAGATGCTCCAGAAACGGTGCGCTCGACTCATAACAAATGATGACGTCGGGCTCGAAACCGCCGAGGCTCTTACGGCACAGCTCGGCCATCCGGCCTAGCTTGGCTGCGTCGAAGTCGCGGTTGTACCAACGCGAAGAGGCTTCGAGATAGGTCGGGTAGACACTACGCAGCTCAGCTTGCGTCAGCGTGAAGAGCTGTATGTTGGCTAACAAGCCTTCGCGCCTGACGGCCGAAGCCACATGTTGCGAGCACAACATCGCGATTTGCGGACTGATCGCGCGGTTTTCGAGTAGCCGCTGGGTCTCGCGATCGAGGTGATTGCGCACCGTGGCCAAGCGAAAGAGGGGCTTTCCCAGCTCGGCGTAGGGTTCGAGATAGTAGAGAATTCGCATGCGGTCGCTCGCCTTCTTCCGCAGTGAGTCCGAGGTGTGCAGAGGTGTCTGGTTCATAGCGCGCTGAATCGCGAAGCAGCCACCGTGCTTGGGGGTCCTCACCCCGAGGACGGTCGAGCCTCACGGGAGCGCGCACTACGTGGAAACCAGCCAGGAATAGTGCAGGATTGCAGAGATGTTGTCCCGCTGCCCGGCCATGACCTGATTTGACATGGCACGCCCGACCCCATACATGCTGAGCCGCAAGGTGCCATGATCTACGTCGTTTTCGTGCTGTTCGCGGTGTACGTGCTGACGCGCTTCGGGCGTGTCATCTCGGCATCGCGCGCGATTCCGATGTGGCTCGTACTGATGGCGCTCGGCGTTATCATCATCGAGCCCGAGCTCCCCTTGCCGGTCGCTCGCCTGTTCGGGATTCAGCTCGTCAGCAACCTTGTGTTCGCGACGATGATCCTGTTTCTCTTCTTCGAGTCTCTCAAGGGCGCAGCCGAGCAGACAGGTTCCACGCGCAAGTTGCGCACGTTGGTCTCACGCCTGGCGTCTCGGGACTTCACCGCAGAAAGCGCAGGCAAGGCTCTGGTGGTGGTTCCCGCCTACAACGAGGCCGATTCCATCGGCGCGGTCATCGCCGCGCTCAGCGAAATGCGAGAGCGCAACGACGGGCCCACGATCGATGTGGTGATCGTAGACGATGGCTCCCTCGATGGAACGTTTGGCGTAGCCACTGCGCGCTCCTACCCAGGCATCCGTGTGGTCTCGCACAGCGTGAACACCGGCGTGGGTGGCGTGCTGCAGACGGGCTTCATGATCGCGCTCGCCCGTGGTTACGACTATGTCGTGCAGTGCGACGGCGACGGTCAACATCCGGTGGCACAGATTCCAGAGCTGGTGCGCGCCACCGCCGACAAACAGGCCGATCTGTTGATCGGGAGTCGCTTCTGTCACGAGGCAAGCCATACGGATGAAAGCAGCACGGCGCTGCGGCGCTTCGGTGGCTGGTTGATCTCGTTTGCGCTCGCCACCTTCGGACGTGGTGCGCAAGTGTCAGATCCCACGAGCGGCTTTCGCGTGTACTCGCGCAAGGCCGCGAAGCTACTGGTCGAGCGCATGCCGGACGAGTATCCCGAGCCCGAAGCGGTCGCTCTGTGTGCCATTCACGGTCTGAGTATTCGTGAAGTGCCGGTGCGCATGCACGCGCGCCAGGGCGGCGAATCGAGCATCTCCGGCGGCAAGAGCGCCGTGTTCATGGTCAAGGTCATGACCTCGTTGCTGTCATTCCGGGTCCGTCACGCCCTGGGCCGCCCGAGCTGAGGCGCGAAAGCGCGACATCAGCTTGTAGGTGCCGACGATGCCCGTGCTCTTGATGCGCTTGCGCCACAATACCCACGGCTTGCCGCGAGGTGCGTAGCGCGTGGCGACCGCAATATCCTCAGCGAACTGCGCGCGGAAGTTGGCGCCGCTCTTACTGGTTTCATACCAGCGAAAACAGGCAAGCCTGTCGTCGAGGTAGATCGGGTCACCACGTTGAGCGAAGCGCAGCCACAGGTCGTAGTCAAAGGCGAGCTTCAACGTCGGGTCGATATATCCCACGTGTTCATGGAGACTGCGTCGCCAGAAGCAGGTCATTTGACTGACGTAGTTTTCGGTCAGCAAGTTCTCGAACGAATGTCGCCGCGCGCGCAGATGTTTGTAGAGACTAATCCAGCGCCGCACCGGTCGATCGTTGACATCGATAATCTCACAACGACCGTGCAGCCATTCGGCGCTCGGGTTCTGCTCGAAAACACGCGCCACCTTGGCCAGTGTGCCGGGCAATAACGTGTCGTCGCTGTTGACCCAACCGATGATGTCACCGGTCGCGAGGCGCAGCCCCTTGTTGATGGCGTCGACCTGTCCACGGTCTAGCTCACTCACCCAACTTAGCCTGTCACCGTAGCGCTTGAGAATCTCGACGGTGCCATCCGTGCTCGCACCGTCGATGACGCGGTACTCGAGGTCGAAATCACCCTGCTGCGAGAGGACGCTCTCTATCGTGCGCTCGATGAATTGCGCGTGATTGTACGAAGGGGTGATGATGGAGATGCGTGGGCGTGGCAAAGGGCGCTCCGGAGGGCTGCGTACGCGCAAAGTGCGATGAAGTATTCTCCACGACTTGGGCTCGGGCCATTCAAGTGAGAAGCCTAGATTCACGCTTGCTTCGCAACGCCAAGTCGCTAGCATCGCTCGATCGAGTCACATGCGCTCGTGTCGGCCTGTCGATGAGCTTCAGCGAGGTCCGCCCCTTCATGACGATAGAGACAGTTCCGCCGCAGATTGCCCATTTAGCAGAGGTCGCAAGCCACTTCCGTAACCGAGCCGTTCTCGTCACGGGGGGGCTGGGATTCGTGGGCAGCAACCTGGTTCGTTGTCTTGTTGAGCTGGGGGCCAAAGTCACTGTCCTCGACAGCCTCCACCCGAAGTACGGCGGCAATCGTTTCAACCTCAATGGTGTGTTGGACAAGGTCGAGTTGCTTACGATCGATCAATGCGATGAAACTGCGCTGCATCCCGTAGTGGCGCGGTTCGATGCGATCTTCAATATGGTGGGCCAAGTCAGCCATGTCGATAGCATGGAAGATCCTTACCTCGACCTTCGCACCAACGTGACGACGCACATCTCGTTGTTGGAGGCATGCCGCAAGCACAGCCCCAAAGCCAAGATTGTCTTCGCGGGGACGCGAGGCCAGTACGGTCGACCGGACGTATCGCCCGTCAACGAGAGCGCGCCCATCGCGCCCATTGACGTCAATGGCGTGAATAAGCATGCCGGCGAGACCTACCATTTTCTATACAGCCGAGTGTATGGCCTGCGGGTGAGCTCCCTGCGCCTTACCAATACTTACGGTCCTCGACACACGATGCGCACGGCACGACAGGGCGTATTCGCCTGGTTCGTTCGACAAGCGATCGAGGGCGACGAGATCAAGCTGTTCGGTGGTGGCGAGCAGCTTC
>JBBSJC010000656.1:0-4343 GCA_038257655.1 Polyangiales bacterium | reverse complement strand
TATCAGATGGGCACCTTGGTCGCCTTCTCGGGCGAGGTGAAAGACGAAGAGTCGGGCCCCGACCCCTTCACCGAGAATAGTAAGGCGCTCAACCCCAAGCTCAAGGGCCGCGACATTCGCGAGGCCTTCAAGGGCGACGAGTATCAGATTCTGCTCGTGGCCAATAAGTTTCAGACCGGCTTCGATCAGCCTCTGCTGTGCGGCATGTACGTCGACAAGCGCCTGGCCGGCATCCAAGCAGTGCAGACCCTATCGCGCTTGAACCGCGCCTACCCGGGCAAAGACACCACCTATGTGATCGACTTCGTCAACGACACAGAAGGCATCTTAGAGGCGTTCAAGACTTATCACACCACCGCCGAGCTGGCGGCCACCACCGACCCGAACCTGGTCTTCAACCTGCGCGCCAAGCTCGATGCGGCCGGGCATTACGATGACTTCGAGGTCGAGCGTGTGGTCGCGGTAGAGCTCAACCCCAAGGCTAAGCAGAGCGAGCTCGTCGCGGCGCTCGAGCCCGTGGCCAGCCGCGTCACCCATCGCTACAAGGCGACGCAGCAGGCGCTCAAAGCCGCTAAGGAGATGGAAGACGACAAAGCCACCGAGTCCGCCAAGGGCGAGCTGGATGCCCTCAGGCTGTTCAAAGGTGACATGACCGCCTTCCTGCGCCTGTATACCTTCCTCTCGCAGATCTTCGACTACGGCAACACCGACATCGAGAAGCGCGCCATCTTCTACCGACGCCTGTTGCCACTCCTGGAGTTCGGCCGCGAGCGCGAAGGTGTAGATCTCTCCCTGGTGGTACTGACCCACTACAACCTCAAGAACCTCGGCAAGCGTGCCATGCCCTTGAGCTACGGCGACACGCCCTTGCTGCAGCCGATCACCGAGGCAGGCAGCGGCAGCGTGCAGGAGAAGGAGAAAGCGCTGCTCTATCAGATCATCCAAAAGGTCAACGACCTGTTCGATGGCGAGCTGACCGAGCAAGACAAGCTCGTGTACGTGAACAACGTGATCCTCGGTAAATTGCTCGAATCCAAGAAGCTGGAGCAGCAAGCGGTGAGCAACGGCAAGCAGCAGTTCGACAACTCGCCCGACCTCGACAGCGAGCTCACCAATGCGATCATCGACGCCATCGATGCGCACAACACGATGAGCACTCAGGCGCTGAACTCAGCACCGCTGCGCGCGCGCATCAAGGACGTCCTGCTGAATGAGATCGGGCTCTATGAGCTGTTGCGTAAGCGAGCGGCGGGCTAGTGCGAGGATGCCGCATAGGGAACATCCGAGTAAGCGTCTCGTAGCTGGTGGCGCACGAGCTTGCGCAGCTGCGGGGCAAACACCACGACGATCGCTTCAACGCTTTGATGGCCGCCACTTGCGTCAGCCCGGTTTTAGACGCACCCACGTGCCCATGAGGGCGTAAGTCACGGGACACTCAGGGCGTGAAGCGAATCTTGATCTCGGCTTTGCCGCGGCCGCGATTGGCTAGGCCCTGAGTCATCGCTCTGTCGACGCAGGGCTCTGCGCGCTCGCTCTTGACAGTGTTGGAGCGGACCTCCACCTTGGGGGTCGCCTTACCATTGACGCTGACGTCGAGCACGAGCTCACCTTCGGGCGAGCCGAGCTTGCTCGACTTTCGTCGACAGTCAAAGAGACTCGGTAAGGTGTCGCGCACGGCCGTGTGCACCCGTTCGACTACGCTCGCCGCATCCGCGCCGGCCGCGCTGACGCGAAAATGGACCTCGTTTTGCAGGCTCTGGCCCTCGGAAAATTTGCGACCGTCCGCGTCAGTCTTCACATCGACACGCGAGGCTTCTGCTTCCTTTGCGCGCACGTCCTGCACGCTCTCGGCGGCCGTATTGGAAAGCTCGAGCGTGACGCGCGCTTTGGCGGGCCTGGGCACATCCTTACCCGTGACCTTCTTGAACGCGTCCTCGACGCACTTGCGCATCTTCTTGTTGAGGTTGTCGGCGCCGACCGGGTTCACCTTGGTCTGGCCTTTTTCGGGCAGCTCCAGATCGACGAGTAAGGTCCCAGTCACCTCGGGATGCTCCTCTACGATCTCTCCATAACAGCGTTTCACTTCCCCGAGCGGCGTGCCGAGATGCTTAGCCAACGCTCCGAGCCGGTCACCGCCGGTGCCCATCGCACCTTCGATCGACATCTTCACGTCCGAACGAGTAGTAATTTTCGCGTCGTTACCCACCTGCGCCTCGGCGTGCTCGTGCGCGAACATGCTCAGGGCGAGGAGGACCAGTGCGGGGTGTTTCATGGCTTTCATGAGTGTACATGCTCACAACAGTCGCGGGCCCGATCATTCCCGGTCTGTACGAGGAGCCACCGTCACGGGCACCGTCAGCCCGGCTGCAATCGTGCGCATGCGTACGCTGGTGTGGGTTTCAGGCTCTCGCAGCACGTAGCGCCGCGCAACCTCGGCAGCTTGCGAAACGCGCCCCAGCTTCAACAGCGCGTCGACGCGGAGCACGCTGGCACGCTCACGCAAGACCGCGTTTTCAGCATCCAAATCGTAGGCATCGAGCAGACCGAGCGCGCCCACGGCATCTCCCACGTTATACAAGCGCCGGGTCGCTTCTGCGTACACGCGCGCTGCGGATGAAGCATCACGCACTACCCGTACTGGCAATGGTCTAGCTAGCGATGTCGCCACAGCTTGTAGCGCGGGCAGCGGCGCGGGCGGTAAGGTCGGCCCCATGTCGCGCAATGCTGCGTGCTGCGCGGCTTCTGCTGCCAAGGGTGCCCACTGACTCGCGCTCGGCAAATCGCCAGCAGATACCCACGATTGCCCAGCGCCTAAGCTGCGACCCGCGATAAACACACGCCCCTCGTAGACCCGCACGATGGTGCGAGCTGCTGTCACTTCGACGCTGAATACGGTACCCAGCACGCGCATGCGTGCATGCTCGGTTTCAACTTCGAACATCTGACCTGCCGCGAGCGGCACCACATCGAATAACGCTGCGCCCCGCCTTACTTGCAGGCGCCGTGCGGCCACTTCCTGAGTCACGATCTGCAGGCGCGTGCCCGGCGCGGCGATCACGACGTCCCCGGGCCGCAACGCCAGACGCAGCGCGAGGTCGTCGCGGCCGACTTCGACCGCAGTACCCTGGCCGCGCCGGTCCTGGACGTACCAGCCTAGCAGCAGCGCAAGCGCCAGCATCGGTAAGGTTGCTGCGAGGAGGCTGCGCACGCGAACCTTACGCGTGCTGACGACCGGTTGGGTCCGCTCAGCTACCGTAAGGGCGGCGCGGGCGAGTCTTCGCATCTCGAGCTCGTCGATCGGGGTGGGCCGTGCGTTTCGAGCGAGCGCGAGAAAATCGTCAATATTACTGACTTGTTCAGGACGCATGGGATGGGCCCTTGAGCTTGAGGCCGAGCATGCGCGCAAGATCGCGCCGTGCATGCATGTAACGGGCGCGCATCGCGCCGGCACTGATACCGACGAGATCGGCCGCAGCCTGCGGTGTCATCTCTTCGATACCGCACAATACAAAGGCCGCGCGCCGCGTTTCTGGCAGGCGTTCGAGACAGCGGTGCAGACGCGAAAGCGCCTGGTTTTGCGCAAGCTCGGCCTCCGGTGTCAGGCCACTCGCGGCGTGCTCGTGTTCTGCGATGTCACTTTCGGCCACCCGCTTGCGGCCAAGCGCCCGATAGACAACGTGCACCGTGATGCGCCGCGCATAGGTTTCCAGACTGGAGCGCCCCTCGAACTTATCGAGCGCGCGCGCGACGGCGATCAACGCATCTTGCACGATGTCATCGCGCGACAGGCGCGGACCGAGCATCCGATACACGGTGGCGCGCACGGTGGGAATGAGCAGCGCAAGCGCGCGCTCCTTCTCGATGCGAGGGTCGAAAGTAAGCACGGGCACAGGCTCGCTTTGCGCGCTGTCATTGGTGTCGCCCTGCGCCTCAGACGACGCGGGCCTGCTTAACAACCGCAGCGTCATGGGTCCTGCTCCGCGCTGGACCAGGGCGGCATGCACGACATGGGCACGCACGCCGATGCCCAAGACAACAGCACCGGCCGACTACAGCTTGCTTGGATGTGTGTCGTCCGCTTGAGCGCATCGAGCAACACACTGGCAGCAAGCGCTGCAAACACCTTGGCCTCAAGCTCACCCAGCGATTTTGGTAAGATCGCCTCCGCGACGTATTCGCCGTCGGGCGCCACGGCACGCACCCTTGCCCCTTCTGGCAGCTCGGTCTCGAGCCAGATCGCGGCCGAAGCACCGAGATTGCGCGCCAGACGCTGCGCAAGTGCGGCACGCTCGAGCGGGGAGCGCGCATCGGGAGAATAACGATAACGGGCCGCGAGGCCGTAG
>JBBSJC010000655.1:0-4344 GCA_038257655.1 Polyangiales bacterium | reverse complement strand
GTGAAGAGCACCTCCATCTCATCGCGCTCCTGCTGCACGTACCCGATGTCATCGAGAACGACGGCGTCAAAGTGGTCGAGCCGATCGAGCTCGCGCTCCAGAACTAGGTCGCGCTTGGCCCGCAGCAGCCGCTGCACGAGCATGGCCGTCGACGTGAAGTGCACGGGCCTGCCGCGTCGCACCAGCTCGTATCCGATCGCGGCGCACAGGTGAGTCTTACCTCGGCCTGGCAGACCGAAGACCAGTAAGTTCTCGGCTCGGTCGAGGAAGTCGCCGGTGCACAGGGCTGGGATCTGACGCTACACTTTCGTCGACCAGCGCGTCGCATCGAGCGTTGCCAACGTCTTGTCAGGGGGCAGCTGCGATGCCTTGAGGAGCCGCGCGATCTTACGCATGCGCCGCTCCTCGACCTCCAGTTCGCACAGGTGACGCAGCGACTGCCCGAGCGTCCATCCCTCGCGGTCACCGCGCAGTGCAACCTGCTCGTGCATGGCCGCGAACGTCGGCAGTTTCAGAGTGTGGAGCATGATCGAAAGACCATGATGCGGACTGTCGGCGTTCATGACATTCCTCCAGCCGTGAGCAGCTCGTCGTATGAGGCAAGGTCTACCTCGGGCGCGGGCATCGCCGGCAAAGCTGCCGGGACTCTCGGGGTACCGACGAGCTCTCTTACCATCTCGACGTCGGGCACCTGTCGAGCATCGAGCAGCATCGCCAGAGCGGCTTCGACATCGGTCTCGCTGGTTGCCGCCGCCAGATGAAGAATTCTCAAGTAGGCAAGGTCCTTGACCGTTGTCGGGTCGACCCCCGTGATCGCGTCGTAGGTCCGCCGAAAGACGAGGCTGGGAAAGAGGTCTTCGCGGTAGCGATAGCGCGCAAACGCGCCGGGCTTTCGCACCAGCGACCAGATGATGTGTCGGTAGTTGATGCGGTGGCCGTAGCGTCCCATCACGCGCTGGATCACAAGCTGCACCTTCTGCGCATACATCACCTCGATGGTGCGCTCGAAGATGCGCACGCGAACGCTCTCCGCGATGAGGCGCGAGGGCACCGAGTAGGTGTTGTGGTCGATGCGGATCGTGCTCCAGCTCGTCACAGTAAGGTCGACTTCTCTGAACTCCGGCAGACGGTTGGCGCGCACGACCGGCATGACTGCCAGCTCGTGAGCCAGACGCTCACGGCGTCCCGCGTTGCCGCGTGCAACAGGGTCCGACGTCAGCCAGTCCTCGTAGGCTTCCACACTCTCGAAATCACGGCTTCCGCGCACGAGTAGCCGCTGCTCGATCCGCCGCTTGAGCGCGCCGTTCGAGGCCTCGACGTCGCCGTTCTGCTCCTTGGCTCCGACCTCCGTCGTGCGCGGCTTCATGCTGAAGTGCGCCATCATCGACTCGTACTCCTCGTTGAACTTGCGCTTGCCCTCACCGACCGTGTGAGTGGCTGCCGTCGAGTTGTCGGTCTGGTGCCACTCAGGATGGTGGCCGAGACGGAACAGCGCCCCCTGCACGCCGCGACGCAGCGAAAGCAACGACTCGCTCAGGCACACCGTCACCGACTCCCAGTTCGAGTAAGGCAGCACGAAGTGGCAGAGCATGTGCACGAACGCGACGCCGAGGATCGTGACGCCCAATTCCTTGGCGTGCGTGAAGTCAGTCTGAGCTGCCTCACCAGGCCTGTGCTGCTGCGAGAAAAATACCTCCTTATCCGGCCCTTGCGTGGCCCGCCACTGCTTGACGTGCCGCTGCAGCGTGCGCAGCTGCCCTTCGCTGTACGTCCCGGGCCGCGCCTCCTGCAGCATCTCGAACAGCGTCTTGGCCTCCAGCGTCGGGCTGTCCCGAAGCTTCGCCTGTACGAACGTCCAGTCATCGTCCGAGATCGGGCTCTTGCGCGTACGCCACAAGCGCGGCGCCTTCAGCTCGCTCGGCAGCTTGCCGACCCGCACGTACTTCCGTGCTGTCTTCCGATCCATCCCGCTGCGGTCAGCCGCTGCGCCGACCTTCCCGTGCTTCTGCATTGACTTCATCAGCTTCCTCACTTGGGCGTCGGTCGTATTCAAGCCAGGCCCATATCAGAGCCCGTACTGGCCGCCGACCGACCCCGCTTGGATGGGGCGATGTAGTTGTCGTCAGTGGGGAAGTGTTATTGTCGCTGAGCAGATTGCGGACTCGTCACCTCGGCGGAGTTGCCTGCCGGCGTCCCCACTGGGCACTACGACCCGTCGGTTCAGGCGATGACTGGGTTGCTTCGCGGCGAGCTGAAGCAGAGCGTCCGGCAGACGAGCGCAGTGATGACTCAGGTATTTCACGTGCCGATGTCGACAGGCATGGTGGCCAAGACTCAGGACCAGGTGAGTCGTGCCCTTGAGCATCCCTTCGAGGAGGCACACGAGCACGCAAAGCAAAGTGCTCTGGCCCATGCGGACGAAACCGGTTGGCGCGAGAACAAGAAGAAGGCGTGGCTTTGGGTATGTGTGACGGCCCTCGTGACGGTATTTCTGGTTCGAACCGGTCGCGGTAAGCAGGCTGCCAAAGAGCTGCTTGGTGAAGGCTTCCGCGGCATCCTCATCACGGACCGTTGGGCCTCGTATAACTGGGTCGATGCGGTTCGCAGACAGGTCTGCTGGAGTCACCTGAAGCGAGACTTCACCTCGTTCCTCGACTACGGACCCGAGGCGAAACGGCTGGGCGAACAGCTGCTCGCCGAGCGGCGCAAGTTGTTTCGGCTCTGGCACCGCTTCCGCGACGGCACGATGACTCGTGCGGAACTCCAACTGGCCACCAAGCCCACCCAGCGCTTCACCGCTCGCCAAAAGTGACCCACCCTTGCTCTTCAGAAGTGACCCTCCTCGCGATCGCGTTTGCGCGACCTTCAGTGGATGAGGCGGACGGAACGGACGCCGCCGCGCGGCCCAGCGAGGGCGGCACGGCGCTGTAGTCGTGGCATCAGAGGTCTGGGGCCTGGTTCAGCTCCCTGGGTCGCGCAGTGACTGGCCCTCTACGCGGATGGTGTGGCAGCGGTGGCGGAGTCGGTCGAGCAGTGCGCCGACCATCTCCTTCTGGCCGAGGAAACCATACCAATCGTCGTAGTTCAGGTTTGTGGTAATGATGGTTGCCTTCTTGCCATAGCGCTCACCGAATGCGCGCTTGTCGTATTACCAGGCTCGAAGTTGCAGGTTCAGGTCGTCGAAGCTCGCAAACGTGCGACCAGGATAGAAGTTGTTTTCGATGTAGTGGAAGGGGCGCTCCACACGGGCCGAGCGATTGGCATCACCGAGCTCGTGCGCCATGAAGGCAAAGCCGAAGCGTCGTGACAGTGCCAGCATTTCAGGTGCTGCGATCGCATCCTTACCCGTGCCATGCCCGATGACGACGCTGGAGTTGTCGATCACGCAACGCTTCGCAGCCCCGTCGAAGTGCACGAGAGCCTCGCTCAGAAACAGGCGACATTCGAAACGCGACCAACGTGGATACACCTGCGCGTACAGGTCCCGCGAGTAACACAGCACCAGCGACGCGCATTGCACGAGTGTCGAGTTATCCCCGATGAGCACGCGGTGCGGAGACGTGTCGTGCTGCATCTCCTCGCCCGGTGCGAAGTGGTACGCACCCGAGGCTTGCTTGGGTTTGGTCCCGATCTCGTGTCGACGACAAAACGAAGTCAGTGTCGAGTAACCTACCTCGATACCTGCCTCCGTAAGCTTCTCGGCGACGCGCACTAAGTTGCCGCGGCAATCTCCGTACATGCTGCGTATAAGTTCGAGCGATGATGAAAGACGTTCGTCGCGCTCCAGACCTGGCACTGCGATTTGCCCGCTGCGGAGCACCTCGCGAACCGCATTACGCGACAAGCTCAGTGTCTTTGCGATCGGCCGCACACCGTGTCCCTGCTTGTGTAGCTGCAGTATCGCGGTTCGTGTGTACAGGTCGAGCATGACTATCCTCTTGTGCCGTCATCAACTCTGTCAGCGTGACGAAGGCGCGCTGCGCCTCACGAAATGCGGTGCGCACACGACGCTGCCCACGATCGACCACACCATCCACGAGTCGACGGCGAGCGCGGAAGCACAGGCTGCTGACTGCGTTTAGGTCGGAGACGAGAAGCGCGGTGTCACTCTTGTCGTCATCCCGCGAGGCTTCCTCCGCGCGCAGAAACAGGCGCGGATGCAGCTCGATGCGCTCGCGCTGTTCGGTACTACCTTTGCGCCAGCTCGTGTACAAGCGCTGCACCTCGCGCACAGTCACGGCTTCTCGGCCAAGATGCGTGACGATGCGCTCGCACGATGCGCGGTTGTCCCGGGACAACGGCACAAGATACTTCATCGCGGACTGCGCAGGCACATGCCCATCG
>JBBSJC010000654.1:0-4356 GCA_038257655.1 Polyangiales bacterium | reverse complement strand
GACCCGTTTCAACGCCGATGCATCCCCGTCGTCAGCACTGAAAATTCTCCAGATACGGGGAGTATCCTTGCGAATTTTCATCACTGACGACGGGGCGCCTCGACGCCGATCCGGATCAGTTATTCGCGTGCGATGCCTAAGGAGACTTACTAGTCAGAATCGATCGCTCGCATCGCAGCACGCGATCCCCTTCCTCGAGCCAGTAACCATACCCGAGCTCTGCGCTGTCTTTGCGCCACAAGCGAAGTATGCTGCCGTGATGACGTGCTGCGCGCAGTAGGGAGTACCCGAGCGGAATACGGCCGCCAAACTGATAGAAAGTCAGAAGCAGCGAGCCTACAGGCATGTCTTTCAACATGCGCTCCGCTGCACTCATATCACGCTCGAAGCGGCTGGGGTGTAGCTCGACTTCTTGATCGAGTTGGTCCCTGCGCATGGAGAAGTTCTCCTGGAACGGGTTGTAAAAGTAGAGCGCGTCGAACGCGCATGGGTCCAGTTCGGGGAACCTTGCGTGCACGAAGCTGACGTTGTCCGCCCCCATGCTCTGCGCCGCGCTGCGCGCAATAGAAACGAGGTCTGCACGGTGCTCGACGCCACAGAAATGTAGCCCGGTAGAGAGCGCGCCGAGTGTGCAGAACTTGCCAACGCCCGAGCCAACGTCGAGCACCGAGCGAGCGCCTTCGGCCTCGAGCCAACGCGCACCGAGCTCCACGACCACACCCGCAGTCCAAAAGCGCGCTGCCTTGCGCAGGCGCTTTGGCAACAGACGGTCGAATGCCTCTTCGGCGGAATGAATGCGATCCCCTTGCGTCGTGAGTTGCACTACTGCCGAGCGCCTGGCCCCTTTGGGCGCCTTACGAATTGGCGTTTGTAGACGCTGGGGCTCGTTCCTGCCACGCGTCGGAAGTGATGACGCAGTGATTCCTCCGACCCGAAGCCCGCGCGCTCCGCGACCTCGGCGATAGACGCGCGGCCGGCCTCCAGGAGCTCGCGGGCGAAAGCGACGCGCTCGCGCACCAACCAGTCGATCGGCGACATGCCCGTTGATTCTTGAAACTGACGCTGCAAGGTCCGAGTGCTCATCGCCGCACGCCGTGCCAACGACTGGAGCGTGTAAGCCTCGGCCGGGTGTCCCCGCACCCAATCCATCAATTTAGTAAGCCTGCCAGGGTCGTCGTCGCGCAGCGCACGGGGCACAAACTGGGCTTGATCGCCGACGCGATGGGGCGGAATGACCAGACGCTGAGCGACGATGTTTGCAATCTTAGCCCCGTGATCGCGTCGCACGAGATGCAACATCATATCGAGGCCGGCCGCCGATCCTGCGGAGGTGACGAGTTGCCCTTGGTCCACGTAGAGGGCGTTGAGCTTGACGTCGATGGCCGGGTAGCGCTCGGCGAGAGCGCGTGCGTAGCGCCAGTGCGTCGTCGCAGTCTTGCCGTTGAGCAAGCCTGTGGCCGCGAGCAAGAACACCCCCGAGCAGATCGAGCAGATGCGCGCCCCCCGTTCGTGCGCGGCACGCAGCTTACGGATCAGAGCCGGCGGCGGATCAATCGCTGACCAGCCCGGAACGATAATCGTGTCCGCCTGGTCGAGCATGCGCAGTGAGCCTTGACCGGTAACCGTAATGCCGCCCGTGGCGCGCAGTGGGCCACGCTCTACCGAACACACGCCAAAGCGATACCAGTCTGGCCCCAGCTCCGGCCGGGACAGCGCGAACACCTCGACCACGCAACCGAACTCGAATGTGCAGAGCTGGTCGTAGGCGAGAGCTACCACGAAATGAGACACCATGGCGGAATCTTACCGAAGTATGGCAAGTGCGCCAATAGTAAGAGTTGACCAGGCGTGGCAGCTTGGAGCTTCTGACAAGGAGAACTCACGATGCCTTCCGCAATCACTGTTACCCCGCCCGCTGCCTCCACAGAAGCGCTCGTTCACTTCGAGTCTACGCTGCGCTTCGAGACGGACTGCTGGGATGTCCATGACGCGATGTCGCGGCCGCCTTGTGACTTTGTCGTGCTCGATGTTCGCAGTCCCGCGCTTTATGGCAACGGTCACGTGCCAGGCGCCCTCAACCTGCCGCACGGTAAGATCATCGGTTCGAGACTCTCCGAGTTTGCTGAGGGGACCGTGTTTGTCGTTTATTGCGCGGGCCCGCACTGCAATGGCGCGGTGCGCGCAGCTATACGCCTCGCGCGGCTTGGTCGTCCGGTGAAGCTGATGACCGGCGGTATCACTGGCTGGATCGACGAAGGTTTCGCGCTCGCGTCTGAGCAGGCGGTTTCGGAATAGCGAGCAATCTTGTGCTTCGAGTCCTGCATCGCGACGCAGGGCGGGCGTCTCCGCGCGGCGCGTGCGCGTATGCCGCGCGCCTCAGTAATCCGCGCCGGGGAGCCACGCTAGGCCGATCCACATTGCGGTCTCGTCGTGGCTCAGTTCCTTGTCTGCCCAGATGTCGACACCGACGGTCGGCACCGGAAGCAGCTTGGCCCAGCCCCGCGCTTCACGTCCTGTTAGCAGGGGGAGCATGAGCCTGGAAGTGAGCCCGGGCCGCCAGCCCTTGCGCACGGAATCGGGTGCTTCGTGGCGAAACGACAAGAGCTCGATGTGGCTCGTGGCGATCAGGCGGCCGAGACGCAAGGCCGGGCCGAACCCGAAAATGGACCATGAGGCACCTCGTTGGCTGCGGTGATACGCGAACACGCCGCCCGACATACCAGGGTCGAACACGGAAGAGACGTGAGCGAAGTGCGCGCCATCGAGGACCGAGATGAAACGGTACTTCGAGTCCGAGGGATCAAAGGCGGTGGTCAGTACGGTGCCAAAGTCCGAAAGCCCATTCATCAGCAAGTAGTGGTAGGGCCTCTTCTTGAGCGCGAATGCGACGGCGCCGTTGGCGGCGAGGGTAAGTCGTTCGCTGTGCAAGAAGTGGTCTTTGAGCCGCATGGACACATGGTGCAATCCAGGCTCCACACGCAGGCGGCAGGGCGTGACGCACACACGTTCCCCATCGAGGATGACCTTGGCTCCCAGGGGCGTGCTGTCGAAGAGCACGGGGACGCTGGCAAGCGCTACCCCAGGCGTTAACGCGGTCGGCGGAGGCGTGAGTGGCGGAACGACGGGCAGGGAAGGGACAGGCGCAGGCGCAGGCGCAGGCGCAGGCGCAGCAGGCACCAGGACGTCTTGTGCCGCAATAGGCAGTGCTACGCAGAGCGCACTCAGGCTGAGAAAGTAAGAGACCAAGCGAGGGAACATCGTGGCTATCTCCTGATGCATGCGGCGTCACAATCCGTGTCGCGCACAACAGTGGCTCTTTACGGCTGGCGGACGAGAATATTTCAAACTCTCGTGGGTTCCTTGCTCTGTAACGTGTCGGCCCGTGATTGCGACCCTCGCCTACCGTTCGAGCACTCAATGACAGGCCCCCGGATCGATCGGTCGTTTCGTGGCCAGTGCTGCGCATCCGGGGAGAGGAATGCTCATGCTCGACCTGAGTCCTGAACCTGTATCGAAGAAAGACTCGGTCGAGGTGGATACGCCCACGAGCCAGGCTGCGATGGCCGCGCTGTCGGCCCCCGCGACGATACTGGTGCGGGTCAGCCGAGACCCAAAGCAGCTCAATGCGTGGGCGCTCGTTTTGAGCTCCAAGGGCTTGTCGCCGCTCGTCCATTGGACCGAGGGCGCCTACGAGGTGCACGTCGTGCAGGGTGAGCTCGCGCTTGCGTCGACCGAGCTAGACGCGTTCGATACAGAGGAGCTTTTCACCCAGCGCGCACGGCTTGCCGATGCCGCCAGCGAGGGGCGGCGGGCGACGCGCTACGCGGGCGTAGGTAGTGTGCTTGTGGCGCTACTGCTCGTGACCTTCTTTGCCGTGACAGGACCGCGGGCGGAGGGCTCCGCATGGTTCTCGGCGGGAGCATCGGACGCGAGCCGAGTGCTGCACGGCGAATGGTGGCGCACCGTGACGGCCCTTACCCTGCATGCAGACAGCGCACACGTGCTGTCGAACGTCGGCATCGGTACGCTCGTGGTCGGTGCGGTGATGCGCTCCGAAGGGGTGGGCTGGGGTGCGGCGCTGGTGCTCGCGTCGGGGGCGCTTGGCAATCTGGTCAACGCTTGGGCGCATCACGCCCTCCACAGCTCGGTCGGCTTCTCGACGGCCGTGTTCGGTGCGATCGGCATCCTTGGCGGGCTTGCGTACGTACGAGGCCAGCGACGCGTGAACAGACTACGTCCCGCGTGGACCGCACTCGCCGGCAGCCTTGCGCTGCTTGCGCTACTCGGCACGGGCGGTGAGCGTACGGATCTCTTCGCGCATTTCTTCGGTGGTTTGGCGGGTCTTGGCCTGGGGGT
>JBBSJC010000653.1:0-4375 GCA_038257655.1 Polyangiales bacterium | reverse complement strand
TCGACGCCCTGATGCGCGCCGGCAAGCTGCTCATCCAGCCGCTGCAAAAGCCCGTCGAGGCCGAGCAGATGTTCGAGCGCGCATTGGCAGTTCGCCCGGGGCACGCCGAAGCCGCGAGGGAGCTGGCCGCGCTGTGCCAAGACGTCGAGAAGAGAGCGACGATGATCGCGCGCTTCGAAACCGAAGTGCGCGCGGAGTGCGCAGCCAAGCCGACCGAAGCCGAGCCGCTGCGCAAGCTTGCGTTGGCCGCCGAGCTCAAAGCGCAGCCCGATATTGCATTTACCGCGCTGACCGCCCTTACCGCCTTGGATCTCGCCAACCAAGGCGAACGGGAAGCAGCCGATGCTGCGATGCGCCGCATGTTTGGGACACGCGTTACGGCAAAGTCACCCCTCTCGGAGGGCGACCTGAGCGATCTGCTCGTGCCTGCGCTCGACGCCAAGTACGCAGCGCTGTTACGCACGGTGCTCGGCGCAAGCGCGGACATAGATCAGCTCGAGCCAAGCCGTTACGGCGTCGGGCGCGGGCAGAAAGTCTCGCCTCGCGAGAGCAATCAAGTACGCGAAGAGGTGAGCGCAATGGCCGCTGCGCTCGGTCTGCAGCTCACGGAGTTTTACGTCGGTGGCAATGAGCCCAATCGCTTGGCTGCGATCGCTAAAGATGGGGAATGTGCGTTCGTCGTCGGCGTGGGCGTGACGGCGCCCCTCGGTAACGCGCGCCGCCATCAAGCGGCCTTGCAGCTCGCAAGCATCGCGCTGAGCACGCAGCCGCTCCTGACGCGTAGCCCAGTTCAAGCCGCTCGGCTGCTGCAGGCGGCATTGGTCGCAGCCGAGGCACCGCTGCCTGCCGGCGTCGATCGTCAAGAGCTAGGTGACCAGCCGCGCACGCTGAGCAAGGCGCTGCCGCGTAAGGTGCGTAAAGCGATCCCAGATTTGGCACGCGCGCTGCCGGATGGTGGAGCCAAGCTTGAGCGCCAATGTCGCACTGCACTACGGCACACCCAGCGGCTTGCCTTACTGTTGTCCGGCGACTTGCAGGCAAGCCTTGACCCCTTGTTGGGCGCAGCACCGGCGCGACAGGCGGTCGCCGACTCCGATGATGCACTGGACTTGGTAAGAGCGTGGACCTCCGCGCCGATGTTGATGCTGAGAAAGAAGCTGGGGCTTTCGCGGTGACGGACGACAATAAAACCAAACACGACGAGGATGAGCTCGTCCTGGACTGGGACGACGCGGTCGACAGTTGGGACAAGGACTTTAGCTCGCCCGCGCGTGTCGAAGCTGCGCCCTTCCCCACGCTCACGGAGCCTGTGCCGACGCAGCGCCCGGAGATCCCGCCGCGCCCGACGCCGTTGCCAGAAGAGTCGTTCGACAGCGAGCCTGCGCCTGCAATGCCGGAGCGTCGCAAGCCCGCGGCCGCAGTCGCGCCAAGTCGCGCCAAACCGATGTATCAGCCGCCGAATGCAGAGGAGATTCGTGCGCTGCGCAGTCAGAACGAACGTCCCAATCAGGCGGGGCCGACCCCTAGACCGCCGCCCAGTTACGTCGATTGGGGCCTGGATGACGAGGGTGATGGCGATGGCGTAGACGACACACGGATCGCGGCCATTCCACGCGAGCTTATCGAGTCTTTGGCGCGTCTTGAAACGACCGATCGCGAGCTCAACGTACGCAGCATTTCGGTCGTCCCCGATCTGGACTCCGAGAGCCTGAGCATCGCGTTCGACGACGAGTACAGCGATAAGGCCGGTCCCCACGACACGGATCCCAGCGGACTCGACATCGAGCGCGAAGGGTCAGGCGTCTTCAGTCCCCCATCTGTGCGACCCAGCGCCACGCCTGCTCGCCGCTCGACGCCGTCGTATGAACAGGAACCTTACGCTTATCGAGACGGCCCTGAGGGCGACGATGAAAGCACGCGCGTGCTCGACTTGGCGGAAGTCGACTTTGGCGACATGCCACCACCGCAGCCGCAGAGCGTACCGCCTTCGGTCCCTACCTTGCGGCCACCTCCACTTCCTGCCGACTCGGCGCGCGATGAAGTCAGCGTGCTGCGCAATCTCGACGAGCTTGCGCCACCCGCGGCTCAAACCGCTCCGCCGCCCAAGCCTCAGGTCGTGGCAACACTGGGGCCAGATCGCGGCGCGGCCACAGCGCTGCGGACCGTGCGCGCGCGCAGGCCTCACGTTGAAGATCTGCCGCTCGTGGGCGGCGATGAGCGTGCGCGACGTGCGCGCTCGACCCTGCTGCAGGACCTCGCAGCAAAACGCTCAGGGCGCGCTGCTGCACAGCTGCTCACGCAGGCGGCGGCATTGCACGAAGAAATCGCGGACAGCGCCGGTGCGATCAAGCTTTACGGTGCCGCCTTGAAGCAGGATGCGAGCCTCGGCGAGGCCCGACGCGGGCATGCGCGCCTGCTGCTCGAAAGCGGTGACCTTAGCAGCTACGCAAGGACGCTCGAGGATCAGGCAGCGCTGCCCCTTCCGGCGTTGGCGCGGGCGCAGCTTCTGTACTCACTCGCGCTTTTGCGCTGGCTTGTGCAGCGCGACCAACCCAGCGCATTGCGTGCCGCAAGCGAAGCTGCGCGTCTCGCACCTGACGATATCGCCTGCGTGTCGCTGCTCGCGCGGCTTGAGCTCTCCGCCAATTTGCCGGAGGCGGAAGCGACGAGCCAACAGCTTGCAGCGCGGGTGAAGGATCCGGCCTTAGCGGCCGTGTTGCACGTGATCGCAGGCCGCATGTTGTTCGAGCGCGGTGAGCAGGCGCGTGCTTTCGAAGCCTTTTCAGCCGCCGTCGACCAAGACCCAGGCGCGTTTGATGCGCGGCTTGGCGCAGCGCGCGCGCTTGTCGCGCTGGGCAAGCTCAAGGAGGCGGCGGCCCACCTAACCCCCGCAGCGGACAGTCTCGGTGGCACGCTCGGCGGTGTGTTGCGCCGTCAGGTTGCACGTTTGCTCGGGCGCGACGAGAACACACTCGAAGACGGCGCGCGCCTGCTGCTTGAAGCCCAGGATCCGATCGCCCTGCGCTTGGCCTCGCAGCTTGCGATGCGCGCGGGCGCCGAAGCGCTGCAGAACGAGATCGTGGATGCCTGGACGCGCACTTCCCATGGACGCGACCGGGCGCTCGCCCAAATCACGCTGGCGGAGCTGCGGTCTGCTAGCGGCGATTCTGAGGGTTGTGAAGAGGCGCTACAGGCGGCGTCTCGCGCGGATCCGCAGTTGGCGCTGGTGCCCGTCGTGCGTGAAGTGCTCGCGCGCCGCCGTGGCGATAGCGCCAAGCTCGCGGAAATGAGCGCGGGCGAAGGTGATTCGGTCCTAGGTCCTCTGTCAGCGGCGGCAAAGCTTGCGCGCGATGACAGCACCACACGCGAGCAGGAGCTAGCCTGGCTTGAGCGAGCCCACCAGAACGGTGCCGAGGCCACGTGTGTCGATACGATTCTGCTCGATGCCAGCGCCGAGCTGTCCGCGACAGACCTCATGCGCGCCGCGCTCCGCGGCGGTATCGAGCGCAGTGGTGTCGACCAACGTATCGGCGCAACGCTAGCGCTTGCAGACGTCGAACGTCGGCGCGGCAACGCCGATCTCGCAGCGGAGCTTATCGGAGAGATCGCAGCCACTGATTCTCGCAACACACTCGCCTCACGCGCCGTGCTCCGTCAGACGAGCGATGCCGCGACGCTCGCCAAGCTATGGCGCAAGGAAGGTGACTCTTCACAAGGCGCGCGCGCAGCCTTTGCACATCTGCGCGCCGGTCACGCGATAGCCGATGACTCGCTTGCGCGTCTGACCGCGTTCGCAGCCGCCCACGAGGCGGCCCCAGGCTACGTGCCGGCAACTTGGGCGCTCCATCAAGAGGCGCGCCATCAAGGGGATCTCACCTGTCTTTCCGAGCTGCACAGCCGAGAAACAGGCCGGGCCAAGGATCCGCTCGACGCGGTCGCCCATTTGGTGCGCGCAGCACTCATTCGCGCCAACGACGATGCCGACGGCGCCGCCGCTCAGCTCGCGCGCGCTCTCGATCTAACGCCGGGCGATCCCGTGCTGCGCGAGCTCGTCCTACGCTTGGGCGATGCGGTGCCCGCGACCCTGCGCGCAGAAGCCATGCAGCGCACGGCCGAACACGCACCCGAGTCTCTCAAGCGTGCAGCGCTGCTCGCTGCTGCTGGTGCGTTTGAAGACGCGCATCAACCCGCGCGCGCCGAGCAGCTCTACTCGTCTGTTCTCGAGCGGCATCCAGACGATCCGATCGCCGAAATGGGATACGAGCGCGTCGCACCGTTAGTGGGCAAGCTCGATGAGCTCCTCGCGCGGCGCAGCCAGGCGATAAAAGCGGCGGTCACGCCGGCAGCCCGTGTCAAAGCGCTCGAAGAGCTGATC
>JBBSJC010000652.1:0-4380 GCA_038257655.1 Polyangiales bacterium | reverse complement strand
GGCGGCCGCGGCCAAGGCGGTTTCAACTCGCGCAGCGAGGCGTCCCGGCGTCCAGATGTAGAACTCAACGTCTACGGACATTTCGGCCCGTTCGATGGCCGCCAGTATCGCGTTGAACCATTGCCGTCCGGTTGGATACCAAGCGATCGACGACGCGATCGCCGCTCTCGCCGCTGGTGGGGTCGCGTCCAGAGGGAGGAGAGAGAGCATCACGTTACCTCGGCAGGGAATTCAGACTTAGGAGTTCCGCGAGGATGGTGTCGACGACCAATGCGACTCGCTTCATGGTCTGGGGCCTCGCATGTCGAGGGTGCGATTGCGCGCCAAGCGTCGCGCCACCGCGCGATCCACTCGCTCGGCGGCTCGATCGACGGCGACATACAAGTCAGCGTTTCGTTCGCGAACGATAATCGGCACCAGGGCCGGCCCTCGAACTTCAATTACGCAGTGCTTGTCGATGCCTCCACGCGGTCCGTTTACGTCGGCCAAGCGCACTCGGACCGACTCCAGCGTTTGGCTGTACCTGTGCAGAGCCGTGTTCACCCTGCGCTGCGCATAATCTCGGATCGCTTCGGTTAGTGCGATGCCTCTGGCGAGAATGGCGATCCTCATGATCGTCGTCTCCGTTCTGGGGGGAGACCAGCGTGACTTCGCTGGAAAGATCGATCAATCTGTTAGATTGGAACAATAACATCGAAAAAAGCGAAACATGAACCTCAAGCATCTGCGCTACTTCTGGGCCGTGGCGCGTTTCGGAGGCGTCTCCCGCGCTGCCGAGAAGCTCGACTTGTCGCCGCAGACCCTGAGCGGGCAAATTGCGGATTTGCAACTCGGCCTCGGCGTCGAATTGCTGAAGCAGGTAGGCCGGCGCCTGGAACTTACAGACGCTGGTCGCATGGCGTACTCGTATGCCGATGAGATCTTCGGACTTGTCGACGAACTCGCATTACAAGTACGTTCCATGCCGAGCGGTCGCATGCGCCTGTTTCGTGTGGGCATGACGGATGCGGTGCCACGCTCCTTGGCTTATCGGCTGCTATCACCTCTGGTTGAGGACCAGGCGATCCGCGTGACCGCCAGCCATGAGCGGCTGGACGTCTTGCTGGCTGATCTCGCACTTCACCGGTTGGACCTCGTGATCGCGGATCGCCCGGTGCCCACCGGGAGCGCGGTGAAAGTGTTCAACCACGTCCTGGGGGACACTTCCATCGCGCTCTTCGCCGAGCCCACATTAGCCAAGCGATTGAGGCCGCGGTTTCCGTCGGCACTCGAGGGTGCGCCGATGCTTGTTCCCGGACGCGACAGCGTGATGCATGAGGACCTGCGTGCCTGGTTCGAGGCGCGTCGCTTGCGCGTGCGTGTGGTTGGTGAGTTCGACGACGGGGGCCTGATGAAAACATTCGGTGCCTCTGGCGCCGGGGCGTTCCCCGCACCATTGGCAGTGCGCGCGGAAATCGAGCGCTTGTATGGTGTCGAGCTTGTGGGACGCCTGGATGGGTTGGCCGAACGGTATTACGCCATCTCGACCGAGCGCCGCGCGACAGATCCTCAAGTGCTCAAGATTCTCGCGCTTGCCCAGGACCTTTTGTCGGACTCCGAGCGCAAGCTCGTCGCCCCGGCCAAAGCGCGCCCTACCGCCCGGGGAAGACTATGACGAGGCGAGCAGCGCTGCCAAGTAAGCCGAAAAAGACTGCATTTGGACAAAGACCGAGAGCAGCTCAAAGATGGCGGATTGCGCCAGGTTGATTGCGCCAGGCAAGCGAAAATCGCGTCGACCTGCTGCATCGCGATACTCACCGCCTCGGTCACTACGCCGCCACCAGCCAGTTCTAGCAAGATAACGCCAAGCGAGTGTGCAAGCTCACGCACTCGCGCTGATGGTCTGAACCGCGATGTGGAGCCGCTCGCGCGTCAGGGCTACTGCGCCTTCTCTGGCAGCGAGCCTGAAGCAGTAGAGGGGATGGTTGAAGTCCATCCGCATATTCAGATTTTTGCGAAGCGATCGTACGCAACTTTCTGCTTTCTTCGGATTTGACGGGTCGCTATCGTTTCACTGGTGTTGTTGTGAAGAAGCTTTCAGGTGCGATGAGTTCTCGAATCTTGGGACCACTGGAAGTCGCAACTCCAACGCACTGTCAATCCCACGCGTTTTGGGGGAAGTTGAACTGACTTCGACCCGATTACGGCAGACTTTAGTCGGCGTTTGCAGCTTTGCCTTTCGCACCTTCCGCAAGCGTCAGGTGCTTCTTGCCACATGTGTTGAAGCACACCCAATTTTTTTACAGGAGAAAGTAATGAGCATGTCCCCGCAAGAAACTCGCGCCGTGCTGGCGCTGAGCCTGATGGCCGCTTTCGCGGACGGGGAGAAACACGAACGCGAGCGCGAGGAGATCAAGCGTGTGGCAGAAGGTTTTCCGGACAGTGACGCCGCTCATCTGTCGACGCTGTATCAGGACGTGCTGATGAAGCGGATCACGTTGCCGGACGTGGCCGGGCAGCTGGAAAGCGCGGATTCGAAAAGGCTTGCCTACGAAATGGCGGTCTGCGTGTGTGATGCCGATGGCGCGCTTTCCGAAGTCGAGCAGCGCTTTCTGGCCGACGCAAGCGTCGCGCTCGGCCTTGATGCGAGCACTTCGTCGGCCTTCAAGGACGATGCGCAGGCGATCGCCCTGCTGCCGGTGAGCGGCGAACAAATGGCAGGCGCGGGGCTGGCCAGGCCTGCGGCGGTCGACTCATCCGAACTCGACAGTGCCATCCTCAATGCTTCCATCGTCAACGGTGCGCTCGAGCTGCTGCCCGAGACACTCTCGACGCTGGCGATCATCCCGTTGCAGATGAAGCTCGTGTACCGAATCGGAAAGGCGCACGGGTTCGAGCTCGACAGCGGACACGTGAAGGACTTCCTGGCCACCGTCGGCGTCGGGCTGACGTCGCAGTACCTGGAGCAGGCCGGCCGCAAGCTTTTGGGCGGACTGCTAGGCAAGGTCGGCGGAGGTCTGTTGGGCGGCCTGGGCAAACAGGCAGTGAGTTCGACCATGAGCTTTGCCACCACCTACGCGCTGGGCCATGTGGCCAAGCGCTACTACGCAGGTGGACGCAAGTTGTCCACCCAAATGCTGAAGGAAGCGTACGCCAGCACGTTGCAGGAAGCCCAGGGTCTCAGCGCCCGCTACCTGCCCGATGTCCAGGCCAAGGCGAACACGCTCGATGCTCGCAGCGTGCTCTCGATGGTGCGCGGTGCCTGATCGAGCCGGGGGTGGCAACGCCCGCGTCGCGGAGACACGATCTCTCAACTCCGGCAGTTTTTCCCATGCCGACGAGGAGCGGCATCGCCATGAAATTGGTGTCCTATCCCATGTCGGCCGTTCGGTGTAACCAGCGCGCAGGAAAACGAAGCAGGCTCAAGAGGTTGCGCGTCTACGGCGGGCGCCAATGCGCCCGCGAGAGGCGGTGGCTATGGGTGCCACCGGATTTGCTCGTTAACCATATGATTCTAAAGAAATCAGGAGTTGTTGACTTTCATCGGTACCCCAAGGGGTATCCCTGGACGTAAGAAGCGCCGAGGTAGCAGTGCGCCGCTGCGGACTTCCTTTGGATTGATCGTCCGACAGATCAATCATCGTAGCGATGGTCGAAGCTGCCGCTTACTAGCCAAGGGCCAAAGCCCGCGTCAAGTCTGCATGCTCGAACGCACTCGCCATGCGCTCTATTTCTTTTCGGCTCGCGCCGGCTGCAGTGGCAACATCACGCCAGCGGCTTACCGCTCGTGCCACGTCGCCGATGAGCGCGTCTGCGTCCCTGGGCGCGAGCCCGAAGTATTCCGACACAGATCGCACCAGTTCGATGTCGCATGTCGCCTCGTCGGGAGAGATACGCGTCGTCAGAATGCGCTGCCGGACATCGACGGGCGTCGGGTTCATGTCGTACGCGGGTGACAGTCGCCAGCCGCGACGGTCCTGCCAGAGAAAGCCGTGGTTGCGCAGATGGTCGTCAACGTTCGAGATCAGCACGTTGAACGTCAGGCGACGGTACAGCTCCCGCCCATCCTCCGACGCGGCCGCTCCGTGCTGCAGCAGGGCTTCGAACAACTCGGGGTAGCTGGCGCGCTCCCCGTCCCGCATCGACAACATCGACAGCGCAGAAAGGAACGGGATGCGGGTCGCTCCTTCCCGGTCGAAGCGCCAGGACAGCAGTACGCTCTTGCCCGCCACGGTGCGCAGCGTGTGTTCGGGTACCCGGATGCCGGCGCTCGCCGCCAGGGTGAGCGCCACATGCTCCCAGCGTTCCACGCTGTACTCGTCGGATTCCTTGGGGAGCTTGGCGATGGCGAGGCGGCCATGCACGTCGACCACCGACGCCTTGGGCCGGGCGCCGCCCAGC
>JBBSJC010000651.1:0-4392 GCA_038257655.1 Polyangiales bacterium | reverse complement strand
CGGCCGTCCTAGCGACGAGCGACGCATGACCGATCTCTCTTTTGGCTCAGGCCTCAGCGGTGCACGCGGCTTTGCGCTTACCCCGGGCGTGATGCTTGCGATTCCGATCCTCGACTCTGGCTTCATCCGGCCGATCAACGACGCGATCTTCCTCGAGCCCGGTCTGTTCATCGGCGTACGCAACCGTAAGGATGAAAACCACGTCTGGGTCATCCCCGAGTTTGGTCCGCGCTGGAACTTCTACCTGACGCCAAACTGGGATGCGTTCGCAACGCTCAAGCTCGGCTGGGCGATCGGTAAGGAGGGCGACTTCTGGGTGCGCGGCACCGCCGGTATGCAGTGGTGGTTTTCGCGGCCCTGGGCGCTACGCCTGGAGACCGCAGCTGGCTTTCCGGTCGGCCCCGGTCTTTTTGTCGGCCTGTCCTATCAGTTCCTCTGATTCAGCCTCTCTGGTCAGCTCTCAGAGATCAGGGCGCGAACACGACACCGAAGTTGAACGCGACCTGGTTTAGACTGATGTCGATGTCGCCCCTGCTGTTCTCGATATCGTGACTGAAGTAGTGACCGACCCAGCCCAGGAACTCGGTGTAGACAGCGATGTCGCTGTTGAACCAGTACTCGACACCGGGCGCGATCGACATCGTGAAGCCGACGGCAGGATTGTCGATGTTGTTGTAGTCGTTGTTCAGCTTGCTGATCAACAAGCCGGGCATACCCGCCAGGTAGAAGCGGAACTCACGCCAATCGTAGTGGCCTGCAATGCGCGGGCCGATATCGAAGAGCATGTTGCGCTCTTCCAAGATCTCGTCACCTTCCCACCAGCTCAGGCGCGCAAAGCCACCCAGGCTGACCCAGCGGGCGATGTCGTAATCGAGGTGGGCACGGATGCCGAGCGTTGCCTCGAGATCATCGTCAGGCCCCCGATTGTCATAATCACCCTCACCCGCGAAGTCGACGACCATACCGGCACCAATGCGGAGTTGCGCAGGTGCCTGTTGGGCACTGGCAGCGCTCGGTGCGCCGAACGCGGCGATGGCGGTCAAACTCAAACCAAACAGACACATAAGTTGGCGATGCACGATGCGGTTCTCCCTTTTGACTGCTGTGTCGTAGCGTCTTGACGTGGCGTGTTAACATAGCGAGTGCAAGTCTTTGAGAGCAAATGTCTGAACATGTGCCCAAGTCAAACCGCCTGAGTCGCGAGACTAGCCCTTACTTACTCCAGCACGCTAACAATCCGGTGGATTGGTATGCTTGGGGCGACGAAGCGCTGGCGCGCGCCAAGCAAGAAGACAAACCCATTCTACTGAGTATTGGCTATGCCGCGTGTCATTGGTGCCACGTCATGGAGCGTGAGTCGTTTGAGAACGACGCAATCGCCACACTGATGAATCAGCATTATGTGTGCATCAAAGTTGATCGTGAAGAGCGCCCCGATCTCGACGACATTTACATGGCTGCCACCATCGCCATGACGGGACATGGCGGCTGGCCGATGACCGTGTTCCTCACGCCCGAGCAGAAGCCATTTTTTGCAGGCACTTACTATCCACCTGAGGACGGCCACGGGCGGCCTGGCTTTCCCACACTTCTGCAACGAATCGCGGAAGTATGGAGCGAAGACCGTGCGGGCATCGAAGAGCAGGCTGGGCAGCTCACCCACGCTGTGACAAGTCAACTAAGCGGCACTGCCCATGCGCCCGTCTCAAGCGAGCTAATCGCAGCCGCCGTGGAGCAGCTCGCGGAAAGCTACGATGGGCGCTGGGGTGGCTTCGGCGGCGCACCTAAGTTTCCGGCTTCTTCTTCGCTGCGGTTACTGCTGCGTTTTCACGCGCGCACGGGAGACAAGCGCGCTTTGCAGATGGTGCGCGGCACCTTAGACGGCATGAAGAACGGCGGCATGTTCGATCACGTCGGCGGCGGCTTTGCGCGTTACTCCACCGATGAGAAGTGGCACGTGCCCCACTTTGAAAAAATGCTCTACGACAATGCTCAACTCGCACGCGTGTACGTCGAGGCCTTCCAGATCACGAAGCACTCAGAGTACGAGCGCGTCGCGCGCGAAACCCTCGATTACACGCTGCGCGAGATGCAATCTGATCAGGGCGGCTTTTACAGCGCCACCGATGCAGATAGCGAAGGGGTCGAGGGCAAATTCTTCACCTTCACGCGCGCACAAATCGCCGAGATCCTGGAAGAGCCCCAGGCCAGCTACTTCTGCGCGTATTACGACGTGAGCGAGCCAGGCAACTGGCCCGAAGAGCATACCAATGTGCTGCGAACTCCGCGTCCGCTGTCTGAGGTAGCAACGCAGTTTGAGCTGACGGAAGCACAGCTGCGCGAGGAGCTGTCTACGGCCCGCCTGCGGGTCTACAGCGCACGCAAAGAACGCGTGCCGCCATTGCTTGATGACAAGATCCTCGTGAGCTGGAATGCGCTGATGATAGGCGCCCTGAGCGAGGCTGCGCGCTTGTTTGGTGAGCCGCACTATGCACGCGCAGCCGAGCGGGCGGCCGATGATCTGTTGTTGCGATTGCGACGGGCCGACGGCGGCCTCTACCGCACGGCGCGCGGAGCGAAAGCGCATCTCAATGCCTACCTTGAAGACTATGCCTACCTCGGCGACGCACTGATCGATCTCTACGAGTGCGGTGCAAACGTCCGCTTTCTCGCAGAAGCGCGCAGCCTGTGCGAGCGCATGATAAAGGACTTTCGCGATATCGAGGGCGGCGGCTTTTATCAGACCGCACACAGCCACGAGCAGCTGATCGCACGCTCCCGTGAAGCGCAAGATGATGCCCTACCGAATGCGAGCGCGATCGCTGCGCAACTGTGCGCGCGGCTGTCGTTTCATCTCGATAGCGCGGAGCTACGCACGATCGCGCAAGCCACAGTGGAGAGCTTTGGCAAGCTTATCGCACGTGCGCCGCGGGCCTTTGTCAGCACGCTGTCTGTGATCGACCTGCTGGAACAGGGGCCGACAGAAGTGGCGATCCTGGGCGAATCAGAAGAGCCGCGTACCCGTGCGCTGTGGCAAGCCGTAGCTCAGGTTTACTTGCCCCAGCGCATCATCGCGCACGGCGCGGGTGACGATGCCGTGGGCCAGCCGTTGCTCGAAGGTAAGACACCTGTGCGGGGCCAACCAGCGCTGTACGTGTGTCACAATTTCACCTGTTCTGCACCGGTTACCGATCCCAGCGAAGTGATGCAGGCACTCGAGGCCACATGACGACGTGCGCCTACATTTTCAATGATTTCGGAGTGGTTGCAGCGCCCAGTAGCCAGGCTTGATCGCGCGATTCTCAGCCGATGGCGTCGGGTTGACGGCAGCGCCCAATTCCGCTTGAACATGCGGGTTTTGTCACGAAAGGCCGGCTCGGATGTCCCACGCACTTCATGTCACTGGTATAGGCAACGCGATCGTCGATGTCATCGCCCACGCAGACGATGCACTGCTTCAGAAGCTCAGCATGCACAAGGGTGGCATGACGCTGATCGATCCTACCCAAGCTGACGGTTTGTACGGACAGATGGGCCCTGGCATCGAGATGAGCGGAGGCTCGGTCGCAAACAGCATGGCAGGCCTCGCCTCGCTCGGCGGTCTAGCGGGCTACATCGGCAAGGTGAAGAAGGACCAGCTCGGAGAAGTGTTCGCCCATGACGTCCGCGCCGCCGGCGTCGAGTTCAGCACCGCGCTCGCGAGCGACGGCCCCGCGACCGCGCGTTGCTTGATCTTTGTCACGCCCGATGGCCAGCGCACGATGAATACTTACCTCGGCGCCTGCGTGGAGCTCAGCCCCCAGGACATCGACGAAGCGCTGATCAAAAAGAGCGCGGTCACCTACCTCGAAGGCTATCTGTGGGATCCGCCGCGCGCGAAGGAGGCGATGCTCAAGGCGGCCAACGTCGCGCACGGCTCGGGTCGCAAGGTAGCGTTGTCGTTGTCCGATGCTTTCTGTGTCGATCGCCATCGCGCCGAGTTCAAGCGGCTGCTCGAAGATCACGTCGACATCTTGTTCGCCAACGAGTCGGAGCTGCTCTCGCTCACCCAGCAGACCACGTTCGAGGCAGGCGCCGCAGCCCTGCGCGGCAAGTGCGAGCTCGCGGTGCTCACGCGTGGTCCCCAGGGCGCTGTCGTGCTCGCAGGCGATGAGACCTACGAGGTCACGGCAAGCAAGGTCGACAAGGTCGTCGATACCACGGGCGCGGGCGATCTGTTTGCGGCCGGCTTTCTCTACGGCATCACCCATGCCCGCTCGCCGATCGAAAGCGCCCGGATCGGTGCGCTATGTGCAGCGGAAGTGATCGGCCACTACGGCGCGCGGCCGGCAGAATCGCTCAAAGATTGGATCGCCCGCGAGCTCGGCTGAAGCGTAAGGTTTCAGCCTAAGT
>JBBSJC010000650.1:0-4392 GCA_038257655.1 Polyangiales bacterium | reverse complement strand
ATCGTCTGTGAGTTCGATCCGAATCGGGGTTTGCATCGCCATGCCCGCATACGATCACAACGCTCGAGCCTGGCAACTTTTTGACAAAACCGCCCCTCCCGCCCGACATCGACTGATCACCTACTTCTGGGGAGCTGTACTAAGCGACCGCCGCGAAACAATCAGGTCGGATCGGCGTCAGGCGGGGATGCGTCGGCGTCTAGGCGATCTGATTGTTTTGCGGCAGACGCTAAGTCAGGTCACTGGCAGCTCGGCGTCTTCTCGTTGGCTTTACAGCCGCTGAGCTGCGGGTACTTGCAGACGTTATCCGGACAGGTGTTGACCACCTTACCGGTGCGCAAAAAGGTATCGAGCTGCTCGTGAGCGCCATCCACCTTACGACCCTGCCCATGGGGATCTTCGCAGACGTTCATCGGGATGTCGCACAGCGGCTCGGGCGGTAGACCGAAGTCCACTTCGAGATAACCTGAGGAATCGTCGTTGATGGACTCGACCTTCGTCAGGCCGAACACGTCGCGCACGCCGGTCTCGATATGTTTGGCGCCCACGGTGCGTGCCATCACCTGCCCACCAAACGTCGTCACCTGATGATCGCCGAGCGCCACGCGCATCAGCACCTGGTGACGCTCGGTACCGGGTAAGGGGTCGTTTTGGATATAAGGTGTATAACCGTTGGGCTCCGAGCGATCCCAGAGCATCTGCGCGAGCGCAAGTCCGAGCACGATGTCGCGATCGTCCGCAAAAGCGATGCGCATGACGGCCTCGTAGCTGTCGAAGTTCTTCGAGCGCAGCAGCAGTAAGTGGTAGGGTTGACCCATCACATCGAGCACGCCGCGTTTTACATCGGTGGAGATCGCCATGTACGTGCCGCCGAAGATGCCGCCCTGGCTTGCGCCGTAGTAATAGCGCTCGGTTTCGTCGATAAGGTCTCCGTACTCGGCGCTCTTGGCGAGACCGTTGATCATCGCGCGCATCACCACAAGGTGGTTGAGCTGGGATTGCTGCAAACGATCAAACATGGGTAAGAGCGCGTCGATCTTTCCGCTGCCGAGTCGAAGGCCGGTAGGCAAAGCGTCGTCCCCTGACATGCCCCACTGCGGTATGCCGAAGATTGCGTAGCCATGGTCATTGGCAAGCTTGCGCAGGTGATCGCTCTCGATCTCCTGATGGGAGCCAAACAGCCCGTGCCCATAGTGCATAAGCGAGACCGGATTTTCCGCGCTTGCACTTGTCGGGATCAAAAGCTCGAACTTCACCTGCGCGCTGGGCTGGGCGGGATTGACCACAGGCTTGCCCGCGTCATCGAACAGCATCGTGCCATCCACACCGTCAGCATCGAGGTAAAGCGGCACACTGACCGTGCCCTCGATTTGCAGCGCGATTTCCGCGAACGGGTTCTCGACCACCTTCGTGATTTCGTAGGCGGGGCTTGTGGTTTCGTACTGGGCGAGCACCTGGTCGCGCATGGCGAGCACGTGGCCCGTGTTGTTCTCGCGACTCGCGGTGGTGAAGTCCCAGGCAAGCGTCAGACTCGTGCGCGCTACGCCGGCCTTGGCCAGACGCGCGAAAACGTCTGCGTACAGCTCGCGCCGTGCCTCGATGCCTTCTTTGCCCTTACCGTCATAGGGCGAACCATCGCGCAGGGCGCGGAAGGCCGCCGAGGGCGCGATGCTCACCCCGTCGTCTCCCTGAATTTCGCCTACCGCGACCAGGTAGCGGGTGGCGTCTTTCAAGCGCAGGGCCGGTCGAATCATAAAGGCGCTGAGATGGCGATTGGGCCCACTGCGATCGATTTCGACCCAGCATGGTACGCGCTCGCCGTCTTCACTAAGTAAGGTGATAGGCGAGTCAGCTTTGAGCGAATCTCCGATATGCACGGCGTCGGGTAACCCCGCCATGGTTGCGCCGGCAAAATACGCGAGCAGGGGGCCACCGGGTGAAAAGCCATCGTTGCGGTTGAAGGGCGTGACCGACGTCTTTTCACCATTCGCTGCCGTCAGCATCGCCTCGGGAAGGAAAGAGACCCGACGTCCGGTCGGACTTTGCGCGTCCGCCACGGTGTGCACATTGCTGGGAAACGGGAACATGCAGTAGTCAGGTACGAGGGGATCGCAGCCCAGGTTGGGCCAGTCCTTTTCGTACACGCCGGACACGCCCGCATCGCCGGCGCCCACTGCATCCACTCCGCTCGTTGCGATCTCACTCGAATCGCAGGCCCACATCGCAAAAACTGCCGTTAAACACAGACTGTGCCGCATGGCACGATGCTGCCACAGCGACTACAGCGGCGAGAAGCCCCAGATCCTTACATCATCTGTCGCTTCTTACTTTGCGCGCGCGATCAACTTCTTCAAAGTCGCATGCAGGATCGGCGCGGTGTCAGGGCCTAAGCTGTTCCCCTCACCATACTGTTGCTCAATTCCGTAGGGGTGGGGCGAGCGCTCATCCCATTGGGAATGCGGGACGATGTAGCCGATGGCGTCGTTGCTGAGTCCGAACAGAAAGTCGACGTTGCCCTGCATTAGCTCGCGCCAGGGTGGCGTCTCGACCTTTTCGCCGGCGAAGTCTGCACCTTCCGGGCTCTCGACGCCGCCGTTGGCGATCTCTGGGTAAAGCTCGCCCGGCACGGTCAAGATCCAGGTGCCGCCCAGGGTAATCAAGTCCATTTCGCTTGAGATCTTGGGGCCCAAAATCGCATCACCTACCACTTTGCGCGGGAGGATACCGAGCACCTGCGCGGCCAAACGCAACTCGTTGTTCGTGACAGGTAGCTCTACCTTTTCCACGAATACCTGAAGGCGCGGGCTCGCATCTTTCTCGATCGGTTTGCTTGCGAACAGATCAAGGGCGAGCCCGGCGATGCGATAGCCAAGCGCCCGCGCCTTGTCGAACGAGGGCTCGACGAACTCGACGTTAAGGTGCGCATCTCGGATCGCGAACGTGTCCTTCGGGGTCAGTAGTCCGCCGATGGCACCGTTGACGAAGAGCGTGGTACCGCCGTTGCCCTCGCGCGTGATCTCCGCGTCATACTGCAGACCCCGATCGATGCCGTCGCGCAAGTACCCGACAAAATCCGCGGTAATCAGCAGGTTATTACCCCAGAGGACTTCGGGATGGTTGGCCCAGGACACGATCTGTCCGATCGCCGCGCCGTCTTTGCGTACAAACTGCAGGGCTCGCAGATCAGGGTCCCCTACGAGCGGCTGTCGCGTGTCGACAACCAGACCGCTGACGTCCACCTGGGACTCAAACACGCGCAGCTCTGCGGGCTCGAGTGCTTTCACGGCATCACTCACAGCCAACAGTGCGCGACTCTGCACAAGCTCCATATACTCGTCGTTGATGCCGGTTTCCGTCAGGCTTGGCCCCCAAATCCCCATCAAGTCTGGCACCTCATGGTTATGGGTGGACAACACCACCAGATGATCGATCTTGAGCGCGGCGCTCAAGCGCGCGCGCACTTGCTCGACCTGGTCGAACATAAAACCTATCGCATCGAGCGAGACGACGCCGAGGCGCGTTTTACCGTCATCGATCACGCAAGCGATGGCGTGAATGTCGTCATGCACGCCATTGGCCGGACGTTTTTGATGAAAACCGGCGAGCCAGTATGGGTCGAAGCGGCCGTTGCCGTTCACGTCTTGGTAGGGCTCGCCGTCGTCCTTTTTGGCGTTGCCGTTGCTATCGGTCCAGGTGTCGGCGATCGGTGGGGTAATCACCTGCTTGCCAAAGCCCACGCGCAACGCGCCGAAGGAAGTGTCTGGACCTCCTCCGCTGGCAGCATCCAAATCTCCTCCATCGGAGGAGCTACCGGGCTTTCCTGGGCCATTTGCGTTGGAGTTGCTTCCGTTCTGCATTTCACCGGAATCGCCACCGGAGTGGCCACCCGATTTGGATGAAGCGGACTTATCTGCACCACCGCAGGCGCACAGACACGCGAGCGCGAGGCTAGCTAGGTAACTAGTTAAGTAGCGCATTATCTTCCTCGACCAGCTCTAGGGCGCGCTGCTTGGCGGCATCACCGGCGTTCTGCCCCAATGAAACGCCCTCTTCGTAGTCCCCGTTGCGACCTGTCTTCCACTCGTCCTTGGGCACGAAATAGCCGAGCGTGTCCGTGGTCAAGCCGAAGAAAAAGCGATAGGGCGCCTTCATGGCTTCTTTGATCGGGAGTCCGTTGCGCGTCAGCGATTCGCCCGGAAACGCGATGAACTGCGCCTCTACGCCGAGCCGCGCCAAGGTTACCTGAGTGTCTACCGTCAGGCCGAGTCCCTTCATCTTGTAGTCGTAGTCGAGCAGACCTGCCGTCATCGCCGCCACAAAGGATGGATTCTCTACCGCTTGCGTAAAGCTCTTGCGCGCGACTCTAACGCCCGAAGAAAGGGGCTGTGCGCT
>JBBSJC010000649.1:0-4392 GCA_038257655.1 Polyangiales bacterium | reverse complement strand
TGAAGCTCGACGACGTCTACAAGATCGTAACGCTCGACGACTTCGACGCCTTTCTACGGAAGGTCAATGACCTGACCTCACGCGATGCATGCCGCATCTTTCAGGATGCGGGCATCGGTGATTGCCAGAGTTGGTCGAATACCAGCAGGTATAGTATCTCTTTGCAGCGTGCGATGTGGCCTGAGCTAAGGTCCGTCATCGACGCTGCGTCGGGTAAGACACTTACCGTTGGAGAGCAGTTCCACAACCGGATCACTGGCTCGGCGTTCGTGAAGAAGCGTCAGGTCAACGGAGCCACCCGCTATCAGATCGAGCTGCCGTTTGGAGTATGGCTGGATGAGCTGGATCGAATCACTCCGCCCAATGCAGCCGCGAATCTGACGCCGAATCAATGTAATACCTTGATCGAACCGGCGGGTGTTTCGGTGCAGATCGTGGGCCAGAACGTCAGCTTCGACATACCCGTCATCCTCAGACGCGGCGAGACAGACGTCCAGCGTTCGTGCTTTGCTGAGTCCAACGGGAAGCGACCGATTGAAGTGTATACCGTCGGCTGGCTGCCCGGGAGTCAGGGCGAGGCGGCAGGCAAACCTTTCGAGTCATCCGTCGATTTTCAGAATACCGTCTTCTGGAGCGATACCACGAGCTGGCGAACCGCCTTTCGCGACCGGAGCCTGTCCACGCCTAACTATGTGCTCGTGATTCCTATCCAAGGCAACGTGCAGCAATTGCTGACGCCGACGAACTTGTCTGCACCGGCGCAGGTTCACGATGTTCGGTTGCTCTTCAAGTACCGCGGCGCTTCCTTCGCAAACTAGGCCGCGCTCTCACTTCCCCCTCTGAGGCCATCATGCGCTGCACGCTGCGCTTTGCGCACACGGTTGCTTTCCTCGTCACTTTGTTCGGCGCGCAAAGCGTTGGTGTCGCTGATAAGCCCTCCGGGATCTCAGCGCAGAGCATCAAGCTCCCGACGGGTCCGGCGTCGATCAAGGGGCTAGGAGAATCCTTCGCTCCCAATCCCTTCACGGGAACGGGCTCTTTTTCACTGCCGCTCGATGTGGTGCCCGGAGCGCTCGCTCCCCAGCTCGCTCTTAGTTACGCTGCCGGTGGCGGTAAGTCGGCCTTGGGGTTGAGTTGGGACCTGCCTGTTCTTCGCATCTACCGCACTACAGCCAAGGGCGCGCCTGCATTCGCTGAGACCGACCGCTTTGCGGTATCCGGCCCAGGGCTCAACGACGAGCTCGTGCGTGTGGATGGGAGCCTTAATCGCTACCGTTTGAAGAACGAAGGAGCGTACGCACTTTTCGAGCGGAACCTGCAGACCGACAGTTGGATCATCAAGTTACCAAGCGGAGAGACGCTGTTCGTCGGAGAGACATCGCAGGCGAGGGAGCGCGCCGCACGCGGAAACTACGCTTGGTTCCTCGAACGGCATAGGGACCTGCACGGGCACGAAGCTCGGTACTACTACCTTGCCACAGATGACCGCCGCCATCTGCGCCGCGTCGACTATCAGCTGCACCCGCTCGACTCCGCCTATCACAATCGTGTCGAGCTCGCGTACGAGGCTCGTCCGGATCCGTTCACGGACTACACGTACGGATCGGCAGTTCGCACGACCCAGCGCCTGCGCAGCGTGACCATGCACCAGGGCCAAGGTGCCGTCCCGGTTCGTACCTACACCCTTGCGTACCGTCAGACCGAGCTACACATCCTGTTGTCATCGGTTCAAATGCGGGCGGGAGACGGGACCTCGACGCCACCACTTCGCTTCAGTTACGTAGAGGCCGGGGCAGCCGGCGCGCGCTACGGCCGTCTCGACGGAAATGTTCCCATCACTAGCCTTCTGGATGGCTCGGGAACGCTCGAGGACGTCAACGCCGATGGACTCCCCGATTTGCTGGTAGGCGAGATCGCCAACTGGCGTTACTACGAGAACATCGACGGCGCGCGTTGGCGTACCACTCCCACGCAACTTGCTAGTGGGAGTCCATCCTGTGCGCTTGCCGCTGAAGGTACCGTGCTCGCTGACTTCGATGGAGACGGGTACCGCGATGTGATGTGTAAGGTTGGAGGCGCACAGGTCTTCTACCGTGGCGGAAACATCTCGCTCGGCACGTTCCTCGGGTACTCCTCGAGCAACCCGGTGTCTGGCCTCGACGCCCTACCATCGGTCACAGCCGCAAACGTCAAGCTGCTAGACGCGAATAAAGACGGGCGGACCGACTTCCTTTACGAGAACAGCGGTACACCTGCCGTGCTGATGAACCTCGGAGGAGGAAGCTTCCAGTGGCGCGCGGGTCTTGCGTCCGTCCCGGCGGAGGCCGGACTTGGCCTTTCCAATGTGTCATTGATGGACTGGAACGGCGATGGGGAAGTGGATCTCGTGCGCGACGAGGTGGGACGCGACCTCGGAACGATGCGGGTCTGGTTCGGCATCGGGAACGGTCAGTTCGTCGCGGGTAGCACCATCCAAGGTCCCGACGGGATTGCGGACGTCTTCCATTGGGTGGATGTTAACCGCGCTGGTCAGACTGACCTGGTCCGCTATACGGGTTCTTATGTTGGATACTACCTCAACAACGGCAATGGGCAGCTCCTCCAAAGCCGCACCGTCGTCCAGAATGCGCCTCCTAGCTACGATGTTCGAAAGACGCTCTTTGCCGACGTAAACGGCAATGGCACGGCCGATATCGTTTGGGTGACGCCGAGCCTTCAGCTGGAGTACGTCGACCTGTACGCGGACGCGAGCGCTTATTTGCTTTCGCGCATCGACAACGGCATCGGGCTCGTTACGGACATAGAGTATGGGTCGTCGACGGACTACGTTGTTGCTGCCAAACGCCGCAATGAACCATGGAAGACACCCCTCCCCAATCCGGTCCCAGTCATTGCGGAAATTCTCGTTACCGACTCGTTCGGCCTCTTAGGTTTGGAAGCTAACGAAACCCGTACCCTCTTTCAGTACGATCACGGCTACTACGACGGGTTCGAACGTGAGTTTCGTGGTTTTGCGCGCGTGACCAGCTCTGTGCTCGGGGATGAGTTCGACGATACTCGTACCACTGAGGTCTGGCACCATGTCGGTCGCGACCTTGCCACCGGGACTGACGAGGAGGTCCTCAAGGGACGTGCTTACCTTACCACGACGCGCGACGGCAACGGCGTCAGGCTGCGCACGAGTCAGACTCGATGGGAGCGCCGTTGGCTCTGCCAAGAAGCCCTGCCGAGTGGCACGATCCGCGTGCTGCCACTCTGTGGTTCAGCGGCCGGAAGGGACCAACGAAAAGACTCATTAGTGGCTGTGGCGGTTGCTACCGATACATTGGACGCGGCCTGGGATAAGGCAGCCGATGGATCCGGGTCAATCACCCCTGACCTTGCAGGAACCCACAACGAATACGACGTTTGGGGGCGGGCCGTCAGCGCCGCGAACTATGGCGAGGTCGTTCTCGGAGGGGTGTATACACCTGGCGCTGCGTTTACCTTGGCAGGTGCGAACATCCGTCAGGGTGCAGACGAGTCCATTTCCTACGCAGACTATCTCGATGTCGTGACCGATAGCAGCTGGCTCGTGGGACTCGCGCTGTGTCGCGGTGAGGGCACGTTTGATGCTAATGGCCAGCCAGCGCCGATTGCCACGTTCTCGGGCGCCTGCCGCTCGTCGACGGTTTCCGATCCGCGGCTACTCTCCCTCTCACGCAACTACTTCGACCAGTCCGCGTTGCTTCAGGCAAGCAAAGGTCTCGTCACCCTGTCCGAATCTTGGCTCGCACCGGCCCCCGGTGCGGCAGGACGCTGGCTCGCGACGACGCGTACCACTTACAACAACCACGGGTTCCCCACCGCCGTCCAGAATGCGAACGGTGACTGTCGCACCATCGGCTACGACGTGCCCACGCAGATGTTTCCGTCGACGGAGACATTTCATGTCGAGGCGGGCTGCGTCGCTCGCCCATCTAGCATCACCTACACGGCTGAGTACAATTCTGCTCTCGGTGTCGTCACGCGTGCAACGGACGCGAACGGACGATACACCCGCTACACGTATGATGGACTCGCGCGCATCACGTCGGTCCTCGATCCCACTGACTCGCTGACAGACCCCGCAATTTCCTACACCTACGAATTCGGTCGACCCGACTATCCCGTGTCGACCGTGACCACGCGCGAGCGCGACGCGCGGACGAGCCGGGTGGCGTTCTCCTATACCTATTCGGACGGTACCGGACGCACTCGCATGACGAAGGTGCCCGCTGAGGATCCCTACCGGTTCATCGCGAGCGGGTATGCTCGGCTCAGTCCGCGCGGTGCCAAGACCCATGTCTACTCTTCTTTCCCTTCGTCCGCCTTGGGTGTGGAACCGCCACCGGATGACGCGCCGGTCACGAT
>JBBSJC010000648.1:0-4393 GCA_038257655.1 Polyangiales bacterium | reverse complement strand
CAGTGCGTCCGCGCGTAGATCTGCCCAGTGTTCTTGCTGCAGTCGGCGCTGAAATTGATGAGCGCATCGCCGGAGTTCTTAAGGCCCGCATTGGTGTTGCCATTGGCATCGACTGCCACATGCGGCACGCATCCACTTTCAACCGTCAGACGCGGCTGCCAAGTGCGATGAAAGCTGTAGGCTCCGTTATAGAGTGGAGCTATCTGCCTGTGTGGCAATCGACCTTTCTGCACCAGGATAGGTTCAGCCTGCATGCCTTGACCGTCTGCAATCCCTAATTCCTCCGGGCCCGCCTCCGCGCCGACCTGGGGGGCGTCCATGTCGAGCGCGCGCATTTCCTCAGCAATGTCTTCGACGAGCTCGGCGTCCGCCATCGCCTGTTCGTTTGCTTCAGCGCGCGCGTCCTCCTCTGAGGGCTCGTCATCGTCGCTGTAGGTTTCGTCGTCGAACGGACCCGTGTCCGCCATACAGCCCGTCACACCCCACGCAAGCATCGCAATCCACAGCAGTTTTCGCATCTGAGCCTCCGATCGATGTCCCCCGACATCTTGGAAATTCACGGAAAGCGACTCTGCACTAAACTCGGTTAAGAGAGTGCTAACGATCGCGCGGAGCTAAGCGGGTGATGCTCCCCTGTCAACAGCTAACACCGTCCGTACGAGACCCCATATGGAACGACGACTGAGTTACGGCTAGGGATGCTTACAGCCTTCGCACTGCATGCGCGTTGGGCAACCGCTGACCCCGCTGGTGAGCCAATCAAGCCGACGACCAGGTCGATTTGAGCTTGGACCTCCCTTCGGTGCTAAGGGCCCGTGCACGAGACGACGAGCTCAAGGCGCATAAGGAGGAAAGCCCCCGATGGTTCGAAACGAACATGAGCCGTATAAGGTCAGTGCCGCCATTAACCTTGAACACTGGAACGAACGCGTGCCTGTGCATCTGGCCGCTTCGTTTTACGACGTGGGTGGCTTCCTTGCGGGCGATTGCAAGCTCAAGTCCGTCGATCTCGAAGAAGTGGGCGATGTGCGTGGAAAGCGCTTGCTGCATCTTCAGTGTCACTTTGGTCTCGATACGCTGAGTTGGGCGCGGCGCGGGGCCGAGGTAGTGGGGCTCGATTACAGCGCGCCGGCGATCACGGCCGCGCGGGAGCTCGCGGAACGCGCGAAGCTACCTGCCGAGTTCGTCGAAGCAGATGTCTACGACGCGCCCGCCGCGCTCTCGATAGGGCAGGGGCGCGTGGCTTTCGACATCGTCGTCACGGGGGTGGGTGCCCTGTGCTGGCTCCCTAAGATTGAGCCCTGGGCGAAGGTGGTCGCAGACTGCGTCAAGCCGGGCGGGTTTCTCTACCTACGCGAAGGCCACCCGATGATGTGGGCGATGGCCGATCGCTGTGGCGAGGCCGGTCATCCGCTGCGCTACCCATACTTTGAGGTGACGGAGCCCAGCGTGTTCGACGAAGAAGGCTCCTACGCGGATGCGATGGCAAAGCTCCAAACGAACCTTTCTCACAACTGGAACCATGGACTTGGTGAAACGATTTCGGCGTTGATCCAGTCGGGATTCACGCTCGAGCTATTGCATGAGCATACCGAATCAGACTGGCAGGCTTTTCCCCATATGGTACCGACGGGCTCGGGCATGTGGAAACTTCCCGAAAAAACCTGGCAGCTTCCTCTGATGTATTCGCTGCGAGCCAGACGCGTCGGCTGAGCGCACGCGACCTACCCTTACGGCTCGTCCGGCGCGAGCGGGCAGTGAACGGCGCCGGGAAGGCATCGCCCCGGGAGCGCAACCACTATCAGCGAAGTGCATTGTCCGTTCGGAGTCTTAGTGCCGGACTGGCGCTTCTCGGCTCAGCTCGCAGGTCCGCGCTCTGATTGGAAGAAGCAGTGCACTGCGAAGGCACAGGTGGAATAAGTTGACACCTTTCAGGATCGTCGCTTCTTCGCGTAGAGTGTCATGTGGCCGGTCCACAACCCGACCGACGAAATGCTTGGATTTCATGACGGATTCAAGCCGTTCGGTGTTCTAACGAAAGGCGATCCGTGCACCCATATCTCAGCAGCTTCGTGCGCGTTATTTGTCATGCGGGGCTTGTGGCTAGCGCCCTGACGGGCTGTGAAGGCACACTGAAGGAGGGTAGCTCGTCGCTGCAAGGCGCTGACGCAGGTAAAGATCACACCCCCACCGACGACGAAGACGCGGGCACACGTGATACCGGCAAGGACGCGGGAAACCTTACCGTTAACGATGCCGGCGGTAGCGAAGGGACCACGACGACTGATGCGACGGTTCCTCCCGTGCCCGATGCGGCCCTGCCGCCGCCGATCGTTGGAAGTGAGGGGTGTGGCAAGGCAGAGGCTCCTGCCGAGGGGCTCCAGACGTTGGAGGTAAACGGTAAGAGTCGCACTTTCATCGTGCACGTTCCCGATGACTACGATGCACAGACTCCATATCCGTTGCTGTTCGGCTTCCATGGCGCGAGCCGCACTGCTGCAGATTTCGACAACGACAAGGGCACCTTCCGCTTCGGTCCGGCGCTGGGTAACCGAACGATCCTGGTCTATCCTAACGCGTTGCCTAAGGACGGCGGAGGCGCGACGACCTGGAGCCGCGACACTGACGATGACCTGGCCTTCTTTGATGCGATGCTTGCGAAATTGTCTGCTGACACCTGCGTCAATCCTGAGCGAGTCGCGGCCACGGGTCATAGCTCAGGCGGTTACTTCGCCAATACCTTAGGTTGCCAGCGAGGTGATGTATTGCGCGCGATTGCGCCAGTCTCTGGTGTGGTACGCGATTTCAAGAATTGCAAAGGTGAGGTGGCCGTCTGGATGGCCCACGGCACCATGGACAATCAGGTTGACGTTAGCCAGGGACAGGCCGCTCGCGAGCACTGGGCCGAGGCGAACGCCTGTAGCAAGGAGCCGGCACCAAGCGCAGTCGATCCGAGCCCCTGCGTCGCTCATGCGGGTTGCAAAGCCGGCTATCCGCTGCACTGGTGCGCGCACGATCAGCCGACCTACGGCAGCCCGCCCACCTACCATGGCTGGCCCGACTTTGCGACGGCCGGGATCGTTGCGTTTCTGGAAAGCCTGCCATGAGCCGGGGGCGTCGCACCGAGCATCTCGCGGACCTTACCGTTCGTGGATCACGGGCCTCGTCGTGTGGCCTAGGGGAGCTTGGGGGGCGCAAGTGCACGGGCGATGCTGAGCAGTGCCTTGTATGAGGGCGCGACGATCGGGCCGCTGTCACTCACCAGCGCGAGGCTACCGATCACCCGCAGTCGCTCCTTGTCGGGCACGTGCAACACGAATACGCCACAACGCGAACCGTCAGAGGCTTCCTCCGACGCGGTGGAGGTCGAGCCAGTCTGCGTATGGCTGTGCGTGGTCGTGTGCTCAGCCTGCAGCGCCGAGGTCGCCAGTGCGCGCACGCGGGATTGCACGAGCTCCGGCGGGGCGCCCGCGCGCCCGTAGCTACCCGACAGGCGTAGCTCCGCGCCGTCGATCGCGTAGAAGTAGCCGGCCTCGGCGCCGACCATGCGTGTTACCAGCTCGAGTGCAGCCTGCACCCGTGGCTGCCCGGCTTCGTGCCGCTCGAGAATGCCCTGAAGTTGAAACGCTTCCTCGGTGCTCACGACTCGCAGAAAGCCCGCGGACACTCCCCTGACGCGCACGCGGTCGCACTGCGCCACCAGCGCCGGATTGGCCGTGGCACGAAACCACTTGTCCATGCTGCGAAAGTGGCACTCGAATGCGAGGCGCTCATTCATCTGAAGCGCGACCAGCGCTCGGTCCCGGTGCGCCAGACCCAGCTGCAGTGGATTCTCACGCGGGAGCAGCTCGGCGATCAGACCCTCAAGAAGCTCCACGGCGCGCTCGACGTTGCCAAGTCCCGCCTCCGCGAGAGCTAGCTGGCGGGTTACAAAGTCGTACCCGCAGGTCGGCATGGCCGCCGCGAGGCAGATCGCCCGTGCGCGCAGGTGCTGGCCGGCTTCGTTGAGAGCTTCTGCGTACTGTGCTGATGCGGCGTTCCAGCTCGAGAACTCGCCGACTGCCAGCGTCGGGAACGTGGCGTCAAATAGGGCGAGCGCCTCGACGCCGCGGCCCTGCCTTGCAAGGTAGGCCGCCTTCTGCAGGTCCCGGTGCTGCTGCAGCGCGGGAACCTGACGCGACACGCGGTCAAGTTGCTCAACCGTGCGCTTGAGTCCGATCAAGTCCCGAGTGAGGTCGTACAGCACTGCGAGGGAGCTCGGTAGAAAGATCTCCATCTGCCAGGTGGACCCTCCCTGCACGGCCAGCAGCTCCACCTCTTCTCGATATGTCTGCGCCAGCGCCATTTCGCCGCGATAGGCGTGGGAGAGCATACGTAGCTGGGCCGCGCCCAT
>JBBSJC010000647.1:0-4397 GCA_038257655.1 Polyangiales bacterium | reverse complement strand
TTGTTCATGCGAATGCTTCTTCCGGCAATGTTGCTGCTCGTGAATGTTCCTGCGCTGGCCGGCCAGTCACCGCGGGCGCTTGCGCACGGTGCGGTAACGGATCACGTGGTCATCATTTCGATCGACGGCCTCCGGCCGGACGTGATCAGCCCCGACATGCGCGGACTGCACCGGCTGTATCTTCAGGGCGCAAGCCCGCACGTGGCGCGCACGATCGCCAAGTCTGCAACCTTACCGTCCCATGCGTCGATGGTGAGCGGAATGGATGCTGCTGGCCATGGCATCGACTTCAACGCCTACAAACCCGAGCGCGGAAACATCACAGCACCCACGATCTTTTCGCGCGTGCACCAGGCCGGGCTTCCCGCTGCGATGTTCGTGGGCAAGGCCAAGCTGAAGCACCTGCTCGGCCGGTCCGATGACGCCTCATTCAAAATGGGCGGCATGGTCTGCAGCCGGCTGTTGGGTCACGCGCTGCCGCATCTTCAAGCAGCCGAGCGCGGCCTGGTCTTTATCCACTTCGCCGATCCGGACAGCGCGGGCCATCGCCACGGCTGGATGAGCGACGGCTACATCGACGCAGTTCGCGCATCCGATCGCTGCCTGCAGCGTGTGATGGATGTGATCGACGAGGCAGGTCGCGCAGATCGCACGCTGCTGATCGTCACCTCGGATCACGGCGGGCACAAGAAGAGCCACGGCACGCGTTTGGACGTGGATCAACACATCCCCTGGTTCGCCTGGGGCGCTGGGGTGCAGCGTGGGCGCATCAAGCGCTCGGTCCACACCACAGATACCGCCGCGACGACGTTAGCGGCGCTCGGTATCGGACGCTCGGTCATGCTAGGGCAGCCCGTGCTCGAAGCATTGGGCAGTCTAGGACCGGCGGGGCTGTCGTTGGTAGGCGACCCGTTGGTCACGCCGAGTGCGCGCTAACTCAGCTCTTGTCTTCAGAGCTGCCCTGTGCGGAGCTGCTCTCTTCGGGATGAATGGGAAACTTCGGCGTCGCGGCCTGGGTGCGCTCGCGCTTGGCGTCGCGCCCCATCTTGCGCTTGCGAATGCGGCGGCGGGCCTTGGTGATTGTAGTATTGGACGGCATCGTACTCTCCCGCGGTTTGGGGGGCCGTATTTAGCGAACGAGGTGCGCCCGGTCAAGCTGTGGGCGGGGCATGCCGCGTGAGCGCCCGGTAAGCGCTGAGCAATCTCCCGGTGGTAGGTCCCGGTCGACCGTCGGCGATGGACACACCGTCGATCGCGACGACCGGACATACCTCACGCACGCTGCTCGTGACGAACACCTCTTGTGCGCGGTACGCGTCGTGGATCGTCAGCAGGCCTTCGTGAACTGCCAAACCTTGGTCGCGAGCTAGCGCCAACACCAAGTCACGGGTGATCCCTGGCAGGATCCCAAGTGCCAGCGTCGGCGTCTCGACGCGACCTGCGCGCACGACAAAGACGGAGCTTGTGGCGCCTTCGAGTAGCTCGCCGTGCTCACCCAACAGGAAAGCATCGTCGGCACCCGCACTTTGGGCGTGCTCGAGCGCGAGCAGATTCGTCAGGTAACTTGACGGCTTGGCGCCTGCGATAAAACGCGAGGGCGGGACAATCACGGTCTCGACGCGGATCCCCTGCCGACACACGCGTTCGTCCGGCTCAGCCAGCGGGCGCACCAGGATCACGCGCAGGCTCGGGCCGGCTCCGCGCAGGGAGAGACCGAAGGGGCCCTGCCCTCGTGTCAGCACGATGCGTACGTAGTGTTGATCTGCGTCGCACTGACGGATCGCCTCGAGGACTTCGTGCTCGATCACCTCGCGGGAGACGCCCGGCTCCATGTTCACGATCGCAGCCGAACGGAACAGCCGTTCGACGTGTTCGCGCAGCGCGTGGGGGACCCTGGAGTAAGTGCGGAGCGCTTCGAACACGGCGTCGCCGTAGAGAAAACCACGATCGAGCACGGGCACGCGCGCCGTGTCGAGCGGCGTGATCACACCATCGACGGAGGCAAGCTCGCGCATCTCAGCCTCGCATGCTGGCGAGCAAGGAACGCGCGCGGTCGTGACTCGATTGCTCGGCGACGGCGCGCTCGAGCATGGAAACGGCCTTGGGCTTGTCGCCCTGCTGACGCGAAATGTCGCCGAGATAGAAGTACACGTCGGCCTTACTGATCGGTGCGTCTTTATCGAGCTTCTGCAGCAAGAGGCCGCGGAAGGTCTTTTGTGCGCGATCGAGATCGCCGTGCTCGTAACAGAGCATGCCGAGGTCTGCGAGCACAGCGACGTTGGTCAGGTCCACGCGGTAGGCAGCATCGAGCTCACTGAGTGCGCGCTCGGAGTTGCCCATGCCCTTGTAAGCCTGCGAGAGCATGCGGTGGAATGCGGCGACCTCTTTGACGCGCTTGCCGCCGTAGGAGGCGATGATCTTCTCGAGTACGGGCAGTGCCGCCTCTTGACGGCCAGCGCCGATGTAGAGCTCACAGAGCGGCACGAGCACACTGCGATCATCAGGCACGAGCTGGCTTGCACGCTCGAGCGTGTGGGCGGCGCTGCTCATGTCCGAGAGCTGCACGCGATACAACTCTGCGACCCGACGCAGAAGCGCAACCTGAGCGGTCTTGTCGGAGAGCTCGTCGACGCTCTCAGCGAGCAGCTCAGCGAGCGCTGCGTGGTTTTCGTGGCGTTCGTAGAAGGCGGCTAGCAGTGTGCGCGTCTCCTGTTCGCGCGTGCCGGCCTTCATGGCGCGCAGCAACGCCGCTTCGGCGCGATCGCGCGATGCGAGCTTGTTTTCTGCCAAGTCGGCCAACTGGTGGGCTATCGATACGAGCTCCTCGCCCGCGACCTGAGTCACGAGCCGCTCGAGAACTGCGGCTCCGCGTTCTGCATCGTCTTGGGCCACGTAGAGCTGGGCGAGCGCACGCAGCGCCCCAGTATGCTCCGGCGCGCTTTCGAGCACGCGCTCGTAGCATTCGGCCGCGCGACTCGTGTCCCCAAGCTTGTCAGCGAGCACCTCACCGAGTCGCACGAGAGCGTTTTGCTCGGCGGCAGCATCGCCGAGATCACGGGCGCGATCGGCGCGTCGCTCGAGTTGCGCGACGAGCTCGTCATTGCGCCCTTCCTTTTCGAGCAACCTCTCGAGCGCTTCATTGGCGCCCACATGGTCAGGCGTTTCCGCCAAGAGCTCCGTGAGTTGTTCGATGGCCTGCGCCGTCTCGCCTAGCTTCTGCTCGGCGATCAGCGCCAGCTGCACGCGTACGCCCACGCGCAGCTCAGGGCTATCTGCAATCTCTAATAGGCGGGTAAGGATCGACATTAGGTCATCCCAACGCTCGGCCTTTTCGTAGAGGCGCTGCAGCGCCTGCAGGGCTTCGAGATCGTTGGGATCGTCGTCAAGATTGCCGAGATACAGGCGCATGGCGCCCTCACGATCTTCCAGGGCGATTCGCAGCATGGCCGCTTGACTACGCAGGGGTCGCCGCACGTCCGGATCCGCTTCGGCCTCGATACGTCGGTCAAGCAGCTTGACAACCTTACCATGTCGCGCTGCCGCGTCGTGTATGCGAATCAGTTGATCGAGCGCCTCGACTTGCCCGCCGTCGAGCTCGAGGATGCGCTCGTAGCTCCGAATGGCGCGCTCTTGATCGTTTGCTGGCCCTTCGGCTAACTGTGCGGCCTCTTGCAAGCGGCCGATTGCAACGAAGGGATCACTTTCGCGGTCGGCCCAGGTTGAAAGCGCGGAGACCAGGTCGCCATGGCGTCCGCCCTCTCGCAACAGCTGCGTCAGGTCCTCGTGGGCTGGCTCGTGCTCCGGGTCGAGCTCGAGCGCGTGGAGAAGCGCGCGCTCTGAGGCGGCGCTGTCCCGCAGGTGCTCGCGATACAAGCGGGCCGCGCGCATCCAAAGATCGCGTCGATCGCTGCGGGGCACGTCGCTCGAGCTCGCCGCCGTTTCCACGAGACCGCGCAGCACGTCGAAATCTCCGCCGGCAACTGCCACGCGCTCGATCTCGTCGAGCAGCCCAAAGTCGGTGTGGTCGAGCTCGAAGGCACGACGCAGCGCATTGGCGGCCTTGGGGAAGTCGCTGAGATCTCGCTCCCACACGCCAGCAAGCTCGGTCAGCAAGACGACGCGTTCTGGTGCGGTGTCTGCAAGCTTGATGCGGCTTTCGGTAAGCTCCGCCACGCGGTTCATGTCACCAGACTGACGGTAGATGCCATCGAGCAACTCGATGACTTCCGGAGAAAGCTCAGGGTCTGCGAGCAGACGCTCAAAGGCCGCGATGGCGCGCGGGTCGAGGGCTTCGCGCTCGGTGACTTCGCGGAACGCCGACAGGGCGCCGCGTCGATCGCCAAACTTCTGTTCGCGCAGCTCGCCGAGCCGCACGAGAAGCATGGTCGCCTCCTGAT
>JBBSJC010000646.1:0-4407 GCA_038257655.1 Polyangiales bacterium | reverse complement strand
TGAACCACTTCGGAAAGGATCCCAACTGGCGCAGGAGTCCTTCCATTCTCGACCAACTCCGAGGTTGGTCCATCACGCCAGGCCGGCCTCGAAAAGCAAAAATGGCCTCCGCGCCGAGAGTTACAAACTGATCATGTATGGAGCTACGCCTTAGGGAGTTTCACTCGGCATTCGGAAGGATTCAGCGCACCCACTGTCGCGCAGCTTGGGACGAGTTCATGCTCGCAGCGCGTCCCATCCTTGAGTCGGTGCTTCTTGCTCCGTTGGAACGGAAAACGCACGTGGAGGTTGGACGCCTTCAAAAGAGGGCAGCCAAGATCTTCGATCGGTACGAGGCGAAGTTCAAAGATCGAGGCGTGATGGACCGCGCCGTCGATGATCTCGTCGACGCAGCGCAGGGTTTCATTCGTGCATCTGCCGCCTTGCACAACATGACCGATCCCCCGGCCGGACCGGACGTATTCCCCCCGTGTGTGGCCCAAATACTTTCCAACGATGATATGAGCGGAATCAGCGCCGAGGAGAAGTGGCTACTCAGCCTCTTTCGTGCCGCCGTATGGAAGCCGTCGACCTTACCCACGCGAGTCCTCGAACAGTCGGTTGTCGAACGCCATCCCTGGCTACTGAGCGCATGGCCTCCAAACGCTGACGCCAGTGCGGTCGCCGACGCCTCACAGTGTTTAGACCCACTAACTGCAACAGCGTATTTGCTGCACGTCGATCCTATTTCCATCGAGGCTGGCGGTGTCAGGGCATGGGTGTCGGACCACGCGCCTTGGCTGCTCGCGCACTTCTCCGCGCACAACGATCGCGAGCGCGCTGCTTTGGACGAGTTCCACCGTTGCCAACGAGACCTACTCGACAGACACGTGTCGGACCTTCGCGGCCACTACGTCGACCTCGCGGAGCTCGCGGACCGCAACCCGGACAGGGTCTCTGACGCGATCTCGGCCATCGAGCGGGCAGCGGCGACCGACCTGTATCAAGATGCCGCCCTCGTAGCAGGTTGGGCAAAATTCGTCGTCGGTAACGTTGCCGAGCACGTTGCCCGAACAGTGCAGATTGTCGCATCTGACGCAATGCGGGACAGCGGCTTTCCACCGGCGGAAGTGGCGCGTCTTGTAGAGCTTCGCAGATACTCTGACCTTCACCGCCGCCGCATGCGTTCGATAGAGGTCGGTACTGCGGTTCGGGCAACGCCCTTCCGGCGCGATGCAGTAGACCTCTGGCCCACGCCGAGGCAATCCCTGAGCTCCCTCGCGGGCGAGGTTGATTCGCCCGTAAACGAGCACTTGCGCACGCTGATTCATGATTGGTGTCACGCATCCAGGGACGGAGCCTCGCCACTCGGGAGCGACAAGCAGCAGCAGCTTCGAGAGCGTTTCCTGGAAGTCGTTCTCGACCTCACGGCTCGAAAGCGCAAAAAGAAGATCACCCTGAACAAGGGAGTCCACAAGTTTTCTTGCGCCGACGTTATCGATTGGTTACCTAGCAGTGCTCAGACCCCAACCTTTCTCCCACAGATTCGGCGCTACACTGACATTTCGATCAAGGTTCTATCAGCAGCGTCGGCGGATCGGAGTCTACCAAGTAAGGCCCTCGCTCTAAGCGAAGAGGGCGCGATCACGATCATCCTGGCGCCGGGGTTATCTGCGCAGATGCGCGAAGAGACCACTCGTCAACTCCGCCTGAATTCGGGAAGGCCAACCGCGATCTTTGACGACCTCGATCTGTGTCGAATGCTCAACCCCCGGGGCGCTCAGCCTCATCTCGTCGAGGCGCTCATTGAGCTTGTCGTGGAGCAGCAGCGCTGGAACGAGTTCGGGCCTTATGAAGTGCAGGAGGGCCAACACGTGCGCATGGAGATGTACGTGGGCCGGCGCCCGGAGGCCGAGAGGCTCGTTACAGGTACAACCTACTCTCGAATTTTCTCAGGTCGTCGCCTGGGAAAAACGGCGCTACTTCGCTATGTCGAGCACAGGTACGACCGATCTCCGCTCGCGTCGGGGAATAAGCTCAGAGTTCTCTACGTGCCGATCGTTGGCCTTGGCTCAGAGCAAGACGTCGTGGCTGAGATAGTCAGCAAGCTTGAAGCTGCGGTTGAGATCAGGAGTCCTGCGCAACGAGATCCACGCGCGCGACTGAAGGCTGCAATCACTGCAGCACTGGAGCAGAGACCCGACGAGAGCTACCTCGTCTTCCTCGACGAGGCCGACACCTTCTTCGAGAATCAGACCCGCGCCGATGCAGCGAATAGCGCCGACTATGAGTCGTCGCTCTCCTGGGTGATGCGAGCAAGCGAAGGCGAAAGGGACTCGCGTCAGCTTCCGCGGATACGCTTCGTAGTATGCGGGTACCGCGCCACAAACCGTTCTGAGGGAGCTTGGGGAAACTGGGGCGACGTTCTCCTCCTTAACCCACTTGATCAGGCAGATGCGGTCCAGCTCGTGACGGGCCCTCTTGCGCGTCTTGGCGTCGATGCCAGGGACCAGGCTGGGGGGATAGCATTCCGTTGTGGGTACCAACCCGCCGTGATCATCTACTTCTGCACCAGGCTTTTGGCCGAGCTCGACCGCCGAACAGCCTTCACTGAGCGCGAAAAGAGCATTGTGTGCGCTCAAGACGTGGTGTCGGTGTTCCAGCTTCCGGAGGTGCAGGATCGGGTAAGGGAGACCGTATGGCTGAACTTCGTGGGAGATCCGCTAGGCCAGCTTACGTTCGCTGCTTTCCTTGCTGAGGCCGCGGGCCTGCCGCCGGGCACACCAGTGGACGATGCACCCCAGCGACTCCTAGCTCAGGTGACTCGGGTGGCCGATGAGCGCGCTGTGGTGCAGTGGACCACGGGGTCGTGGCAGGACATTGGCGCTCGGCACCTGCGCGACCTCGTTAAGCGCTCGCTACTTGCTGAGGCCGAACACCATCCGCCTTCGCTGCGTTTGCGTTTCCCACACCAGCTTCCGATTCTCTTGCAGGAGAGTCCGCAGCTCCGCATTCGCGATGCGCTCGATCGGCTTGGCGCGTCGCGCTCCGCATCAAGCCAGCGATCAGCATGGCTGGTTCCGGACGACGTCCTTGAGAACATGCGCTGGGCGCTGAGTGACGAGGGGTGGCAGTGCGGTGTGCGAGCGGTAGTCTTCGGTTCCCATTGGACTGAACCGTTGCTCACCCGGACCGGATTGCAGCACCGACTGCCGCCGGAACGCCTCTTGTGCCGAACGGGGGTACCGACTGACCTCGATACCCCTGTCGAACACGCACTGGCCCTTGTCGGCGGGGTGGATCTGCTACGCGCGGCGCTCAGCCGTCAGGTCGTGGTCGGCTCGGCCATCGAGATTGCCCGCCTCGGGCGCTTCTCCGAGGAGGCCATCGACAGTTACTTCAAGCGCGTCAGAGGCATTGAGTTTTCGAGTCCAGGTGCGCTTCAGAGGATCATCAATTCGACCGGCGGGGTGCCCCTTATGGTTGAACGTCTCTCGGACTGCTTCCCCAACGAGTCGACGGTCGATAGTGCGCAACTGGAGGCCGCCCTAAGCCGCGTAACCAAGGCAGTGCCGCAGTTGGCTCGAGAACTCTTCAAGGGGCGACCTGACCGGAGACTCGATCGCCGCGAGTGCGAGCTCCTCGTCGCGGTGCTGGCCGCGAGCAGCTTCGATCCGGACTGCGTTGGGGATGTACTGAGTGATGCCGAGCTGTTGCAGGCGGCTGTAGATGGCCTCATGCGAGCCTGCCTCGGAGCCGCACATGGAAAGCTGCTCGTCCTTCCGCGCGGGAGCGGTGACAATGAGCGATTGGCGCTTCTCTTGAACCTGGGGCTGTTGGTGAGGCGTCAGTTGGGCCAGGCGGCCGGCTTGGCCCTTTCTGAGGTCGCTCCTGTGCCCGAGGGCGACGTGGTGCTGTCCTTGCTCCCCTACATTCTCCAGGCGCTGGTGCCATGAAGGTTCGGTTGGGTCCACCTGGGCGGGAGGTATTCTGGCACGTCCTCGACGCCGATCGGCTCGAAGGATGGCTTGAGCGCCGGCCGTGGCTCGTCACAGAACAGCCGTTTGTCGCGTGGGTCCCACAGAGCGCGAAGGTTGGCTCCGCAGTACTCGATGGGGCTCAGAGGCTTTTTGCCTTGCAGGGGGGCAACGCGTGGTGGACCTTCCTGGGAGCCTTCGCCGCAGGCGCTCCGGACTTGAGGCACGTTCTCGCTGAGTGGGCACAAATCTCGCCCCGGTCTGATCGCGAGTTGGCGGATGCGCTTGGTGCCAGTCTAGTCCACAGGCCTCGAGTCTTTGTCGTGGAGCTTCGCTCACCCACAATGGTGGCGGACTGGCGTGAAACCTTAGCTCGTCTCACGGAGTTAACACAGAAGCTGCGGGATGTGCCGTTATGCTGCGTCCTAGCAGTCTCAAGCACTGAGAACGT
>JBBSJC010000645.1:0-4416 GCA_038257655.1 Polyangiales bacterium | reverse complement strand
GGCTTTGGTTTCGCTCATGCCTTCTTTTCCTCGAGCCACGGATTCATCATACGCGTGCCGATCACGAGAATGCCGAAGATCAGCACGGCGTAGGCTGCTGCATATCCGTACTGGGAGGAACGCGTGAAGGCCCAACGGTAAGCTTCGGACACCAGCACCTCCGTCGTGCCATCGGGTTCGCCGCCGCTCACGAGGAAGATCACGTTGAACATGTTGAACGTCCACACGGCGCCCATCGCCACGGCGGGCGCGAGCACGGGGCGTATCATCGGCAGCGTGATGAAGCGCAGTTGCTGCGAGGCGGTGGCACCGTCCACCGAGGCCGCTTCGTAGAGCTCGCGTGGAATCGAGGTGAGCGCACCTAGGGTGACCACCATCATAAACGGAAAGCCGAGCCAGGCGTTGGTGGAGAGGTTGGCCGCAAAGGCCGTGGAAAACTGCGCAAACCAGTTGATCGATTCGACGCCGAACGCATCGAGCAGCGCATTGATCGCGCCAAACTGGCGGTGGAACATACCCTTCCAGGCCAGGGCGGTCACGTAGCTCGGAACCGCCCACGGTAAGATCAAAAGCACGCGATAAAAGCGCGAGGTGCGCCCGGTGACGCGTACAAGCAGCAGCGCGAGGGTCACACCCAGCATGATGTGGGCGACAAGATTGCAAACGGTCCACAACATCGTGACGAGCAGCACGAACCAGAACGAGCCGGAGGCAAACAGGTCACCGCCTCGCGCCGTCAGAATGTCGACGTAGTTCGCAAGCCCGACGTAATAGAGATCGCGTCCCTTGCCGGCGAAAAAGCTGGTCACGGCACCAATGGTAAGGGGGCCTATCACCAGCAACACCACGGCGATAAGCGCATGCGTGACGTATGCGTAGGCGGGCACGGACGCCCTAACGCGCGCGCGAAAGATCGGATCGCTTGCTTGCCTGACGAGCTTTACGGCCGCGATCAAGAGCAGCACGCCTATCACCAGCAAGAGCGGCGTGGGAGACGCAGGCTCAGGCATCGGTCGTACGGCGTCATCGAAGCGTCGCCGGCCTTCAGACAGCGCGTTGCCCACTTCGCCTTCGCCGCGCAGGGCCTTCTTGGCCGCGCGTTGCGCCGGCTCCCAGACGCGACGCATGTGAGGATGGATCGACATCGGGCGGCCGTGGCTGGCCGCGGTCCGGAACACTTCGATCAGAGGGTTGGCGATGTTGTCATCGGGTACGGAAAGCGTCCGGGCTGCGACGACTTGGCCGCCGATTTCCGCGCGCACCAGCGCACCCTTGCCGCGTGCCAAAAATAACGCGAGCTCCCGTGCCCAGCGGTCGCGCTCCGGCGTCACCTGACCTTGGCGGGCATGACGGGCGAGGTAGGCCGCCTCGATGGTGACGAAGGGCTCAAGCGGGGCGCCACCTTCGTGCAGCGGAGGCAATGGGATCACGCGCCAACTGAGAGAGCGCGGCAAATCGGGCGCAAGCCAAGGGCCTCCCACCATGGTGGCGGCGTGCCCGCTAGCGAACAAGCGTTTGATCAGATCGGCGCTTGGCTCTTCGGGCAATACGCCTGTCTGCGACCAATGGCGCAATAGGGCCAAGGTGCGCTCGGCGCCGCCCCCTGAGAAGCCATACTCGCCCCGCTCATCGATAAGCTGCGCTTCGTTGGCGTGCAGGAAGCCTGCAAGATAGTAAGGATCGTCTGCCTGGAACGCCAATGGGTAGACGCTTGCAGGCAGGCTTGCGCGCAGTCTGGCGATCGCATCAAAGGAGCTCAGCGCGCTCGGATCGGGGACGAGTGTGGTGTTGACATAGAGCGCTGCCGATTTGACCGAAAGTGGAATGCCGTACAGCGCGCCCTGATCGCGCAGCACGTCCAGCTGACGAGGCTCAAAGGCGGCCTCTTGCTCGAAGCTCGTAAAGGGATCGATCAGGTGCCGTTCGAGGTAGATCGGCAGCCGCTCATGAGCGTCGATGAAAAGGTCCGGCCCGCGCCCCGCGGGAATCGCCGCTTCGAGCTTGGAAGAGTAAGCTCCGAAGGGAAGGGTCAGTACCTCGACACTAAGATCGGGGTGCTGGCTGCGAAACGCTTCGATCGCGCGCGACAGGCCCTGTTGTTCAGCGCCGGTATAGGCGTGCCATAGCGTGATTTTCGGCTCTGCTGCGGCGAAGCTCGGCGCCGAGAGCACAGCTGTACAGAGCGCCACGCAGGTCAGCTTCCAAACGCAGGAAAGACTAAAAGCGCAATGCAGCATCGACGCATCGCGCGGCCTCACACCGCCCTCGCTGCATCGTTCGGTGCATCGAACAGGCGCATTTTTCCTTCGGTTATCGCCAATGAAAGGGTCGCACCCGGCTTCACGTGGGCCAAGTCGTGCAGCTCCAAGCGCACGATTACCTTACTCTGTCCAACCAGGCCATGCGCGTAGGCTTCAAAACCCATGGCTTCGACCACGTCGACGTTAAAGCTCAGGTCGGCGCCGTTGCTGGCAATGCTCAGGTCGTGAGGCCGTACGCCCAGGAAGACGTCTCCATCCGGACCACGAGAAGAAAGCTTACTTAGGATGCCGGCGCCATGGAGCGCCCCGTGATCGAGGCGCGCCGGAATGAAGTTCATCGGCGGGCTACCCATGAAAGCTCCGACGAAGCGGGATACCGGTGCATCGTAAACTTCGAGCGGCGGGCCCTCCTGCTCGATGTGTCCCTTGTTCAAGATCACGAGCCTATCGGCCAGGGTCATCGCTTCGACTTGATCGTGCGTGACATAGATCATCGTGGCGCCTAGCCGCTTGTGTAGACGCTTGATTTCGACGCGTACCTCGGCACGCAGGGCCGCATCCAAGTTACTCAACGGCTCATCGAACAAGAACAGCTTAGGCCTGCGCGCGATCGCCCGGCCCATGGCCACCCGCTGTCGCTGTCCACCCGAGAGCTGCCGCGGGAAGCGGTCGAGCAGTGCCTCGAGCCCGAGCATCGAGGCCGCTTCTTGGATGCGTTCGGTAATCGTGCTTTCACGCTCGCGGCGCAGCTTGAGGCCAAAGCCCAAGTTGTCGCGCACCGTTAGATGGGGATAAAGCGCATAGCTTTGGAATACCATCCCGATGTCGCGGTCCTTCGGAGGCAAGTTGGTTACCTCGCGATCGCCGATCGACACCGTGCCTTTGTCGGGTGTCTCGAGGCCGGCGATCGTGCGCAAGAGCGTGCTCTTACCGCAGCCGCTCGGCCCAACGAGCACGACGAGCTCGCCATCGCGCACCGACAGATCGATGCCGCGCAGGATCGGGTTCTGCCCGTAGGCTTTCTCCACTCGTCGCAACGTTAGGGTGGACACTTCAACTCCAGGGGGCAGGCGGCGTAAGCAGGTGCAATCAGCTCAAGGACACAGGTCTCCCCATGTCGCGACCGTGACAGCGATGGACTGGGTCTCGTCCGTCGGTGTAACCGTAACCATGCGATTCTCGATTTCCTGACAAGACGCGTCCTTCTCCACCGTCGGCCACGTGCCGCGAGTGACTTTGTACTCGACAACGCTGCCGGCGGGAACGCTGAGCACGCCCATCGCTTGATTACCATCGCGCGCGAGCCTCACACTGTCCGGCGCCCAAGCCGCAGTACTCGCGGCCAGATAGATGTCGCCAGCGGGCGTATTGGTGGGCACGGTCACGCTGAAGCTGAGCTCGACGTTGGGCGTGGTTGGCCCCTCCGCGCCATGCACGAACGTCACCGTGTGTGCTGCCGCGCTGTCTGCAAACGAGACCGTGGCGGTGTGTGTGGTGGCATCCCAGCTGAGCTGCGCATCTTGGCCATCTACTTGCGCTTGGCTCGGCTTGTCCGCGATGCCGTGCAAGCGCACGCGGATGTCACGGGCGGCCGGCTTATAGCTGCCCGTGCGTGCCTGCATGCGCAGCTCGCTGCCGGTGCTGGTCGTTTCGAACTCCATGTCCGTGCGGCTCGATGCGCCTTGTTTGTAGGCCATGCTCGCGCCGTCATCTTCGTAGTATGCAAGGTTTCCGCGCGTCCCGACCGGCGCTGCATACACATCGAGAAATAGCGTGCTCTCCACGGCTTCGCCCACGTACTGCCGGGGCGCCCAGCCAGGGATGATAGAGCCACCGCGCACGAACATTGGCACGCGACCGAACGGCGCCGGGACATCGACAGTGGTGGGGCCACTCAGTCGCGCACCTGTATGGAAGTCTACGAAGGGACCGGGTGGTAGGTAGACCTTACGTGCCTTGACGCCGGCGCTTGCGACGGGAGCCACGAGCAACGATGGCCCCACAAAGAACTCATCCTCGTGAGCAAAGCTTGTCGCGTCATCCGCTTGATCCCACCACAGGGGCCGCAGCGTGGGAGCTCCGCTTTCGCTCGCCTGCACGAAAAGCTGATACCAGTAAGGTAAGAGCGAGTAACGCAGCTCGAGAAGCTTGCGCG
>JBBSJC010000644.1:0-4418 GCA_038257655.1 Polyangiales bacterium | reverse complement strand
TTTCGCTGCCGGCATCGACGCCGACCTTGTCTTTGCCTATCGAATCAGAACACGCGGCAGTTAAAAACAGAGCCGCCCAGCCAAGCTGCACCGTTGAGTGCCAGGTCCACTTCTTGTTCATGCACGAATTCCTTCGATCAAGTTCAGCCGTGTCGGACGCTCGGATCGTAACTCCAAAAGTGCGCTTGCGGACCGCGCTATCCGCATGCCTCCTGGCGAGCCGGCGATACACAAAGCATCCGGTTAACCTCAGGTTCGCCCCTGGTCGCAAGCCCGCTACACCCTCGCACCTCCCCGCGTACCGCGCCTAAACTAACACGTGTCGTTCATTGTCCTGTTTTCAGCGCAGGCCAGCGCAGACAGCAGGGCCAGCCCGCCGGGGTCGACTTCACGGCAGCGCCGCCCTCTTGACTCACAAGAACTGATCGCTCTCCTACAGGATTTGCTACCCTCACACCTGGTGTCTCAGCGGTACGGGCCGCTTACTACCAGACAGATGCAAGCGCTTTTGAGGAGGGATCACATTCATGCGTCAACGACGCACCTGGGCTGCCACGCTGTTCGCGATTTTATGCCTCACGCTCGGCTCGGTTGCGCACGCGCAAACCGCAGATGAGCCCACCGAAGCTGAGCGCAAAGAGGCCAGCGCACACTTTTTACGAGGTGTTGAGCTCTTCCAAGAGGGCGCATTCCGCGCAGCGCTGGTGGAGTTCGAACGGGCCTATGGCATCGCGCCAGATTATCGCCTGCTCTACAACATCGGTCAGGTGAAGCTGCAACTACAGGATTATCTGGGAGCGACCCAGAGCTACGAAGCTTACCTCACGCAAGGCGGCGCCGAGATTCCGCAGGCGCGGCGCGACGACGTGGAAACGGCCTTCGAGACGCTGCGTCAGCGTGTCGGCCGTATTGCGATCACCGCCAACAAGAGCGGTGCAGAGCTGTTTATCGATGACTTGCGCGTGGGCGTCACGCCGATGGCAGCCACGGTCGCGGTCAACGTAGGTCGACACCGCGTGTACGGACGCGCCGCAGACGGAGCGAACGCGACCAAAGTGATCGACGTCGCAGGCGGCGATCTGATCGACGTAGCGCTCGAGCTCAAAGCGCCCGAAGCCAAGCCCCTGGTGGTCGTCACCGAGAGAAAGCCGCTTCCTCCCCTCAAGCAAGCTGCGATCGCCAGCTGGGCTGTCGGCGGTGCGTCACTCATCGGTGCGGGCATCACCGCCTTTATGGCCAATGGCAAAGTCGACGATCGGAATAAGGAGCTCGCTGAGAGCCTGCCCGATCCGCGCAAGGTCAAGGACTTGGGCAGCTCTGCAGACACGCTCGCGCTGACCACGGACATCCTCGCAGGCGTCGGGCTCATCGGCGTCGGCGCCGGTGTCGTGCTGTGGTTGCTCGACGACGGAAGCGAGTCGGAGGAAAGCGATGCGCCGGCTGCGAGCGCGAAAGTACAGTGGGGCATCGGCCTTGGAACAGTGACCGCAAGGGGGCACTTCTGATGATGGCAAACGCGCAAAAGATATGGTGTCTGCTGGCGACTGCCACGTCGCTACTGGCCGGCTGCAGTGTGTTGATCGAATCCGACAAGAAGCAGTGCGCAAAGAACTCTCAGTGCGATGCCCCCTACGTCTGCGGCGGGCAGGGCCTGTGCGAGATCCAGACCGGCTGCGCGACCACGGAGGATTGCAAGCGAGACGGAGCCGTCTGTCTCAATAAAATGTGTAAGGTTCCCGAGTGCAAGGACTCGCAAGACGATTGTGAATCGGGCGAGCTATGCAACACGGTGCTCGGTAGCTGCGTTCGCGCCAGCCTGGCGACCTGCAAGGAAAAAAACACGGAGTGCGCGCCGTACGAGGGGGCGCCCGTCTGCATCAAGTCCGAAGGGCTATGCAGCGCCGAACAATGCAAGACGAACGCCGAGTGCGTAGAGCAGGAGCGAAGCCCTACTGCCCTATGCGCAGGCGGAGGCTGTGAGGATCCGACCTGGCATTGCCTCGGCGTCCGGGACCCACGGAAGCCGGCGAACTCTTCGGAGGAGCCCGTCCTGAGGGTCAAGGTTCTCTACGCCTACATGCAGGCCGGAGAATCGGAAACACGTGTCAGAGATTTAACCTGGCGCGTCTGTCAGTTCGGGGATCCTACCTGTGACGATGACACTAAGCTGGCAACCAAAGACGTCACCTACGGCGAAGACAATTACCTAGAGATCCGAGGGCTCAAACCGGGCTTGAACTACAAACTACAACTGCAGGGTTTTCATCCCGTAAAGGCCGACACGCCGCTGCTCTCTACTGAGTACCTGATGTATCGCACGGTCGTGGGAACAACGGTCGATCCCAAACCCCTGCTCATGTTTGAGGATGCAGTGCGCCAAGCCATAGGCGCCTTGGCTGATATCAAGGTCGATACGGAACTCGGTCTGCTCCTGATGCGGATCTTCGATTGCACCGACACCGAGGTCGCGGGCGTGCAAGTCGCAAGTGGAACGAATACCACCGGTTGTATGGGTGACTGTCCCACGGCCGTCTTTTACCAAAACCTAAGCAATTCGCCCGATCCGGGCGCGACCGCGACCAATTCGGCGGGACGTGCCGGAATCGTAAACCTCAAACCGACCGGACTCAATCGCATCACGCTCACCCGCGCGGCCGACAACAAGAAGATCACTTCCTTTGCAGTGACCCCGCGCGCCAACTGGCTAACCTACGTGTTCTTCTGGCCCTGGGATTACGGCACCGCCGTGGATTGAGCAACACTCAGCCGCTCGACTCGCCGCACGTCAGAACGATCCCACGCGCAGGCTGGCGGGCAGCTAGCGTTGCAGCGCCGCGAATGCTCAGGACGAAGCGCGGGCGCCGACGCTGCCGCAGGTGCTTATCACCTTCGCCTGCGCCGACTGCACCTGCTGTTTGAGGCTGCGCACCTCGCGGGCGATTTCCGGCCAGTCATCCGCGTCCGCCGCCTTTTCGATCGCGCTCGCCTCGCTGATGATCTCGCTCATCTTCGCGCTGACGCCGTTCAGCAACGACAGCAAACGGTCGGGGCTCGCGCCCGCGTCCTTCTCGGCCACGATCGCGCCCACCGGGCCGCTGATGTCACGGGCTTGTTCGCCCAGGGCATTCACGCGCGTCAAAAGCTCGGTGAACAGGTCCGCACGCTTTTGTAAATCTTGCGCTGCGGCGAGCGCCCACTCCATGCTGGCTTGCTGCTTGTCGCGCGCGCCGTTCATCGCTTCGAGCAGCAGGCGCAGCTTGGCGCCGAGCTCCTCCTCACACTCGACCGACTCGCCGAGCAGACGCTGAGTGCGGGTCAGCGTCTTTTGCGAGCTCACCTTGCCGCGGTGCAGCTCCGTGCAGATCTTCTCGTAGCGCGAAAGCTCCTGCTCGAATGCTGCGGCGGCCGCGGTCAATGAATTTGCGGGCTCGGTTGTCGCCATGGCGGGATTTTGCTCCTCAATCGCTGCTGCTCGCTAGCACGATAGCGCGATCTTTACCTGGACGGAGGCGCTCGCCAGGGGCGGATTGCACTCGCGGGCTCGTTTGCTGAATCTGCACAGTGCGCCTGCGTACCGGCGCTTGGGGCGCTAGGAAACAGCGCATGCAGCAAGCGCCGATCGTCAAGTCTCCGAGCTGGGCCGAACGGCTCGTGCGCTTCATGGATGACGGCTGGACTGTGCCCGGCACCTCGTTTCGCTTCGGCGCCGACGGGCTGCTCGGTCTGCTCTTTCCCGTGGCAGGCGATCTGGTGACAAGCTCCTCCACGCTGTCCCTGTTCTGGCTTGCGCTACAGCGGCGCGTGCCGACGGTGATCATCGCTCGGATGCTGCTCAACGTCGGCGTCGATGTGCTGGTGGGCAGTATCCCGATCCTCGGGGACATGTTCGACGTCGTGTGGAAGGCCAATCGCAAAAACCTTACCTTGCTCGAACGCGTCACACGCGAGCCCAACGCGCGCCCACTGCTGCGAGACTATTTGCTCGTCGGCTGCGCAGTCGCTTTGCTGCTGTTGAGCTTGGTCATGCCGATCTTACTATTGGTCGCTGTCATCTCGGCTTTTCGAACCTGAGTATTCGGACAGATGATCGCTCGCATCGGGGCGCCCTAGTGCACGCCGATCACGTCCTGCGGGATCGCACAAATCGCAACCAAAGCTCGCACATCGTCGCCGCTTTACCCACCCGCTGGCTTGTATCCACCGATACGAAAGCTTCGCTTTAGCGCAAGCCAAGCTGCGCACGGTAGGCCGAACTATGTCATGTTCGCACCGATGCCCTGGTCCCCCTCCCGAGCACGTTGGTGCTTCGTGCTGCTTACGGCGGCGGCGATGACGCTTGCGTCTGGCTGCGGTCGTTTCGGCTTCGAGCGGCTCTCCTTCGACCGTGATGGGCGGCCCGATCCTGGACCAGGCGACGA
>JBBSJC010000643.1:0-4436 GCA_038257655.1 Polyangiales bacterium | reverse complement strand
TTTAGGCGTCGGACTGCTCGGCCTCGTCGCATCCTTTCATGGGATTTTGCTGGCTGCAGGACGGGCCACCCTGGAGCTTGGCCGCGCCGGCTACGCCCCGAAGTGGCTCGGCGCGATTCACGATGGCTCTGGTACGCCGCGCGTGGCCCTCGGGGTGAACATGCTGCTCGGCGTAGTCGCGATCCTGTCCGGGCAGACGGCCCAGATCATCACACTTTCGTGTTTTGGAGCGCTGCTCTTGTACATCCTGTCGATGCTGGCGTTGTTTCGTCTACGCGTGCGGGAACCTGAGCTTGCTCGTCCGTTTAAGGCGATCTTTTATCCGCTATTTCCAGCGTTGGCCCTCGGGCTTTCCGCGCTGTGTCTGGCTGCGTTGACGTGGTCCAACCGGGCGATTGCGCTGATCTTCGCGGGCTTACTGACGCTCGGTGTCGCTTATCACCTGCTCGTTTCGCGACAGAAGCGCTAGCCAAAGCCCGCCCCTCCGCGCCTGCCCTGCATAAAAGGGCGTGTCATGCTGTCTCCATGCGGATGCACCATGGAATTTCGTATCATTCCGGCAGCACGCGCACGGGCTCGCTTGGCTCGTTCCGCTCGCGCCGCTCGCTACGTTGGCTCGGCTTCGCGTCGCTGCTCGCGCTGTGCTTACCCGCCTGCGCCGGCACGCCCAAGCAAGTCACCAGCATCGCGCGCGCGGACCTGTCGTGTCCAGACGCCGACGTGGCGAAGATCGGCGCCGATCGTTATGGCGCAAGCGGCTGCGGGCGCGGCGCGGTCTACACGCGCATCTGTGAGGGCGGCAACTGCCGCTGGGGTCGTTTGCGACATGGACACGAGACCGCGATCGCAGGTCAGTCGGCGCCTCCGCCCGCGACAGCCGCCCGTGAGGTCATGCCCGCGCCGCCGCCCGAAACGCGCGAAGTGCTGCCGGCTCCCCCGCCTGCCGCCCGCGAAATCATTCCCGCACCTGCGCCCAATGCGGGCTCAGCAGGTCCAGACAGTAATGACAACAGCACCGGCACTAGTGCACCGCCCGCTACCGAAACTAATGCGCCGGCAGCCGTACCCGATGCTTCGGGCGCAGCCCCCGCGCCGGCGATCCCAGCACCGGTGCCGCTGTCGCAGGGCGAGCTGAGCGCACCTTACGAAGCGACCGTACCCGCGCGTCCGCTGCCTCAACAGACTTCGTACGCACCGCCGCAGTCACTTATCGATGATCGTCCGCCGCCGCCGGCGCCTTACTACGCCTGGGTCGGCGGTCATTGGTGGTGGGGCGCCGGCGGGTGGGTCTGGCTACCTGGTTACTGGTCTTCACCGGTGGTCGGCTACAACTACATGCCTGGTTACTGGTATTGGTCCTCGAGCTACTGGTGGTACTGGCCCGGCGGGTGGGCGCGTCCCGGCTCGACGACGATCGTCTATCAAACGGCCCCTCGCACCCAGCGCATCGCGCGCGTTCGCTCGTTCACGCCGCGTGACACGGGCAGCGCGCGTCCCGTGATGGCGACCAGTGCCCCGGCGGCGCGCAGTAACGTGGGTCGCGCGACTGCAGTGAGTGGGTATCGTCCCGAAGCTTCGCCGCTTTTGCGTTATCCGAGCGGGGTGAGCGGGCGCGCGAGCTCTGCAAGTAGCGGCATCGCGCGCAGCACCAACATCGGCCCCGCAGGCTCGCGCTCTCGCAGCGTTGCTCCGGCTGGTTCCGGCTCACGGGTCGGGCGTGTCGTGCATCCGGGTACGATCAGCGCGCGGCCCAGCCGCTTTGTAACCTCACGTCCATCGAGCGGTCCGTCACCCGCTGTGCGCAGCGCCGTCAGCCCTGGCTTTTCCCGGCGCAGTACGGCAGGACGCATGATCATGGCGCCCCGCTCGGCACCGGCCCCTCGCGCCCCATCCGTAGGACGCCCACAGCGCCGCTGAGGTGTTGCACGCTGCCACGAAACTGCTCGAACCGGCGCTCTAGTGGCCGATTTGGGCTTCGGGAGCGCCCGGTCTACGCGTTAGCCTTGATAGACACCGTTTTGGGGTAAGGCGGCGTCACAGGGGGATGCATGGTCGGGGTGAGTCGTCCGTGGCGCGGGCTGCTAGCGCTAATGGTTTGCATGTTGGGCTGCGACATCAGCGTGAAGAAGCCAACTGACACAGTGGTGTTGATGGGCCGCGTATTCAGTGCCGATCAAGCCAAGCCGTTGGCCGGTGTGGAAGTGACCGCGCCCGATGGCACCGTGGTGAAGTCAGGGGCTGATGGCACCTTCACGCTGCGCCATTCCGTCGATAAAGACGGCCCGGTGACGACCAAGAGCGCAGGTCACGCCCCCGTCAGCAAGGATTCGCCCAAGGGCGATGGCTACGTCGAGCTTTTCGTCAAGGACATTGACGGCAAGGAAGACGTCATGCTGAGCCAGGGCGGTAAGGTCAACGGGAAGGACGGAGCTTCGATCAGCGTGTCCAAGGAGACGTTGGTCGACAAAGATGGTAAGGCCGCGACCAAAGCGCGCGTCCAGATCGCAAGCCCCGACCCACGCAAGCCCACGGACTTGCCGGCGCTGCCCGGTAACTTCGACGCTAAAAGTGGCGAAAAACGCGGCAAAGTCTCCACGGAATCCCCGGTTTATCTGCGCGCGCAGGATGGCGAGAAGGAGTTGTCGCTCAAGGAGGGTAAGAACGTCGAGGCTGACATGCCCGTGCGCAGAGCCGACGCCAAGGGTGAGGCCGCGCTGTTTCGCTTCGACACGGACGAGCAGAGCTGGGTATTCGTCAAGACCGTGTCGCGCGTTGGCAACAAGTCGGGCAACCCGATTCCCAATGCTCAGGTCGACCCCGGTGACCCGGTGTATCGCGCACAACTTGACCAGCTCGGCTGGTGGGCTGTCGGCGAGTTCTTCGATGAGCTGACCTGTGTGCGCGCCTGTGTGGTCGATGAAGATGGTAAGGCTGTGCCATTTGCCAGGGCGATCGCCACCGGCGTCGATCACTTCACGCAGCTCACGACCTACGCCGACGACAAAGGCTGCTTTGCCATGGACGTGCGCGCCAAGGCTCAGATCTCGCTCTCGGTGCAAGCGATCGACGGTTACGTGGAGCCGCGCCTGATGGAGACTGGTGCCACGGAGCTCAGCGTCGCTGAGGACGCCAGCAAGTGCGAAGATCTCGGCAAGCTCAAGTTGGTCGAAGCGGACGCCAGCGAATGCCCGCTTGGTTTGCGCAGCTGCGGCGAGGCTTGTGTCGACGTGCGGGCTGATGCGGCCAACTGCGGTTCCTGCGCGAATGCTTGCGGCGGCACCACAGGGCGCGAGCTGAGCTGCGTCGATGGCTTGTGCGCATGTCCGCTCGGCCAGCGCACCTGTACCGGTCGAGAAGGCAGTTCGAACACGACGCCAGACGGGACCGCGGATGCCGGAACGGACGGCGCCGGCAGCGGCGAGATGCCCAGCGATGCGGGAGTAGCGCCTGGTTCCGGCGAACCAGTCAGAGCACAAACGGCAGGTTACTGCGCCGCAGTGCGCACCGACGATCGCAACTGTGGTGGTTGCGGCATTGTTTGCGTCACGGGCAGCACGTGCAGCAGCGGCAGCTGCGTCGGTGGGGGCGCCTCCGTCGACCCAACTCCTGGAGCCGATGCCGGGGTCGGCGGCGCGACGGACGGCGGCAGCACGAGGCCCGATGGGGGGGGTGTCGACGTGATGCCCACCTGTGGCGAATGCATGGCCGAAGACCTCGGCAAGGCCGGCGTCGCCCAGGGCTGTTGCACAACTAGTTTGAGCTGCGGTTCAGCGGTGAACGAGACGCTCGTGGAGGTCGGTTTTCAGCCCGGCTATTGCATTGAGCGCGACCAGCCTGGCGAGCCGACCACGGCCTGCCCGTCACTCTCGCGCGACAGCTTGTACGGCACGGTCAGCCTGTCCGGTTGCTGCCGGACCGCAGACAGCACCTGCGGCTATAACTCGACACAAGCCTACGTAGGCTCCGCGGGCGTTATCGACTTCGGGACCGGCTGCATCAGCGAGACGGACGCCAATACCAACATGGCCCCGATGAAGTGCTCTCCGTCGGCACCGACGGGCGGCGGGCAACAAGCAGACTCCGACCTGGACGGTGTGCCCGACGCAAAAGACAACTGTCCGAGTGTTCAAAACCCAGGACAGGAAGATAGCAACGGCAATGGCGTAGGCGATGCCTGCGAGCCGCCGGACGCCTCCGTGCCAGCGCCGCCGCCCACGACGGGACCGACAGACGCCGGAGTCAGCCGGTAGCCAAAGCGTTCCTCCGCTCGCGCCGGCGCCAAAGCTACGGGCCCTACGGACCAACGGACGTGAAGCGTAAGGTCGACTTAGCTGCGGATTTCGCGCTCGCGGTCGGGTGGGCGCGTCTTCCCTTTCAAGCGCACGTAGCGTTGGGACTTGTCATCGTGCCGGTAAACCACGATGGCTTGCGCGTCG
>JBBSJC010000642.1:0-4450 GCA_038257655.1 Polyangiales bacterium | reverse complement strand
GCTGGGCTGTGAACAGTAGGCGCGCGGCGGTGCTGCGGCCGACGCAAGCCGCGAGTCGTGCCAGGCCTCCCCAACCCGGCGTCACCGCCATTGCCGCGTGTTTGAACGTGAAGCTCGTGTGCGGCTCGCCGATGCGCACGTCACAGGCGAGCGCGATTTCGCAACCACCGCCGAGCACGACGCCATTCAGTGCGCCTATCACCGGGACTGGCAGCTGAGCCACGCGCGCTAACAGCGCGTACATGCGCTGATCGAGGACTTGACGTTGTGCGGCATCGAGCTGACGTAGGCGCTTGAGATCGGCGCCTGCGATGAACGCCACGTCTGCCGCGCCTGTCAGCACGACCGCGCGCACGCTGCGGTCTTGTTCAACGTCGATGACGGCTTGCTCCCAGAGCACGAGCACAGCGTCATCGATAGCGTTGCGAACGTCAGGACGGTTGACCGTCCAAACGTGAGTCTTTCCTTCGATCTCTACGCGAAACACCGAGCTCATCGAGACCCCTTGCGCGTGGGTGAAGCTCTGTTCCTTGCATCAGCGCAGAGCAGGGCTTCGGTCAACCAGCGACTGCGCAGCATGCTACGCGCGAGCGCCGCGCTTTGCACCATGGCCAAGAGAACGAGCAAGTTAAGGTATCCGGGCCCTTCTAGGCGCAAACTGCCGAGTTGAACTGCGAGCGAAAGCGCAAGGCCCAGGCCCGACCACAACGCGTAGCGCGCCAGCGTTAGCGAACTCAGCGCATCTCTGAAAGACCACAGGCTGCTGCGGAACGCCCCCGAGCTCAGGCAGCGAGCGCGCGCCAGATCATGCCAAGCACAGCTTACGCACAAGAGCAGCACGCCGGGCAGGAGCGCCAGCAACGTCGCGAGATCCTGAACGCGCACGTTGGCGCGCGACGCGAGCCAACTGCGGGTAAGCCAGACGAGCGCGACGCACGGAAGCAGCATCAGCACGCAACCAAACCCGACCAACAGCGTGGTCCGATAGGCACGAAAGGTAAGCTGTGCGCCCTCGGCCAGCGCTGCGCCTGGCGATCTCGGAGCGGACAACGCAGCGAACCATGCCATCTGCAGCCACGGTGACAGGAGCGCGTAAGCGAGCGCGGCCAGCATCAGTGAAAGCGCTTGGGCTCGCAGCGCTGGGGCGATGCTGAGCAGCGATTCGAGCGCCGCTACCCGTGCCGCGCCCTCTCCCGGTGCCCAGCTAGGGATGCGTCCAAGCTCGAGCCCCGTGGGTAAGGCAAACACCGCGGCGAGCGCCGTCGAGCTCAAGTACACGAGAAACGTGACTGGGAGCGCCCGAAGCACGACCACCCACGGGTTCATGGGCCCACCGTCGCAAGCAGCGTTTGAAACAGCGCGGTCAGGCGTGTGACCCAGCGTGGCGCAGCGATGTCGCGCAGCGTACGCACTTGGTCGCGGGTGTTGGCATCGACGAGCAAGGCGCGATCCGGATCGAGCACCACGCGTGCGACGGCCTGTTCGGTTCTGAACGAGGCATCGAAGTGCGCAAGCCCGATCGGCAAGCGTAGTCGCTTAATTTCTCGACCATCGTCACCGTAGATCGCGACCCAAGTAGGCAGATCCACACTGCCGGTGCGACGTGCGCGCACCTCGGTGACGTACTTCTTACCATCCAAAAAGCTGCGGGCGCTGGCGATGTGGACGGCGCTGCTAGCGCCTTCGAAAACCAGCGGTACGAGCGTATCTTGGGAGAAACCCCGGCCGTACACCTGATCAAAGGCCTGCGCCAAATCGGACGGGGTTGGGTGCTGAAAGCGCGCGCGCTTCGTGTACAAGGTAAGGGCGCGATCGAAGCGTGCGCGTCCATGGGCGCGACGAATGCTTTCGAGTGCGATCGCGCTGCGAGCGTAGATAAGCCGTCCGTATTCGTTGTCGCTATAGGTGTTGGCGGACCAGTTGGCAGGGACGGGCGGGGGAGAAAGCTGCGTGGCGGCCAGACGCTCCACTTCGAAGCGTGAAAAAGGTATGAACGACGCCACCGAATCGCGTTCTCCTAGCGTGCTACGCAAGAGATCGATAGACGCCCATTCGGCCAAACCCTCATCGAGCACAGGGAAACGAGCTTCATTCGAAGCCAGTAGACCTTGAAACCATTGGTGCGCAAGCTCGTGCGCGGTGACGAAGATGCCCGACAAGCCAGGCACCGATGGCAGGCCGAGCCAGCTGCCTGCCGTGACGAACAGAGTCGGATACTCCATGCCCGCGGCGCCGTCCGCACCACGCGGGGGGACAACCATGGTCAGGGTGCGATAGGGATAGGCGCCAAAACGTTGGCCGAAGTGGCGCAACCCAGCAGTCACGATCTTTTCGTGTTCCTTTAGCGCAAACTCGTAACCCGCGGGATAGAGCGAGATTAGGTCGACCCCATGCACGCGTGAGCGCTTGGTCAGCAGGCGAGGGCTTGCGACGATGGCAGCATCGTGAACGGCGGGCGCATCAAAGACACGAACGACGCGTGCGCCGACCTTACGCTCTTCGATCAACGTTCCCGTGGCACCCACGACGAAATCCGCCGGCGTGTGGACCGTGACGCGATAGTCGGCAAAGTCGGCATAGAACTCGCTCAGCGCGTGATAGGGAAAGCTCGCAAAGGTTCCGTCCGCTTCGAGCTTCGCAAGCTTCGGGAACCACTGTGCGATCATGTGAAAGTCGCCCGCGTAGCCGCTGCGAGCGAACACGGGCGGCAGATGCGTCACGAAGCTGCTCTCGATGGTCGCCGTCGCGCCGGGTGAAAGCGGCGTAAGTAAGGTCGCACGCAGTTGGGTCGCATCGCGCGCAATAAGCTCGCGTTCTGCGTCCTTCAAGACGTCCTGACCATCCACCGTAAGGGTTGTCAGCGTGATCGAGCCCACCCCATGGGCACTGTCGCCGCGTAGCTGGCCACCAGACTCGCGCATGAACACACTCTTACGGTCTCGAAACGCGTTCAAATAGAGATGAAACAGCAGCGCGTTCAGGGGCTTGTCGCTCGTGTTGCGAAATGTGATGCGCGCCTTGCCCTTGATCGTGTGGGTCGCTGGCACAAGTTGCGCAGACAGCTCGTAGCGGTGGGCGGTCTCCGGCAGCTGAGCCCGCGCGCTCAAGCACGTGCAGGCGCACATCAGCGACACGAGCCAGAGTGTGCAAGCCCACAGCCCGCGCCGCGGAGCGTAAAAATGCGACGGGCTGGCTGGGGGCATACAGGGCATAGGAGCTTGCGCCTTGGCTCACGCGGTGCGACGTCTTGAGTGCGTGGCGCAAGAACTTACCCTGCGGCTCCCCACCCGGCGAGCCACTCGCCAACTGGCGGCTCGTCTAGCGGACCTACTCGTGCCCGGGGACCTGCTCGTGCTCGAGGGTGACCTCGGCGCAGGCAAAACATTCTTAGTCCGCGGCATCGCGCGCTCTCTCGGTGTTCCGCACCAGATCGCGGTCACCAGTCCCACATTCACGTTGATCAATGAACATCGCGCCCGCGTGCCGCTGGTTCATTCCGATCTGTATCGGCTCGGCGACGCGGACGAGATCGCCGAGCTCGGTCTCACCGATCGAATCGGTGCAGACGCCATTGTGATCGTGGAGTGGGGCGCTCGTTTTGCCGAGGCGCTCGGGAACCAGGGGCTGTTCATCTGGCTTTCCCTCGACGGACAGGGGCGCAGCGCACGCCTCGAAGGCCGGGGCGCTCGGGGCGAAGCATTGCTCGACGCCTTGTCGGGGCACGTTGCCGGGGGAGCCCGAGGGTGATAACCCGCGCCCTCGATGCCCCGCCGCGAAGATATCCGCAAGATTTTGCTCTTGGGCTCCGGCCCGATTGTTATCGGTCAAGCCTGCGAGTTTGACTACTCGGGGACCCAGGGAGCCAAGGCGCTCAAAGAGGAGGGGTACGAGGTCATTCTCGTCAACTCCAACCCGGCCACCGTGATGACGGACCCGGAGTTTGCCGACCGAACGTACGTTGAGCCGCTCACGCCCCAGGTGTTGGAAGCGATCATCGAACGCGAACGGCCTGACGCGCTCTTGCCGACGCTCGGCGGCCAGACTGCCTTGAATTTAGCGCTAGCCCTGAATGAGCGCGGCGTGCTCGAGAAGTACGGCGTCGAGCTAATCGGCGCGAGCGTCGAAGCTATCAACAAGGCCGAGGATCGCGCGCTGTTCAAAAAGGCGATGGAGAAGATTGGTCTGCGCTGCCCGGAATCGGTGGTGGCGCGGACCCTTGAGCAAGCCTACGCCGCGGTCGAAACCATCGGTTATCCCCTCATTCTGCGCCCATCGTTCACCCTGGGAGGCTCAGGCGGCGGCATCGCCTACTCCAAGACCGAGTTCGACGTCGCCATTCGCTGGGCCTTTCAGCAGAGCCCGACCCACGAGTGCTTGATCGAAGAGAGCGTGCTCGGCTGGAAGGAATACGAGCTCGAGGTCATCCGCGACAAGGTCGATAACTTCTCGG
>JBBSJC010000641.1:0-4479 GCA_038257655.1 Polyangiales bacterium | reverse complement strand
GCGGCCAGGATGAGCAGCAGGAACGCAAGTGGAGTCAGAGCCACGGCCGACGGCTATAGCAGGCGCTGGCTGCACTGCGCGCCAGAACGAGCAGAGCACGCCGTCGTCTCACTAAGCGTCAGCTGTGTTCAGCCTGTTCAAACCAGCTCGCCACGCGCTTCAAGTCGAGGTGCGTCGCGAACGCAGCGGCAAGAGAAGCATAGGCCGAAGCGGGCGAAAAGCGCGTGGGTACGGCGCTGCGCGTCTGACCGCGACGCGCCCACAGCGTAGTTAGCAGATGATTGCGCAATGTGTCGTTCGTTAGACAGCCGTGGAGCAGGCTTCCGAGCACGTTGCGGTCGGCGCTCATGGCACCATCCGACAGCGTAAGGTTTGTGCCGTTGCGCTCGTGAACTGCAAATAGGGGCAGCACACCTGGCTCGCGTGTTACTTCGCCCATGTGGATTTCATAGGCTTGTAGCTGAACCCCGGAGGGGCTTAGAAAGCTTTCGTGGCAGGCAGAGGCGCGCACGCTAGCGCTGGTCTTTTGAGCTTGGAAGCGCGTGCTGATCGCCAGGAGGCCTAGGCCCTCGGCCTGCGTCTGCTCGCTTTCGATTTGGTCGGGGTCGAGGATTGTTCGCCCTAACATCTGAAAACCCCCGCAGATACCTAAGATTGGGCGAGCAGCGGCCGCACGCTTTTGTAGCGCCAGATCGAAGCCGCTCTTACGTATGAACGAAAGGTCGCTCAGGGTGTTCTTAGAGCCGGGTAAGATCACCAGATCGGCGTCTTCGACAACTGCCGGATCGTCGATGAAGCGCACGACTACGTCGGTCTCGTGCTCGAGCGGCAGCACATCTTCAAAATTGGACATGTACGGGCAGCGAATCACACATAGGTCAAGATGGTTGACTTGTCGCTCGCGATGACGCCGCCTGGCCAAGGCGATCGAATCTTCGTCGGCGATCGCAAGCTCACCCAGGTGAGGCAACACGCCGAGCACGGGTAGCCCCGAGCGCGCTTCAAGAATGCGTACGCCCTCGTCGAACAGACGCGGGTCACCTCGAAACTTATTGACCACTAGACCTTTGATACGCGCACGATCTGAGGGTTCGAGCAGGTCGAGAGTGCCTAAGAGACTTGCGAAGATGCCACCGCGCTCGATGTCCCCTACTAAGATTACTGATGCATCCGCCATGCGTGCGGCTGCCATGTTCACCACATCACGTCCGGTTAAGTTGAGCTCGGCGGGACTGCCCGCACCTTCCAGGATCACGAGATCGTGGCGCCTGCGTAGACGATCAAGGGCGCTCGCTACCACTTCGGACAGTTGTTCGTGGCGTGCGTAGTAGTCCCGCGGTGCAAGTCTTGCCCAGGGCTTGCCCATGACCACGACCTGCGAGCGCATGTCGCCTTCCGGCTTGAGTAAGATCGGATTCATGTCGACGTGGGGTGCGACCCCTGCGGCTTCGGCCTGCACCCACTGGGCTCGTCCTATTTCGTGCCCCTGAGGCGTGACCGCCGCGTTCAGTGACATGTTCTGGGCTTTGAAGGGCGCAACACTCAGGCCGCGCTCGGCGAAGTGGCGGCACAGGCCTGTCACAAGCAGACTCTTGCCCACATCCGAAGCTGTGCCCACTACCATCAAAGTCGGACATAAACCCACGTTACTCGCTCACCGGTCGCGGCAGGATTTCGCCAGTGCGTGCGCGATCGACGATGCCGACTTCGGGAAAGGTGGCGACCGCGCGCCGCACGGACAACGCGGTATGCAAGAAGTCGATGCCGAGCGCAGCGCCTGCGCCCTCCCCCAGTGACAAGTCCCAGTTCAAGAGCGGCCTCAGTCCGAGTGCAGATAGTAAGATTTGTCCACAACGCTCCGCTGAGCAGTGGGAAGCGATGCAGTAGTCGACGACTCCCGGTTGGATACGTTCGGCCAGCAAGGCTGCGGCACCTGTTACAGCCCCATCGAGCACGATCATAGCGCCCTGTCTCACGGCTTCGAGGACAGCTCCGCAGAGCGCTGCTATTTCCAAGCCGCCCAACTCGCTCAGCACCTGGTAGGGGTCGCTGTCTGCCGTGCCCAAGCGCGTGCCGAGCCGCGTGAGTGCGTCGGAAATCACGCGCGCCTTGTGTGACACCGTTTCATCGTCAAGTCCGGTGCCGCGACCTGCGACGAGCCCCGCATCAAGCCCGAGCAGGGCCGCAGTGATCGCCGCTGCGCAGGTCGTGTTGCCAATACCCACTTCACCCAGACCGATCACGTTGATACCGCTTGCTACCGCATCTTTGACGAGCGTGCGGCCCACCGCGAGCGCCGCATCGCATTCAGACTGCGACATCGCGGCGACGCGGCGAAGGTTTTGGGTGCCTGCTGCAACTCTGCGGTCGAGGAGCGCGATCGTTGGCGCGCGGGGCAGACGGGTACGGTCAGAGGCGGTACCCACGTCGCACAGCATGATCGGGATGTCGAAACGCTTGGCGAGCACCGCGGCTGTGGACTGCTCGGCCATCAAAGCGGACAGCACAGCCATGGTCGCAACCGATCCGTAGGCGCTAACGCCTTCCACGGTGACCCCGTGATCCGCCGCAAAAATGAGTAAGGTGGACTTCGGCCGCTCTGTCGGCGCCCGGCGCACGGCCCAGTGGGTCGCAAGCTCTTGCATCCGGCCGCACGCAGCTGGGGGAACGACCATGCGCGACCAAATCTCGCGCTCCGACTGCTCCCGATCGCGGGCAGGAATCGTGGCAAGGGATGGCAGGGTGTTGTCGCCGGGCAGGGAGTGGTCGCCAGGCAAGGTATGGTCAACGGGTGAGGATATCGCGCTACAAGGTAAGGTTTCTAGCGGCCAACGTTCCTCGCGGATGACTTCGTCTAGATCCAGACGTTTCTTCCAGCCGACCTCTTCCAACATCGGACGAAGGTAAGGTCGAGCGGGGTAACCGAGACATAGGTAGGCGACTGGTTCAACGCCGGCCGGTAGCGCGAGCTCGGCGCGCAAGACGGCGGGCTCGATCACGCTGACCCAGCCCACCCCGAGCCCCTCGGCACGTGCGGCTAGCCACAGGTTTTGGACGGCACACAGCACGCTGGCGCGCACGCTCTCCGGTTGTACGGTGGTGCCTAAGATCGCTTCGCCCTGGGGCCTCAAGTCGGCAACTACGCATAGGTTGAGCGGCGCGTCCACGATGCCTTCGAGCTTGAGCGATAGGTACTGCTCACGGCGCTGCGCCGAGAAACGCGCGGCTTCGGCCCTTCGACAGGCAAGAAAGCTCTCGCGAATGCGCGCGCGACGAGCGCGATCACGCAGCAGCACGAAGCGCCAGGGCTGACTGAAGCCGACGCTCGGCGCGAAGTGCGCGGCGAGTAATACGCGACGCAGGGTCTCCTCGGCGACGGGCAGTGCCGGATTGAAGTGTCGAACGTCGCGGCGCACCTCGAACAGACGCGCGATCCAAGCGCGGGCCGCGGCGGGAAACTCCCCGGGAACCGCGTCGTCTGGAAAGCCTGGATCACGCGATACGTCCGACATGGCAAAGGGGTTAGCACACGCCCGCTGCGCGAGAACACGACATGCGACAGCGCGCGCTCTGACGCACAGCGCTCTGACGCACAGCGGCCCGCTGTGCTATGGCGACCGCGATGTTTGAGCCGCGCCGTGAGTGCCCCAGCTGCGGACGTCCCGAGGTCACCTGCTACTGCGCGCATGTCGAACGCATCGCGACGCGCACCAAGGTGCTCGTGCTGCAGCATCCGCGCGAAGAGGGCAAAGCCGTCGGTACGGCGCGCATGGCAGCCCTTTGTCTCGAGTCCGCCGAAGTGGCAGTCGGCGTCGACTTCTCGAGCAACCCTCAGGTTCGTGCGCTGCTGAATGATCCGGCGCGACCAGCAATCCTGTTGTACCCCGGCCCCGACTCGAAGGATCTGGCCAAGGAGCGGCCCACGGGTCCGGTGACGCTCGTGATAGTCGACGGCACGTGGCATCAGGCACGCAGCCTGACCAAGCACAATCCGTGGCTACTTGCGTTGCCCCAATACGCATTCGAGCCCGAGAAACCGAGCGAATACCGGATTCGGCGGGAGCCGCGCCCGGATTACGTGTCAACGATCGAAGCGGTCACGGCGGCCCTCGGTTTGCTCGAAGGGGACCCGGCGCGCTTTGAGGGCCTACTCAAGCCTTTTCGTGCCATGGTCGACAAGCAACTTGACTACATCGCCCATTCCTCGGGTGGCCGTCGGCGCAAGCATCGTCGGCGCGACATAGCGGGGCCTCCGCGGCTGCCGGCTGAGCTCTCGACGCTGAATCCGCTGTGTGTATCCGGCGAGGCCAATGCCTGGCCCTATGAGCAAAAGCATCTAGCACCGCCCTACCCCCATGAGCTGGTGCACTGGCAGGCGCAGCGCTTGTGCGACCAAGCGCATTTCGAGGCTCTGATCGCACCGCGCTATCCCTTGTCGGCATCGCCTATCAAGCACGGGAAAATTGACGAGCAACGGTT
>JBBSJC010000640.1:0-4481 GCA_038257655.1 Polyangiales bacterium | reverse complement strand
CGATCGTTTCGAAAATACGATCAAGGGCGCGATCCTCGACTAGATCGCTAAGACCATGTTGCTCGCGCCAGACCTCGCGCACGTCGTCGGGCAAGCGCCAGATAATGCCCGAGTTGATCGCGGTGCTACCGCCTACCAAGCGACCCTGTAACACCGGAAAGGGCGTGCGGCTGTTGGTGGCCATCGTACCCATGTCGCGAAAGCTCAAGCGCATCGCCGACAGCGCGTCGCGAGGCCGATCCTTGGCTTGCAGGTCGGGGCCTTCTTCCAGCAGAACGAGCGAAAGGCCCGCTTCGGACAGTACGCGCGCTGCGGTGGCGCCGCCTGCTCCGGTGCCGATCACGACATAATCGGCGTCGGCCTCGTGAAGCGCAGGGCTCATGGCCCTCCCATCACGTCGAGCCTGCGCGCTGGTAGGACCGGCGCGGTTCCCTGCCCGTCATATCCCGAACGCGCACGGACAGCGTCGCTGCCGAGCAAGGCCAAACAGGCCGCGAGCTTCATCAGAAACGCGGCCTCGCGCACTAAGAACACCCGATGCTCCAGCATCCGGCCGAGCACGTCGATCCGTGCGCCCTGGGAAAGCGAGGGCAGAAAGAAAAGCGATCGACCTAGCCACCACGGCGACAAAACCACGAGCCACAGGGCCGCGCGCACGCCGATACCCGCAAGCCATGTGGAGCGCGTGCGCAGCGTTTCATAGGCGTTGAGATAATCGACTTCGCCGATTTTGGGCGCCAAGCCGGGCCCCTCGCTGGGCGCGAACGAGGCCAAGACAGCCTGTGCCCAGCGTCCCTCGAAAGAGAACATGCATGTCTTGTATGCGCGCGAGCTGCTGAGCGCAACAAGCACAGCGGTAGGCTGGGCCCCGACCGCGCCGCACTCAGGGCTGCTACTCGGACTTCGCAGGCATGGGAACCGGCGGCGGCGGCGGCGGCGGCGCCCCTGCGCTGCCCGACGAGCCGCCGCTGGGTATCAGACCGACCGCGACCAGCAGTGCATACAGGTCATCGGCATCGTCGGAATCGTTTTTGTCCGGATGGGGTGACGGGTCCGCCGTCGCGGTGCCTCGCGGCTTGTCAGGATGGGGCGACGGGTCCGCACCGGCCGTCATGCCAGAGGGCAGATCGGGATGGGGTGACGGATCAGCGCCTGCAAAATCCCGGACGATGTGCGCCACGAGCTGACCACGATGTTGACTCAAGAGCAGTGTCAACACCGATTCGCGCTCCGCCACGCAGGAGCCCTCGGGCGTATCGAGCACGATCGCCGTGTCATCGCCTTCTGCCCGCGCCCAGCTTAGATCGTCGTCGCTCACCGCGGCGAGTGGCTCGCAGTCAGAGGGCAGCTGCGCCAGCTCTTCCTCGGGTACGACAGATAGCTGCGTAAGCACCTGACCGGCCCCGCACCCTCCTGCCAAGGAAACTGCCAAACAAGCGACTAAGCCTGCGCCAGCCCGGCTGATGAAACGATACGAGCTCATGACGACCTCTCGGCGAGGCTCGAAAGCTCGTACTCTTTGACGAGTTGAGACAGGCGAGGACGCTTCATGCCCAGCAACGATGCGGCACGGGTAATATTCCCGCTAGTTTCACTCAGTGCGCGCTGAATGCACTCGCGTTCCATCTGCTTCTTCATCTCAAACAGGCTCGTACGGCCACCACGAATGTGATCGTACACCGGGTCAATCGGGTTCAGCTCGTCACTCAGTGCAGCAGGCGCGTAGGACTGGCGCTCTGGCGAGGCTTCCCAAACCGTCTCTTCCTCGACGTCCAGGCTGACCGGCAGGGGGATGAGCGATTGCAGCGAATCGGTGTGAATGACGCCATCATCGACGAACAGCGCGGCGCTACGAAGCACGTTGTCGAGCTCGCGCACGTTGCCGGGCCATTTGTGGTTGAGCAAAGCGGTGACCACGTCCGCGTGCATCCGGAGCGGCCCCGTTGCGCGCTCCTCGGCGATCCCTCGCAAGAGATGGGTACACAGCGGCGCGATGTCCTCGACCCTGTCGCGCAGTGCCGGCATGTCGATGGTGATGCCGCGGAGCCGGTAATAGAGGTCCTCGCGGAAGGTGCCCGCGCGGACCATCGCTTCCAGATCACGGTGGGTGGCCGCGACGATGCGCACGTCGACCTTGACGGTTTGCGTGCCGCCAACGCGCTCAAACTCGCCCTCTTGCAAGACGCGCAGCAACGCAGCCTGCGTGCCGGCGGAAATGTCGCCGATTTCGTCTAGAAACAACGTGCCACCGTGGGCTACTTCGAAGCGCCCCTTACGGCGGCCGGCAGCGCCGGTAAACGCACCGCGCTCATGTCCGAACAGCTCACTCAGCAGTAGCGTCTCGACAATGGCTGCGCAGTTCATGCGTACAAACGGCTTATCGCGGCGATCCGACGAGAGGTGAAGCGCTTCGGCAACCAGCTCCTTGCCCGTGCCGCTTTCGCCGCGCACTAGCACCTGCATCGCGCTTTTAGCGGCACGATCGATCATGCGCAGCACGTCGCACATACGACTGGAACGGCCGATGATCTTCGGATAGCGCTGGGCCCATTGGGCCAATTGCGGCTCGCTCACGTGATTTTTACGTGCCCGATCGCCCACTTCGGCGCTGACGACACTGCCGATGAAGCTAACGGCGCGTGGGCCCGAGCCTTTGTGTGCCTCGACGCTGCGCGACACCCGCTCGAGCTCCAGTCGCACGCGGCGTTCGTTCCAGGCAGGCACCAAGTCTGGGGGCACGGTCGCTGAAAGGCGTCGCTCCGCGGCAAACGCGCGCTCGATGCAGTCACGGGCCGCGTGAGGTTGACCTTCGTCGATCAACGCTTGGGCATGAAGAGTCAGCGCGGGTACGCGCAGCTCATCATCACCGCTGGCCTCACAAAGCCGGGCCGCTCGTTCCGCGGCCGCAAGCACGCCCTCGCCGGTCGCACGATCCAGGCGCGCGGCGATAAGTGAAACGCGCGCCTGCAAAGCGTCGCTCGCCGAGGCTCCGACTTCGGCCAGCCGCTGCCGTGCGGCCGAGATGTCACCTTCGTCGAAGTCGAGCTCCGACAGGGCCAAGGAAAGCTCTACTAGGCGCGCGTCGCCCTGTGCTTTCATGAAAGTTTTCGTGGCCTCGAAGGCCGCGCGTGCGCTCGTCGTATCGCCGCGTGCTTGGGCCACGCGCCCGCGCAGCAGCAAGCCTTCTGCTCTCAACACGGGTGCTGTCTTGGAGCCGCCAAGTTGAGCGGATAGCTCGCACATGCTGTGTGCGCGCGAAATTTCCCCCATCGAGAGATAGAGCTCGCCGAGGTTCGCCGCAGCGCCCGCAACCATCGCAGGCGAGCTCACGCGACGCAGCAACAGTAAGGCAGACTGGTAGTGTTCGCGCGCTCGGCCGTAGTCTCGTGCCAAATGCGTGCACACGGCGAGCGCTTCGGTTGCGACCGCCCGCCTTCGTGCATCACCGGCCGAATCGGCAAGTCGTAACGCCTCTTCGAACAATGGTAAGGCGGCGAGGGGCTGCCGGCGGTCCAAACGCGCGAAGCCTAGATTCGCCAGCGCCTGTGATTCGAGCTCGACAAAGCCATGCTCATTCGCCAGTACGCGATTGCTCTGAAAGATGTCAGCTGCTGCCGCGGCTTCGCCCTGGGACAACTGAAGCTTGCCCAAGGTATTGCGGGCCGAGATAAGCGGTCGCGCGCTGCCGCTCACGTCGGGCGACACGCGGCCGGCCCAGTTCAGAGCGCCTTCGGAATCACCGCGTCGGAAGCACACCTCAGCCAGTAGCGCTGCGATATTTGCCTGGAGCGTCTGCACCGCCTGGTCGCCCTGTTGCGCACTGCGGGCATGCGCTAAGCGCAGGATCTCGTGGGCCTGGTCGAGCTCGCCCGACTGCACGAGCAAGTCGCCGACGGCGCGCATGGTTTCGGGATCTTCGGGGTTGGCCTCACGCAGCGCGCGCGCATGGTGCAGCCCGCGGCGGTAGTCACCGATGACCCGGTACAGAGCCACGAGCTCGCCACGTAGCGCGAGGACCTGCGCGTCGGCGGGAGCAAGCTCGACCACGCTTTCGATGAGCTCAGCCGCCTCGTGGGGCGCGTGGCGCGCCGAGAGCGAGCGAGCCGCCTCGAGCACCAGGGCACAGGCGCGCCCGTGATCGCCCGACAACAAGGCATGTCGGGCGCGCTGCTCGGCTTCGGCTCCCTGAGCCTCGAGCACACGCAACCAGCCCGCGTGGAGTGCGCTGCGCTCTGCCGCAGACAGCGCCCCGATGAGCGCTGCTTTTTCGGCTTCACGCGTGAAGGCAACGTGAAGCTCACCTTCCACCTGCGACGCTTCGAGCCAGCTCAATCCTTCGAGCGCGTTGCGCATGGCGGGATCGAGCGGCGCATCGATCGCTTGTTCGAGGTCGGCGTAGCGGGCAGGCCGCCCACACAAGGCCAGCGCGCTGACAGCCCGTCGCGTAGCCCCTGATAGAGCGTGCAGCACGTGGCGCACGT
>JBBSJC010000639.1:0-4486 GCA_038257655.1 Polyangiales bacterium | reverse complement strand
GCGGCCTCGTTGGCTTGATATCCAGCGTAATCTGTCTCTACCTCGCGCGCGCTTATTGGGCAGCGGTGTTGATCAACGGCGAGGAGCGCCCAGCTGACTTCGAGTTGCTTACTAGCGAAGGGGCCGTGCATGTGTGTGACGCCACTGCAGCCCAGCTCGCACAGTCAGTGACCGCGAACCCGGGCGCGTATTGTTATGTGCGCTATCTGTTTGAAGCGCTCGGTGTGCGCATGGATACGCCGGGCGCTGCCTTCCAGCTGATCGTGCCTGTGATGTTCATCTTCATGGCGGCACGCTTTTTCGGCGGCGGCATTTACACGTTCATGCGCATCTCACGCGGCGACCTCGACGACAACCCAGCTGAGCATGGCCTGACGGGGATCGTTGCAGACGTGGACGAGGATCTCCAAGCCAACAAGAAGGGTGGCTAAGCCGTGGTCACCCTGATTGTCTTACTGTTTCTCTTCATCGCGATCATCGGTACGCCGCTCTTTCTCGTGTTCGGCTCGGCGTCGATGTACCTCTTCGGCTCGAGCCAGGGCGGCACGATCACCTCGGTAGCGATCGACGTATTCAGCGAGAAGTTCGCCGACTCACCCACGCTCGTGACGATCCCGCTGTTCACCATCTCGGGTTATCTGATGGCCGAGAGCGGCACCCCGAAACGCTTGGTTGAGCTTTCGCGGGCCTTACTTGGTTGGATGCCCGGTGGTCTCGCCATCGTGTGCCTATGCGCCAGCGCCTTCTTCACCACCTTTACTGGCGGCAGCGGCATCACGATCGTGGCGATCGGCGGCTTGCTGATGCCGGCGCTGATCAGCGAGCGCTACCCTGATAGGTTCTCGCTCGGCCTCGTGACGTCAGCTGGTTCGCTCGGCCTGATGTTTCCTCCTGCCGTGCCGATCATCCTCTACGGGATCGTCGCCAACGTCTTGATCGATAAACTGTTTCTCGCAGGGCTTTTGCCCGGCATTCTGACTGTGGTCGCCCTGTCTGCTTACTCTGCTTACGCCGGCAACAAAGCGGGCATTCAGCGCACCCCATTCAAGTTCTCGACTGCGGTGAAGACGATCTGGATAGCTAAGTGGGAGCTGATGCTGCCCGTCGTGCTGATCGGCGGCATGGCGACGGGCAAGCTTCGCGTACACGAGGCTTCGGCCTTCACTGCGCTCTACGTGCTTGTGATCGAATGCTTCGTCTACGGTGAAGTGAGTCTGCGCCGCGACCTGCCCCGCATCATTCGCGAGTCGATGACGCTGGTCGGTGCGATTCTGGCCATCTTATCCACGGCTATCGGCTTCACGGCTTACCTGATTCAGGCCCAGGTGCCGATGCAGATATTGGCGGCCATGGAGACGCTGATTACCTCGAAGCTGATGTTCCTTCTGGTGCTCAACGTCTTCCTGCTGATCGTCGGCATGTTGATGGACATCTTCTCAGCCATCTTCGTGGTGGCGCCGCTCATCATTCCGATCTCGAGACACTTCGGGGTCGACCCCTACCACTTAGGCATCGTCTTCTTGCTCAACCTGGAGATCGGTTATCTAACGCCACCGGTGGGCCTGAATCTGTTCATCTCGAGCTTTCGCTTCAATAAACCAATGGTCGACGTGTATCGAGCTGTGATGCCCTTCATCGGGATCTTGCTCCTCTCGCTCGTCATCACGACCTACGTGCCGATCCTATCGACGTACTTACCGTCTCTCTCTTCGTCGCAGGATTTAACCGATGAGGAAATGGGGAATGAGCCCGCGGGCGGCGCCGACAGTGCCGATAGTGCAGGTGGCGGCCTCGATAGCCTGGATGATGGGGCGGGTGGTGACGGTCTCGACGACATCAACCTCGATGACCTCGGGACCGACGAAGGCTTGGACGACATCAACCTGGACGATCTCGAGGGAGAGACGCTCGATGATCTCCCCGCCGCGCCGGAGGCGGCACCATCCGGCGGAGCTCCGAGCCCGGCAGACGAGCCGAACCCGCCAACCACGTCGGACCCTACGCCCTCGCCCTAGTCAGCTCTCGAGCTGCCGCTCAGTGAGCGCAGATGCGCATCGCGGGATACCGCGCACTGCGCCGCTCAGGGCTGATCAGTCGGCACTGCCGTAGCTGGCGGCGAGGCCGGCTTTGCCGCAGCCGAGGGCGCGGGGACAGCCGCGGCTGGAGCGGTCGCTGGAGCGCTCGCTTCGTACGCCTTGTGCGGCTCCGGTGGCGCAGCGGCAAACGAAGTCGCCTCGGAGCCCGCGAGAGCCCGTAGGCCGGAGGCGATCGAGCAATCCTGGGCAGCGCCCGTTTGCGCGCCGCTGGCGTAGGCTCCTGGCTTGACGCCTCCGACGGCGATGCGCGCCGCCACCAGCGCGCCCTCCGCCTGCACGCGCGAGCGCAGCAGCAGCTTGTCGTTTCGCAGGTCGTACAAATAGATATCGACCGGTGCCTCGCGCCGGTTCTCGCCCCTTTCGAGCGCGAGCATGAACCAATCGCTGCCGGTCGCGCTAGCGACGAAAGGCAGGTCGCGCGTGCTGCGTTGTTTGATCTCATCGGCGATCACGCGCAGCTTCATCACGCCATCCGCGTCGTCTGCTTGCTTTATCCATTTGGAAGTTAGAAAGGAGCCGCGCGCGTAGAGCTCACCTACGCTTGCGGGCTCCAGGCCCAGACAGCGGGCGATCGCGTCCGGCGTCGCCACCTCGAGACCGGTGACGATACCGTCGGCTGTGCGCGCGTCTTCCGCCTTGAGGCGCATGTAAAGGCCCTTGCCCTTGTGCAGCGCGTCGAGGTTGAGTCGCGGATCGACAAAGTCCTCGACCGTCTTGGCGTTGGCTGCTTTCACGGTCCAGCCGTTGATTTTGGAGACGGTACGTTCGAAGCGCGACACGATCGGAGCGAGGTCTTGTTTATGCGCACGCATGATCGCAGTTCGCAGCGCGGCTTCTTCCTCGCGCTCGCGTACGTTGTAAATTCCGGCGGAAAGGGCGATGAACAGGCCGAGCCCGCCAATCCACTTCCATGGCAGCTTGGGCATGTAAGCCGGTTTTTCTCCCTCCGGCTCGGGACGCGCTGGGCGAAGCTCACGAATATCGTTCATGGTGGTGTTCACACTGCGAGAGACAAGCGCGCGCGACAAGGGTTCTCTGCCTTCAATGCGACAGCTTCTCGCCCGCTAGCGCGCTCTCGAAAAGGATGATGGGACGGCTGAAAGCAGCCGGTAGGGAAAGCAGCCGGTAGGGAAAGCAGCCGGTAGGGAAAGCAGCCGGTAGGGAAAGCAAAAGGCCCCGAAGCGTTTGCTTCGAGGCCCGTTGTTGGAAATGAGCAGTACGCGTCTGACTACTTGCTCTCGCCTCGGCGATTGACTGCGAAGCTGATGTTGGCATAGCCCGCTTGCGCGGCCGAGAACATGACCTTCTTGATCACGCGGAAGTCGACGGCCTTATCAGCCTGCAGGATCACCGTGCCCGGGAAGGGCTGTGATGGATGCAGGATGCTCCAGTTACGCTTCAACGTTTCAAGGTCTTGAATCAGCTGCTCCATGCGCTCGACGCGGGCATCTGCCGCGAGCGTGCGGGTGTCAGCCATGCGGCGACCATCCAAGGTGACCACCTCGGGGTTGATCGCGACCACCGGCTGAATCTCGAGCTCGATCACGTTCTTTGCGTCAGGCATCTTCAAGTTGGGCTGTTGGGCGAGCAACTCACCCGAGGCGCTGAAAGACGTGAGCAAGAAGACGACGAGCGTCACGAGGAAATCGATGAACGGCACGAGCGGGATCTCATGATCGACGCTCTTTTTGCCGCCACCGCTAACCTTGGTGCGCACGAACTTGAGTGGTATCTTTGTGAGAAGAACCTTGCCTGGTCTATGGATGGCCATAACTTAGTTTCCCTTCACAGTGCCGCGCCGTCGGAGAGCGACATGGCTGCATAGCCCTGGCCCACGACTGCATCCATCGCCGCGACGACATCCTCGTATTTCACGCCGTCTTCAGGCGCTACGGTGATGTCCTTACGGTTCGGTTCAAGCTCGCGTCGCTCTTTGAGCTTCTTGAGCAGCTCTTCCATGTCGTAGGTGTCGCCCGACTTGGGAATGTCCGTGCGCTCGCCCGCCGTCGTCGCAAGCACGTAGCCTGCGGCTTGAACCTGCAGGATCAACTTGATCTGCGGCTCAGGCGGTGGTTGGTCCATCTGATTCGGTGCACCTGGTTGCTGTTGATTCGCATCCAGGCGTGCGAGCTGATTCCATACTGCGGTTACGAGCAGGAACATTACGCAGCAGAGCAGGAGATCGATGAACGGGACCAGCGGAATGCTGTGGTCCACGCTCTTCTTTCCACCATGTCCGCCACCAGCGCTAATGTTTGCCATGGGACACCTCGATCGCTTGCAGAGCCGCGCGAGCTTGCGCTCGCGTCAGCCAGATCACGCCGCCTGCTGAAGGCTGGCGAGGTTGATCTTCGAGCGGTTGCTCACCACCAGGTTCACGACCTGCACGG
>JBBSJC010000638.1:0-4494 GCA_038257655.1 Polyangiales bacterium | reverse complement strand
GCTCCTATCGGGCGTGCTCGCGATGCGCGCGCGAGCCGTGCGCGAGTCCAACGTCTTGCGTGTGTCCATGGGTGTAAGGTCGTAGAGCGCGAACTGCTCGCACAAGGCGCGAGCGAAGCCGTAGTCCCACGCCCCCGGTAAGCCGAGTGCGGCGCGGTAGTCGAGCGGCATGCCCGAGAATCCGACGGCCAAGAAGTGCGCACCTTGCTCGTGAAAGCCCCACACCCCGTGTGCACCGTAGCTGACGCCTGCCGCAGCGCCCCCGAGGAGGCTGAGCCACAGCGCATAGCGCACGTCGCGCGCATCGAAGCGACCTCGCACATGCCCATGCGCCTCGTAACAAGGCTCGGCGTTCACGATCGGCCGACCGACGCGCTTGTCACGGAACGCGAGGGCGAGCGAGAATGCTTCGTTCTGGCGATCGATGATGTGACCGGATTGGTAGCTATAGAAATCGAGCTCGGGTGCGTCGACGAACACCTCAGGCAAGTCGCTGCGCAGTGCCGTGATGTGCATCGTCACGAGCGCGTCCGGAGCACTCCGCTTGATGGCGCGCAGGGCCGTAAGGTAATGCTCGGTCGCGCCTTCGGGAAAGTCCGTGTCGCCGCTCACCGAGTAGATGGGAGCGCACGAAGCAAACGTTTCCGCGACGAAGCGGCAGTAAGGTGCGACCGCAGCGAGTGGCATGGTTGGTCCGCCGAGCATCTTCGTCACCCACGTATCCGGCACGTAGTTGCACCAGAGCAGCACGAGCCAAGGAGTAAGGCCATGCTCGTGCGCAAGGCGGGCGAGCGAGCGAGCGCGCTCGAAGTAGGCTGGGTTTGGCTGTATGTACTCGACTGCGCCGCTAGCGTTCGTCAAAAACGCGGGCACGTCGGCACGGCTCGAGGCACTGCGATCCCACTGCGGCAGCACGTTGAGCTGAATCGCGTTGAAGCCTTGCGCACGTCGCTTGCGCAACAGGGCAGCGAAGCTCTCGTCGCTTGCGCTCGTGAACGCTGCCCAAGCCGTGTCGGCGAGCAAGAACGTCGGGCGGCCGTCGCGTATAAAGTGCGTGTGGGTCGAGTCGATGGACCAGGTCATCGGGCATCTCGTACTGCAAAGTGTCAGCCCCGCAACACGTTGCGGCCGGCAGTGTCCACTTGTGCCGTCCCTGGCTTCTCGGGAACGTTAAGCAGGCTGGGCGGCGCAGCGGATGGCAAAGTATGTTCGTCAGTCAGTCTTTCCCCTCCTTACCTTTTCAGATCGGAACATCCCGTGACCCCCAGCGCTGGGAATCTTCGACTTGTCTCATTCAGACGGACCACGCGCACTAAGCTCCTGAACGGGCTAGGTCTGTGTGTGGCTTGCGCATGGATAGCGCTCGCGGGGCCGGCGATCGTGCACGCTGGCGGCCTCGAGCTTACGGCGCCCGGTGCGCGAGGCCTCGGTCGCGGCGGTGCCATGCAATCTTCTGCCGTCGGCTCGGATGCGCTTCGATACAATCCTGCGCGCCTGGCACTCACGGATCGCTTTTCCCTGGGCTTGGATTTACAGCTGCAGGCTGGAGAGACCTGCTTTGATCGGGAGCCAGCCGGCACGGATGTGACCGGCACGACAGATACGTTCCCCAAGATCTGCAACCAGGCAGCGCCCGCCATCATTCCCCAGTTGCTGTCGCGTTTTTCACTCGGCAATTTCGGTGTAGGCCTGGGCGTTATCTTCCCCGCCGGCTTGCCGGGCGCGAAATGGGGCGATGGCAAAACGGGCAAGATCAAAGTCGATGGCCAAGAAATCCCCTCGCCTGCGCGTTACACGCTACTGGAGTCGAGCGCATTCGCAGCGTTTCCCACCTTGGGTATCGGCTGGGGCAAGGGTGACTTTCGGATCGGTGGCTCCTTCGGCTGGGGCATATTCATCCTGGAAAATCAAGCATTTTCGGCCGGTTTACCCGGCGAGACGCCTAGCCTCGACGCTCGCTCCGCCCTCGGCAGCGTGGATGCTTTTGTACCCCGCATCTCGCTCGGCCTGGACTACTCGCTTGGCAAGGGATTCAGCTTGTCGTCGGTCACGACATGGACAGACGATATTCGTGCGGATAGTAAGCTATACCTTTCCGGAAGGACCGGTGGCGAAGCGTATAAGGATACCATCGAGGATGTGACGCTCACCAGTCGCAACGGCTGGGAAAGTGGCCTGTCGGGTCGCTACGCAGCCGAGACTTGGGATATCGAGCTTGACCTGATCTACCAGGCGAATGCACGCAATCAAGAGGTCGTGATCGACATCCCAGACGACGCGCGCATCGAGGGTGTCAACGCGGTGATCGATGGCCAAGACGCAGCAGATCTGAAGGATGCTCAGACCGTGGGTCGGCGTTGGCTCAATCAGTGGGTCGTGCGTGCAGGCTCCGAGCTGAGCCTTCTGGACTGGTTGCGTGGCAGGTTGGGAGTTTCCTACGAAAGCAACGGCGTGGAGCACGGGTTTGAGGCTGTCGACAACCTACCGCTGCGGCGTGTGGGTCTGCACTTCGGGTTGGGCTTCGATGTCTCTCGATGGATCGACATCAATCTAGCGTACGCGCGCATCTTTCAGCCGGACGTGCGCGTCAAGCCGGAGGAGGCACGGCTTCTTCAATCCGCGGGTATTGCCCCGGGCAGCCTCGCCGACGACGAAATCTTCATCAACGCGGGCTCGTACACTTCCTCCTATCACTCGTTTGCGCTTTCAGTAGTGATGCATCCACCGGCGCACGAACATGCCGATGACGCAGAGGACGACGAACAGGAGGCGTTGTCGAAGCAGGAGGGTAAGGAGTCGCACACGCTGGATAAACGGGGAGCCGTCCGGCGCAAGCCCTTCACTGCCGAGGACTGGAACATGGACGAAGCACCGCCGCGTAGGAGCCCGTGATGTTGCGGCTCCCTGCACTACGACTGGTTGCGGCAGCGCTCGCGCTCGCGCTGGGTGCGTGCATTCCGGAGCTCAGCATCCCTGCGCCTGAGCCTTCTACGGCGTGCGATCTGAACGAGCTGGATATTCTCCTCGACGCGTTCGAGCCCTGCGCGCCCGGCGTGTGCGGCGATAGCCCCGCCGCTGGTCTCGATGCGCGCTGTGTGCCGGTCGGCCTTGTTAATGAGCAGGATCGTGCAGACCTGCTGCCCTGCCAGAAGCCCATGCACTTGTGCGTACCGCGTAAGTTCTTGATCAGCGGTGGGCGCTATACGCCTGCGGCGTGCAGCTCGAGTGGTGGTATCGAAGGGCGTTGCTTGTCGGTATGCCTGAGCTCGGTGAACGCTGACGCGGATCTCTTGCCCACGCTGGGCTGCGAGCCCGGTGAGGTGTGCGCGCCCTGTTACAATCCATCTACGAATCTGCGCGAAAAGACCTGCGAAACCAGCACCTGCGACACGCCCAAGCAAGCCAAGCCAGACTGGTGCAGTCTCGACTACGACCTGTATCCGCTCACCGATCTTACCAAGCTCGAGTCGTGCAGTGACCTGTGCGGCGCAGGCTCCGCGCACTGCGTGCCGCTGCGTAACGTCGGCACGAGCGATGCCGAGAAGCTCAAGGATTGCGTCGATCCCAACTTCAAGTGCGTGCCTGACCCTCTGATCGTGTCGGGTGGTTACCGTTCCGGGAAGCCATGCTCGACCCTCAAGGGTCGCGCCGAGGGTCGCTGTCAGTCCCTGTGCATTCAGGAGGTTGCCGACCAGAAAGACTCGCTCGACCAAGACGTATGCGCAGCCGATGAGCGCTGCGCCCCATGCTTTGATCCGAGCGACGGCACGGACACGGGCGCGTGTACGGCCAAGGGGTGCGACCAGCCGGTGGCAGCGCCCTTCATTTTCCCGAGCTGCTGCGAGGCGCGCGCCAAGTGCGTTCCCACCGATACCATTCCGGAAGCCAAGCGCGGCTCCTTTTTGGATAGGGAGTGTGCGGCGAGCAACCTGTGCGTTCCGAACGAGTACGTCACGAGCCCGTCCTACGCGGGACCTCGCTGCACCACGGACGACAGTAAGGCTCCTGGGGCCTGCGTGTCCACGTGCCTCGATGGCGTCGCGCAAGCGCCGCGGGCGTATTTGGGCTTGGTGGGACCCGCAGGCAAGCCGGACGACGAATGCGGAACCGGTGCTTACTGTGTTCCCTGCAAGGTCTCCCTGGGCAGCGCGGAGCTCGACTTCTTTGGCGATATCATCGGCCTGACCAACACCAAGGCCTGCGACCCACCTTGAGCCTTCGCGCACGTCGACCGGATCGGCGAGGCGGACGTCATTGCAGTTCGCCCTCGCAGTTCGCCCGCGCCCGCGCGACCTTGTCGCGGTATCCGTCAACGCGCCGGCCCGGTCCGCGCCTAAGTACAGCTCCCCAGAGGTAGGTGATCAGTCGATGTCGGGCGGGAGGGGCGGTTTTGTCAAAAAGTTGCCAGGCTCGAGCGTTGTGATCGTATGCGGGCATGGCGATGCAAACCCCGATTCGGATCGAGCTCACAGACGATGAGCGCTCGCGCTCGGT
>JBBSJC010000637.1:0-4504 GCA_038257655.1 Polyangiales bacterium | reverse complement strand
GTTTTTCATCACGGATGCCGCGGCACCGCACCTGACTCAGATGAAGACCTACTCGATCTTTGGCGAGTGCGGCCCCGTGGAAGTGGTGCATCGCATCGCGAACGCCCCCAAGGCAAACCCCATGGGCGAGCGGCCTGAGCCGGCCGTCGTGATTACGAACGTCACAATCACCCGCTGACGATCAGGCGCCGACGACGCTCAATCTTCTTCGTCGTCGTCTAACTCTTCGAGCTCTTCGATCGGCTTTGCGCGCACCTTGCTGCGGCGCTGCGCGCGTTCGCGTGCTGTAGACGGCCGACTGCGCTTCACGCCACCGCGCGAGCGAATGCTGGGCTTGACGCCATCGCCCGCATCGTTCGGAATGAAGCGCACTTCGGTGCGCACTTCGAACGACAGACTCGTCAGCGCCTTTTTGATCTCGGTGGCGATGTCGGTGGCTTCCAAGAAGTCACGCACTTCGCGCGCGACGATGCGCACGACGTCATTTTTCGCTTCGTCAAGTTGACCAAACACGGCGCTTGCGAGCTCGCGCGGTAGCTTGGCTTCGCTCAGAGCCTTGCCAACCGCGCTCGCCATATCACGCGGAATCTTCACTTCATGGAAGGCTTCGCGCACCGCGCCCGAAGTCTCGCGTCCTGTCTCGACGCTTTTCTCGAAGGTGTTGAGCCCCGCTTCGATGCCTTTTTCGATCCCGCGCCTGATCAGGTTTGGCAGCTCAAAACGATTGCGACGGCCCTGATCCTTCGCCTCTGCACGCGGCCGCTCGGAAGGTGGGTCTTCACCAGTCCCGGTAGTTGTCGTGGGCGTTGATTGCGCGGCGTTGGGCTCTTCCGACCCTGTATCCGCCGCATTGTCCGTGCTCGCGGCTGGCATATCGGCCTCGACGGCATCGCTGGGGTTTTCGCTGGCCATGGCTTCTTCAGGAGGCTAGCTCTCGCCACAGCATGGCGTCCATTCTCTTCGTGTCCAAACCGATCGCGCCCCCTTGGAACGACAGCGGTAAGAACCTGGTGCGCGATCTCGCGCGCGGTCTTAGCCGGCACCAGGCGACGCTAATGGTGAGACCTTTCAGTGATCCCGATGCAGGGAGCGCGGCTGCAGCGAACGTTTACGCCGCGCACAGCGGAGGCTTTGCGCCGGGCCTCCTCGATCAGGGGCGCGTGTTCGCCCATCTGCTCAGCGCCCGCGGTCACGCGCTGTGGCATTTCTTCTTCGCTCCCAATCCCAAGAGCTGCATCGCGGGACGTGTCTCGACGACCCTGCGCAATCAGCGGGCCGTGCACACGATCTCGAGTGCCCCTCGGGACGCGCGTGCGATCACACCCAAGCTTTTTGCGGACATGAACGTGGTGCTCTCGCGTCATACGGAGCGACGTTTCCTCGAAGCCGGGCTTGCCGCAGACCGGTTGCAGCGCATTGCGCCAGCGATCGAGCCACTGGTGCCCAAGAGTCAAGGCGAGCGCGCAGCTTTGCGTTCGTCGCTCGGTCTGCCCGAACAGGCGCCGCTACTCGTGTACCCAGGCGATCTGGAATTCGGCGAAGGGGGCCGCGTGGCGTTAGAAGCACTGCGCACGTTGTCAGCGCGCGGCGTGCATCTCGCGATGGCGTGTCGCACCAAGACCGCGCACGCCCAGGCAGCCGAGTCCGCCTTACGTGCTCGCGCAACTCAGCTTGGTCTCGATCACGACGTCACGTGGCTCGGTGAGACGCCCCACATTCATGCCCTGCTCGCCACGGCCGACGTCGTGTGCCTGCCGTCGACGGATCTGTACGCAAAAATGGACTATCCATTGGTGTTGCTCGAAGCGATGTCGCTGGGACGACCGGTGATCGTGGCCAAGCACAGCGCAGCAGAAGAGATCGCTGAGGGCGGGGCTGCCATTGCGATCGAGGCGGACGCAGCTGCGCTTGCGCATGAAGTCGAAACACTCCTCGCAAGCGATGTGCTTTCGAGTGCGCTCGGTGCGCGCGCAGTCGCCGCGGTGAAGCAACGGTACAGTCATCATGTGATGGCTGCAGCGTATGAAGACTTGTACGACCGCATGCTTGCGTAAGGCTTGGACGAGCAAGCTTGCGCTTTTGACCTTGCGCGCTTTGTGGGGAGGTCGTACGCCGCGGCCTAATGGCGTCTGACGATCAAAGCAACCGTACCTACTACGACGATTTCAGCGGCTGGTATGAGCGCGAGCGTAGCTCCGGGTATCACGCGTTGATCGACGAGATCACGCTGGATGCCGTGCGGGATCTGGCAGTGGGTAAGAGGGTGCTCGAAGCGGGTTGCGGTACCGGACTTGTGTTATCGCGCCTGTCGACGGTCGCCAAACAGGCCCATGGTTTCGATCTCTCGATCGGTATGGTCGAGAAGGCGCGCGCGCGGGGTCTGAGTGTTGCGCTCGGCAGCGTCACGCAGGTGCCTTTCAAAGACAACAGCTTCGACTTTGTGTGCAGCTTCAAAGTGCTCGCGCACGTGCCAGACATCACGACCGCACTGGCAGAGCTTGCGCGCGTCACGCGCATCGGCGGCACGCTCGCCCTCGAGTTCTACAACCCCTACAGTCTTCGCTACGCAGCCAAGCGCATCGCCGGCCCCGGTCGCATCAGCGAAGACCGGACCGAAGCCGATGTGTACACGCGTTGGGACGCTCCCTTCGATATTCCGAAGCTACTGCCGCCTTCGCTCGAGCTTCTCGACTATCGTGGTGTTCGCGTCGTGACACCGGCGGCATTCGTGCACAAACTCCCAATCGTGCGCGATGTGTTTGCAGTGGCAGAGCGTGCGGCCGTACGCTCACCTCTGCGATACTTTGGCGGGTTCCTTTTGGCGGTGTTGCGTAAACGTGGCTAGTTCTCACCGAGATGATGTCGATCGCCTGCGCGCGCGAATCGACGAGGCTCTGCGCCGCGAAAGGCCGCGCGCGGAGGTACGGCCGCTCGTCCAGCGTCTGCTCGACGAAGCGCCCGAGGACCGCGAGGTGCAAGCCTTCGCCAATCGGCTGATGGCCGAGCTGCACATCGAAGACAGCCCCTGGCAAGCTGCCCTGCACCTGCGACGCGTGCTCAAGCTCGGCGTCACGAGTGACTCGGCCCATGCGTTGATGGGCCTGTGCCAGGCGCTACTCGGTAACTTCGATTCGGCTGTCGTGCACTACGAACGCGCGATTGCCATCCAACCGGGCAATGCTTGGTACCACCACAACTTGGGTCACCTGCTCGACGTCGCCCTCGACATGCCCGAAGCGGCAGCGTCCCACCTGAAAGCGGCCCACGCAGCACAGCCCCTCGAGGACGAGGTGACGGCGTCTTTGGCCCATTGTCTAGCGCGCTTGGGACACCTCGACGAAGCGGAAGCGCTCGCCCGTGAAGCCTTGGATCTCGATCCCGATCAGGGCAGCCACAACTCCCTGCTCGTGTGGATTCGGCGCGGCGCACCAGGCGGTTCGCTGCTCAGCGCCGATGAGCGCCTGCGTGCCAAAGACCCGCGTGCCACGCGCGCTAGCTCCGACAAGAAGGCGCGTGATCAGACGATCGACCGCGAAGTCATCAGCGCCCTTGAGCGGGGAATCGAAGCCAGCGGCGCACCTTACGTGTTGTTGTCTCGCGCTGAGCTCGTGTGGCGCGATTATCGCGCGCAAAACCCGTCAGCGCGTATGGGTAAGCCTGAAGTGCACGCCGCGGCCCTCGATTACGCGGTCAGTCTGATGCACGGTATGACCGGGGTGACGCAGTCAGCGGTCGCCAAACGGTATGGCGTATCCTCGACGGCGGTGTCTGCGCGCTACGGCGAGCTGCGCGCGACCTTGTCCCTCGAAGTCGGCGATCCGCGCTATCTCTGAGCGCTTCTAAGCGCTTGAGCCCGCGCGGCGATAGCGCCTGAAATTTGCTGAATTCGGTGCAATCCGGTAGCCCCAAGACTATGGATGCACTGCGCGCTGCAGTTCCGCTTGCTCGAGCGTTGCTTTCGCTCGGCGATGCGGAACGCACAGGCGTGCTGTTCGTGCAGGCCGGCTACCGCCGAGCCGAAGTGGAGCTGCTCGGCGGGGCCCTAACCGCGGTGCGCGGCGTCGATGGCGAGTTGCTCGGCGACACTTTGTTGCGCGCGGGGGCACTCGACGCGGGACGGCACGGTGCCGCCATGTCGGAAGCCGAGCCCCAGGGCCCCGTCGGTGATTGGCTCGTGGCCGTCGGCGCCGCCTCGCGCGAGGCCGTGGATCGGGCCCTGGCCAGTCAGCTTTCGCGCCGCGTGGCATCCCTGCTGCGCTTTCCCTACGCCACCTTGCGCTTCGACGAGAGTGCGCTGGCCCACGTTGAGCGAGAGCTTATCCAGGTCGCGCTTGTGTCTTGCGTTTGGGATGGCCTCATCTTGCTCGCCGGCACGCTGACTAACGACGAGCTCTCGCAGCTCGCGGGCGTAGGTGGGCTGCGTCTCACGCGTGGGGGCAGTCAGTTGGTGGCGGAGCTTGTGCCTGCATCACGCCTGCCGCCGCTTGAGACGGTGCTACGTGGT
>JBBSJC010000636.1:0-4511 GCA_038257655.1 Polyangiales bacterium | reverse complement strand
CGGCATTGCGTGAAGCGCGTCTTCAGCGCAACTCCGAGCGTTCCGGGATGCGGGGCTGGGCTGCGACAGGATTAGAAGCGTCACGCTCCGCGCCCGCTCTCGACGCGGAGCTTTCTATGATCCGGCAACTGCTCCGTGCATCGCCTCATTTTGTCGTGCTTCGCCCGCGGCCCTAAGACCGCGACCGTGACGACGAGCTGCCTAATCGGCGTTGACTGGCTCAAACTGGGGTGCTAGTTGCAGCCTGTGTCGAACAATGAACCTTCATTCAGTCCGACTAAGGTAGGCCCCCACATAGCAGGGGCCGAAGAGGCCGACGCCCTCCCAGACGAAGGTTCCGAGGTCGGCGCGCCCGCTCGTAAACGCGCTCGCAGCAAACGGCGCGAAGGCGCGAGCACGGACAAGCGCGAACGCATCCTGAAAGCAGCCATTCGCGTGTTTGCACGCAAGGGTTTCTATTCGACGCGCGTCAGTGAGATCGCCAAGGCAGCCGGGGTCGCCGACGGCACGATCTACTTGTATTTTAAGAACAAGGATGACGTGTTGATCTCGATCTTCCAGGATCGCATCACCAAGCTGCTCGAAGTTCTGGCGGAGGCGATCAGTAAGGCTGGCAGCTTCGAAGACAGGCTACGGGTGGTCGTCGACATTCAGCTGGGTCTGCTTGATGGCTCGCGGGATCTGGCCGAGGTCGTGACCGTCAACCTGCGCCAGTCATCTCGGCTGCTTAAGCAGTTCGGCGCCCCGTTGTTTGGCAAGTACCTTGAGACGGTCGCTCGCGTGTTCGAAGAGGGACAAGAACAGGGCGTGGTGCGCCGCGATCTGAATGCACGTGTGCTGGCGCGCGCGCTGTGGGGAGCGCTCGACGCGATCGCGCTCGGCTGGGCCCTCGGTGGTGGCGACGAGCAGATGATGCGTAGGTCGGCCCACCAGGTCGCCGATACTTTCTTGAGCGGGGTGCGTTCCCAGTAGTAGGTCGGTAAAACCCGTAATTTGAGCGACGAAAACGGGGATCACTGAGGGTTCGCACCTGTCTTGACACGCGTCAACATCAGTCCTAGATCCCCGCGTCCCGCAAGTTAGTAGAAGTCCAGTAGGGAGCCGCGAGCGACCTCACGTTGAGGTCACGGGGCAGCCCTAGAGAGACTGAAGGAGGCAGCGTGAAGATCCTCGTTCCCGTGAAGCGGGTCAGTGACCCCGATAACGCCAACAAAGTCAAAGTGACCGCAGATGGCAAGGCCGTGACCACCGACGGCCTCGAGTGGAAGCCCAACCCGTTCGATGAGTACGCCGTAGAGACCGCGTTGCGGCTCAATGAAAACGCGAAGGGCACGGACAAGTTGGGCGAGACCATCGTGGTCACGTTGGGAGCGAAGGATGCAGCACAGACGCTGCGTCAGGCCCTCGCGATGGGCGCCGATCGCGGCATCCTCGTCGAAGCGGACGACGCTAAGCTCGACTCGCTTGTCGTCGCGCGCGCGCTCAAGGCGCTCGTCGAAAAGGAGCAGCCGGACCTCGTGCTGCTCGGCAAGCAAGCGGTCGATGGCGACTCGAACGCGACCGGGCAAATGCTGGCGGAGATGCTCGGCTGGCCGATGGCCACGTTCGCAATGTCGATCGCAACGAGCGACGGCGGCAAGACGCTGACCGTGGGCCGCGAGGTCGACACCGGCGTGCTGACGCTCAAGGTGCAGACGCCTGCGGTCGTGACCGTGGACTTGCGCATCGTCTCACCGAAGGCCGTGCAGAACGGCGTGACGCCTGCCGAGCACGAGTACGCCGATGGCGCGCGCTATGCCTCGCTCAAGGGCATCATGCAGGCGAAGAAGAAGCCGATTGCAGAAAGCCCCCTTGCAAGCCTTGGCAGCGACACCACGCCTGGCACCGCCTACATCAAGTACGAGCTGCCGCCCGCACGCAAAGCGGGTGTGATCGTCGAGAGTGTCGACGAGCTCGTGGGCAAGCTGAAGAACGAAGCCAAGGTCATCTGAGCCGAGCCGACAACGCAGAGAGAAGGAGAGAGTCATGACGGATGTACTTGTTGTCGCAGAGCTCATGGATGGTGGTCTTCGCAAGACCACGTTGAGCGCCATAAACGCCGCTAAGACGATCACTGAGGGCACAGGCGGAGCATTCGACGTGCTCGTCATCGGCGTAGGCTCCAAGAACGCAGCGGGTCAGGCCGCGGCGTTTGGCGCGCGCAAGGTGCTCGCCACTGAGATCAGCGGCGGATATCGCGCGGAAGCCTATGCACCCACGGTCGCTGCGGCGGCCAAGGGCTACGGCGTCGTCGTCTCGACGGCTAGCACCTTCGGTAAGGATCTGATGCCGCGCGTGGCTGCCAGGCTCGGCGCGGGTTTTGCCAGCGACATCTCAAAGGTTCAGGTTGAGGGCGGCAAGCTCAGTTACAAGCGGCCCACCTACGCTGGCAACGTCTACGCGATCATGGAGATCACGACGCCGATTCACGTCGTCAGCGTCCGTCAGTCGGAGTTTGAAGCCGCGGCTGAAAGCGGAGGCGCAAGCCCGATCGAAGAGCTCGCCGCCGTGGCCGATCCGGTCGCCAGTAAGGTCGAGTTCATCGGAATTCAAGCGGTGAAGAGCGCACGGCCGGAGCTTGCAGAAGCGTCGATCGTCGTATCGGGTGGCCGCGCTCTGAAGAGCTCGGAGAACTTCAAGACCGTGCTTGAGCCGCTTGTTGACGCGTTTGGCGCAGCGATGGGCGCATCCCGTGCAGCATGCGATGCCGGCTATGTGCCCAACGATCTGCAGGTAGGTCAGACCGGTAAGGTCGTCGCGCCCAAGCTGTACGTGGCCGTGGGCATCAGCGGCGCGATCCAGCACCTTGCGGGCATGAAGGGCTCTAAGGTCATTGTTGCTGTCAACAAGGACAAAGAAGCACCGATAGCTCAGGTCGCCGACTACTTCCTCGTAGCCGATCTGTTCAAGGCCGTGCCTGAGCTGACAGACGCAGTAAAGAAAGCGCGCGCGGCGGGCTGAGGGTTTGCTCATGGCTGGCGCTGCCTGCTGCTGCGTGGTGGCAAGCGCAGCGTGGCACTGATACCCTGGCCGCCGCATGGCTTTGCGTACGCGCTGCAGCACGGAGCTCACGAAATGGCCGGTGCCTAGCCTCAAGCTAACGCCGGCTTTTCTCGTTTGGTGCGCCTGCCCATTCCTTACCCTGTTAAGTTTGCCAGTGCTCAGTAAGGCGCGCGCGCAAGCGAGCACGCCTGAAGGCAACTATCAGGCGTCCGCGGCGGCCATTCGCAGCGAAGTCTCCGCCTGGGGTGCCGACTGCGGGGTGCGACCACAGAGTTATACCGCGAGCGAGCGGCCCTTGGTGAGGGTAAGCATGGCAGGCTCGCATCTGGTGCTCAGTTATCCCGATCGCAGACTGCGCACCGACCTGTGCTGGAGCCCAAATCCATTGGTCAAGCTTGCGAGCGCGACCGCTGCTGATAATCGTTGGCGGGCCGAGTGCCGCACCCCACGCGGCGAAGCGAAGCAAGAAGTCGGTCACTACACGGTCACGGCCAGCGGCCCCTACACACTTGAGCTCGTCGAAGAGAGTGACTACGACTGGCAGCTCAAGGGCTCGCACTGCGTCGCAAAAGTCCGCATCACGCAACAGCTCGATCGCGTCCCCCAAGAGCGTGCTGTCGAGGACACAACCCCGAAACCGACGGTAGATGCCAAGGCTGAAGCGACGCCGTGTGTTGCAGGCGCTGTCGCGCGCCTACGCATCCGCCCGAGCGAAGCACGCATCGAGCCCGGACAGCGCGTGTGCTTCACGGTGCAGGGCTTGGACGCGACCGGCTGCGCGGCTGACGTCGCGATGGCGAGTGTGCGCTGGGAGCTGAAGAAGCCTGATGCAGCGCGCGCGCAGCTCGCCGCAGGCTGTTTTCGTGCAGCAGCGAGTGCTGCCGATGCTGAAGGAGCATTCCGCGTCAGCGCAAGTCATGGGGGGCTACGAGCGGAAGCGGCGGTCTCCGTGCTCGCTCCCGATCTGTCGGACATCACCGCGCGCCGGGGCACCACCTCCTCGCCTGACGCTTCGGCTGCCAATACCCAGCGCAGGGCGCAAGGGATGGAAGATGCCGGGGTGCAGACTGCTGCGGTAAAGCGGCGCGATGCGACCGGCCTTTGGCTCGGCGTCGGCGCGATCGCACTTTCGCTGTTGGGCGCGGGTCTGTTCATTGTGTGGCGACTGCGGGCTAAGCCCGTTCCTGCCGCCCGCAAAAACTCGCAGCCCATGTCTGCGCGTTACGATCCCGTTTCGCGGCCGCCCGGCCCGGCAGCGCTCAACCCTGTTCCTCAAGCCGAGGCAGCGCCTGCTGCCCGTGTGGTAGTGCCGGGGCCCGCAGTACCAGCGCCCACTGCGCTAGGTGCGGCTGCAGGCGAGCAGCTCATTTGCCCTACTTGTCGTCGTGGCTACGCGCCGGGCGCCCAGCGTTGCGAAGGCGACGGAACGGTTCTTTTGCCCTATGCGGAGTTCGTGCGGCGAGCCAAGG
>JBBSJC010000635.1:0-4539 GCA_038257655.1 Polyangiales bacterium | reverse complement strand
GTCTCGCAGTTCGGCCATCGCGACCGCAGTGGTGCCTCGGCGCGTGTCGTGTAGACCGCGCGGACGTGACAACTAACGCTCGACGGACGGGCGCGTTCATGAGGAGTCCTCGCGCCCGATGCGAGGCGCAGTCTGGAGTGGCGCGCAAAGCATGCGGCCGAAACAGGATGCCGGCCAGCTTGCGCGCGAGCGCCACTGCGGCGATACATTTTCCGCGCCGCTCAGCGATGCGAAGAGCCCAGGCAGAGAGTGCGTCGGTCTGAGGGTTTGCGCGTCTCAATATTCCCCAGGCGCACTCGACCAGCAGCGAGCGCAGTCGGGAGTTGCCAGCTTTGGGTGATGTGCCCTCGTTGCTGCTTTTCTCCTGAGCTGTGCTCGCGAGGCACCAGGCCGATGTAGCTGCACAGCTGCCCCGCCGAAGGAAAACGCGCGATGTCGTCGACGAGCGCGATGAAAGTCAGCGCCGTCACAGGGCCCACGCTCGGTACAGTCGTGAGCCGCTTGGCTCGCGCGTCGTGCTATCCGCAGACCCCTCGTTGTAGACCGACACGACTTCGCCCCGTGCGTCTATCGCTTCATCACGGACCCTCTCGAATGAAACGGGTTACGACGCATCGCCGTGATCCGCTGAATGCGGGGTTTCTGCCGGCCGAGGGTAGATGGTTCGGCTACGGTAACTCTCGGTGAATCGCAGGACAGGTCAAACTCGATCCAGTGGCCTAACGGCCATCGCACGATGGGGCGTGCTCGTGACGGCGATCTACCTGTGTGCTGGCTGTGAGGACCCCACATCCCTGCCGCTGCCGCGTTGGACCCTGGTGCGCGACTCAGCGCCACCGCTCCAGCTCGAGCTCCCCACTAAGGTCGACGACTTGTTGGGGAAGCGCGGGGAGCGCTACGTCATTGAGACTCGTGTAGACCTACCGGCGCACATGCGGGGCGTACCGATCACACTGGCGTTCACCCGCCTGGCCGCACTCGTTTCGCTGCGGGCGAATGGGCAACCGGTCGAGTCGGTGCTCGACGATGCCTTCGCGAAGTACCGGAGACCAAGCGCACAGCAGTGGCGAATTCCGGCAAGCCTCACGGTTGGGCGAGAGCTTACTCTGCGCCTCGTGGTCTCAGACCGTTGGTTTCAAAGTACCTGGCTTGCGTGTACGCCGAGCCTCGCGCCGCACAAAGACGGGGACCGCTGGTATCGCTTCGCCACGCTGTTCAACACGGCAAGCGACGCTATCGCTCTTTCCTTCGCGCTTCTGCTGGGCATCTCGTACGCGGTCATTTTTCTCGGTGACCGGCGACGTACGGCGTACGGTTTTTTCGCTGCACAAGCGCTGTGCGCCGTCTCGTATCCTCTGATGATGCTCGGCGTCACGCAGGTTGTCGTCGGCCGAGCAGACCTGTTCGGTATGTGGTTCATGGCGCTGGCAGGGGTGACAAGCATTCACTACACCTACGCGCACGTCGGGCTGGCGACACCGAGTCGCCACTGGGCCGGCATGGTGATCGTCTGCGCGGTGCTCTTCATCACGCACGGGTCGCCTTTTCGGGCCCAATTCGTGGCCATTCCCGCAGCAGTGATCACCATTGCATCGTGTTGCGGGTATCAGATCTACCTTTTTGCACGCCTGCTTCGCGCGGAGAAGCACCACGTTGACGCACGGACGCTTCTGACCTCATGGATTTTGATTACCCTTCTTGCGGGACCTGACTTCATCTATTGGCTCGGCTTCGGCGAATGGCTCGAGGGGCTGCACGGCGGATCAGTCGGTATCTTGGTGTTTGCGACGCTGCAAACGGTAGCGCTCAGCCGCGAGCACAAACAAACGATGGCCGGGCTCGATACGCTCAACGTCGAGCTCGCCGACCGCGTCATACGGCTAGAGGCGCGCGACGAAGAAAACAACCGTCTCGCCGATGAGCTACGGCGCCAGGTTGCCGCGCGCTCCATGCAGCTGTCTCAGGCCCTGTCGTGGCTCGGACAGACCCCGCGCGACGTCGCAGAGCTATCGGCCAATGACGTGATCGACGGAAGGTACCGCGTCATCGCCCGTTTAGGCGAAGGAGGTATGGCGGTGGTCTACGAGGTGGAGCGTTGTGAAGATGGGCGCCGTCTGGCCCTGAAAGCTCTGCGTTCGGTATCCGACGCGCCGACACTTGCTCGCTTCGCGCGTGAGGCACACATCGCCGCGGGAGTCTCTCACCCGAATCTTGTGGCCATCCACGACATCGACTTCGCAGACACTGGCTTCATGTACGTCGTCATGGACGTCGTGAACGGCCTCTCGCTGCGAGCGCACAGTCAACGCTACGGCGACGTGCCTTGGGCGCTCGCGATTCTGGAACAGGCCGCCCGGGGCCTCTTGGCACTGCACGATCACGGAGTGGTGCACCGCGACTTCAAACCAGAGAACATCTTGCTCGAAGACGATGCCGGCGAATACCGCGTCAAGATCACCGACTTTGGTATCTCGGCGCCAGCCACACCTTACCTCGACGGCGGCTCGATACCGCCGCGACCCAGTGCGCAAGACGCGACGCAACAGCTGCAGCCGACGCACGCCAAAGCCGTCTTGGACGACGTCACGCAGGCCTTGCAAGCCGAGGTGCCCGAACGCTCGCCGCCCGCGCACCCGCTCGACCTGACGACCCGGGTCACCATCGAGCCGCCTGCCTCGAACGGCATGACCCCACACGTACTGGAGCAACCCCAGCTCACGAGCGCGGGACAGTTGCTCGGAACGCCCGCCTACATGGCTCCCGAGCTCGGCAACAAGCAGTCGAGCAAGGATCCGACACGAGACGTGTTCAGCTTCGGGATCGTGGCGTTCGAGTTGCTGACGGGATCGCGTTGCTACCTTACGCCCCCGATCTTCGCAGAGCTGCAACATGCATCCACCCCGGAGCGAACTCGTCTCGGAGTAGTAGACGATACGTTCGACGCCGAGCTGAGGTCTCTCATCGAACGTGCTGTCTCCCCCGAGGCCGCGCCACGGCCCAGCATGCAGCAGCTACTTTCTGCGATCGTCCGCGCGCGGCAAGCCCAAGTGGAGCACGTTGGCCAATCCTGAGGCGTATGCGTCTTGCCCAACGAACGGGCGTGGCTGCCCTAGCACCAAACGCTCGGAGGGCCGATCGGTGGTGAGCCCAAGACTTCGGGCAGGTTCCGCCAAGGGTGCCATGTACAGCGCGCATGGGGCTGTGGATCTCGGTCTTGCGTTGCTGGATCCGCCGTGATCCCATGCGGTCATCGGTCATAGCAAGGACAAGAGGGGACGGTTCTTCAAACATGACAAGTAGAAGGGATTCGCCGCAGCGCATCGCGAGAAGCGGGGTTGAGGTGACCCGCGGTGTGGCGAATCCCTTTTGAACGAAGCCGCGGGAGCCATCGAGAGGTGGCTATGTGGAAAACGCCACGGCGCGGGGCGTCGGCACGAGCGTGCCAGCCGCGTTACGACCCAGCGTAGGCGCGAGCGAAGGCCGAAGGGCGCCGTTCAGCTTCGCGGCAAGCGTGGCGCGGACGTTCTCGCGTTCGCGACGTCGCGCAGTTCGGCCATCGCGAACGCAGTGGTGCCTCGACGCGTGTCGCGTGAACCGCGCGGAGGTGATAACTGACTCTCCGCCGACGCGCGCGTTCATGAGGAGTCCTCGCGTCCGACGCGGGGCGCAGGCTGGAGTGGTGCGCAAAGCATCTTGCCGTGCTGGCAGCGCGGGCAACGTCTTACATCGATGCCTGTGAGCGCGAGCAAGCATTCTGCCCAGGTCTCTGGCGCTTCTTGCTGGATCTCCTGCTCCCTGGCGCCGCTGACCTGTTCGGGCTCTGATTTGGGTGCTTGTGTCGCACCGAGCATCTCGCAGACCTTACTGATGGTGCCGGCGGCGATGTGGTGGGTTGAGCAGAGACCGTAGTGGCGGATCTTATGAAAGCCCTTGGGCAACACGTGGAGCAGGAATCGACGCAGAAACTCCACGGGCTGCAGGGTGCACGAGCATCCATTTTTGGTGGCGAACGTGACGCCGCGTTCGTCCATACCCCGGATGCGTGCATTGGAGATGCCGACGCGATGGGTATAGCGACCGAGGTAGCTGTAAACCTGCTCGGCGCCGCCGAAGGGCGCCTTGACATAGATATGCCACTTCGTTTCGAAGAGTGCGCGTCGCATCGGCGCATCGTGCTCAGCGGAGACAGTAAGCTCTTCCTTGTCGATGGCGGTGAGCAGTGCTTCGCGCAACAGCCGGCGAAACAGGCGCGCCATGACCTTGACGGGAAACAGGTAGTCTTTGCGACGCGGGATCCACACGCCCTCGGGGCTGAGCGCCCCGGCACTGACGATGGCATGCACGTGCGGATGAAACGTAAGCTCGCGCGTCCAGGTGTGCAGCACCATCGTGACGGCGGGCGTGCCCCCGAGTCGTTTCTTGTCGCGGCTCAAGATGAGCACGCTCTTAGCGACTGCCGCAAAACAATCAGATCGCCTCGACGCCGATGCATCCTCGTCGACGGCGCTGAAAATTCTCCAGATACAGGGAGTATCCTTG
>JBBSJC010000634.1:0-4540 GCA_038257655.1 Polyangiales bacterium | reverse complement strand
GTACATGACTGGCTGCGTGTAGCGCGGCTCATCGGCTTCGTTGTGGCCGTAGCGACGGTAGCAGTACATGTCGATGACGACGTCTTGTCCGAACTGCTGGCGGAAGTCTGCCGCGAGCCGCACCACCTGCGCGACGGCTTCAGGATCCTCACCATTCACGTGGAACACCGGGCAGCGCAACATGCGCGTGATGTCGGTGCAGTACCAGGTGGAGCGGCTGTCTTCGGGGGCAGTGGTGAAGCCAATCTGATTGTTGATCACGACGTGCACGGTGCCGCCCGTGGCATAGCCCTGCAGACGGCTGAGATTGAGCGTCTCGGCCACGACGCCCTGGCCCGAAAAGGCAGCGTCGCCGTGGATGACGAGGGGCAGCACACGTTGGCGCGTGGTGTCGTCGCGCCTATCGCCCTTGGCGCGCACACGACCGGCGACCACGGGGTTGACCCACTCGAGATGACTTGGGTTGAAGCACAACGTAAGGTGCACGTTGCGGTCATCGACCAAGCGGTCGCTCGAATAGCCCAGGTGATATTTGACGTCGCCGCGACCGACGTGAAGCTCCGGGCGGTCATCGTTGAACGCGAAGAACAGCTCGCGCATGCTCTTCTCCATCACGTTCGCGAGCACGTTCAGCCGGCCGCGGTGCGCCATGCCGATTACGATCTCGTCGACCTTGTGGCGCGCAGAGCTTTGAATCAGCAACTCGAGCAGCGGAATCACACTCTCGGCGCCCTCGAGCGAGAAGCGCTTAGCGCCCACGTATTTCGTGTGCAGAAACTGCTCGAACAGCTCGGCATCGATAAGCTTGGTGAGCAGCATGCGCTGCTCTTCGTCCGACAGCTCGGTGCGGTTGAGTGTGCTCTCCATGCGGCGCTGCAGCCAGGCGCGCTGTTCTGCATCTTCCATGAAGGTGAACTCGACGCCGATCGTGCGACAGTAAGTCTCGCGCAAACGCGACACGATCTCATGCAATGGTAAGGTCGTGGGCCCTGCCATGTCGCCCGTGAAGAACAGCGAGCTCGGGTCCACCTGATCGAGCCCAAACGCAGCGAGACCAAGCTCGGTGGGTACCGGCGGATTGCGATTGAGTGGATCGAGATCGGCGTAAACGTGTCCCCGCACCCGGTAGGCATTGACGAGCGCAGACACGCGACCCTGTAGCTCGTTTGCGAGCAACACGTCTGCGTTGGGTGCACCCTTCGCGGGAGGGTGCGACATGGGCACGAACTCGGCCGTGATCGGCATCGATGCCAAGGGGCGGCCGTTGCCGTTGCCGTTGGTGTAAGTCGCGCGTGCGGCCGGACCGTTGCTGGGCTTGAGCTTTGGCTCAGCCTGTTCTGACTCTGGCGCAGCGTATTGGGCTGCGGGATTGCCGTTTTGCGCCGCGTTTACCGCACCTGCTTGAACAGGGAGAGCCGCCATACCGGGTGCGGCATCTTCCTCACGTTCGAGCGCTTCGAAGAAACGCCTCCAACTCGCCTCGACCCCTGCGGGGTTGTCGCGATAGCGAAGGTACTGTTCTTCAACGAAGCCTTGATTTACGCCGAAATCGAGATCCATGGGCCGAAGACCTTACCGCAGCCTGCGCATCATCGCTAGCGCGTGACACGTTGCAGATGTGACTAAGGCATGGTTGTGTGCATGCACCGACCTTTTCTGACCATGGCCGCCTGGCTGGGTGCCCTCGCGGTCGCCCTGGGCGCCTTCGGGGCGCACGGGCTCAAGGATCACCTGCAGGCCGTTGATGTTTCAGGCCTGCGTTTGAGCTGGTGGAATACCGCCGCGCAATATCACTTGGCTCACGCGCTGGCGCTGGGGCTGTGTGCTGCAACCGCGGGCGATTCGCGGAGCGCTCGCGTGTCGGGCCTGTGTTTCACGTTTGGGATCGCGATTTTCTCGGGCACCCTGTACGTGATGGCGCTCACGGGGTTGCGCTGGTTGGGGGCGGTTACGCCCTTCGGTGGCGCGCTGCTGATCGCAGGCTGGGTTGCGTTCGGTCTCGCCGCTCGCCGCCCGAGCACGCCCGCTGATCGCGTCCCGTGACCTCGATGGGGGCTTGTGCGTGAAGACCAGCGCTCTTCTTACGCTGCTATGCCGAGTGAAATCAGGTGCCGCGCATCAGACGTTGCGCGACGGTGCGTACTTGGACGGGGTAGGCCGTCTGTTGCGGCACGAGCTTGAGCTCTCGTCCTGATAGCGTGCGCAGGACTTTGGCCACGCCATCTGGACTCAGTCGGGGATTGGCAAGCAGGCCTCTTCGCACGACGCTCTGCCGAATCCAGTAGTCGTTTTCCACGATCAGATCGAGCAATGGACGCGGCATGGTGCCCTTGCGTGCCAGGCGCGCCACCTCGGCTACGGTGATCTTTGGGTTGCGCAACAAAGCTTCCCACACGGCATGACCGTAGATGCGCTCGAGCAGGGTGCGATCTTCGAGGTTAGGGCCGCGGGCGACACGATATCGCTCCGCGACAGACAAATCGCGCAGCTTCATCTGTCGCGCTTGGCTGGGACTTGGCCGGTAGGCCGCGCGGCCTGCATCGTCGGTTGACGCGTCCGCGAGCGCGTCGTCTGAGAGCTCAGCAAGCGGCTGCTCGTTTGCGGGCTCGCCTGCGAGTCGCTCGTCCGCACAGTCATGGGCGGGAGCCTCGCTCAAGTAAGCCGCGCGCGGAGGGGCAGACGATAGGAGGCTAGATTCATCGATCTGGTTGACGAACTGCGCAATCGCATCGAGGGCTGCCTGGCTTCGGTCGAGAAACTGCACGGCCAGGCCTTGCATCGGTCCTTCCGCCATGACCATCACGACCTCGACCGGAATCTCGAAACACGAGTGGGTTGCTGTGTGCTCGAGCACGAGCAAAGCGCGTGCGAACAGCGGCAGATTCGTTGTGCCGCTCACGAAGGCGCGACCCTGGCCCAGGTTCCGGGCATATTCGTCTAGCAGCTGAGCCTGAGTCTCAAAACACAGTACGAGATCATCGTTGCCCATCGCGAAGCCCCCGCAGGGGCCGATGCTATCACAGCCGCCGAACCCCCCGACAGCGTGAGAAACCGCCTGTCTTGATCGTCGCCAGGTATAATCGCGAGCACTGCGATGCGACATGCTGCGCAGTCTTCAGAAGACGGGGGGGTCATGGCGGAGCCGGAGAGCGCACGACAGGCGAGTAGCGAAGTGCGGCGACTCGTGGAGGCGCGCCTCGCCGAAGTGGAAGGCCTGGCGACGATTGGCATGCTGCTCGAGGGCGCGATCCACGGTATCAACAATCCGCTCGCTTCACTGCTCGCCAGTCTCGATCAGCTTTGCGATCGTGTGCGACAACTGATCCCAACGGACGAACAACTGGCTGCGGTGCGCATCGCCGATGAAGCGCGCGAAGAGGGCCAACGCGTAGCCTCTGCCGTACGCCAACTCACGACGCTATTACCCAACGATAAGCCGGGACCTGTCGATCTGAATGATGTGCTGCTCAGCGTGCTGCTTACGCTCGAAAAGCAACTGGGCGGCCGCGTCCAAATCACGAAGAGCATGGGCGCCCTCAAACCGATCGTGGGGCGCGAGGCCCGCATCGCTCAGGTGCTCTTGAGCAGCGCCTCGTTGTGCATTGACGTCATGCACCTCGACAAGCCCGAGCAACCGGTTCGGATGACCGTTCAAAGCGCCGAGCAAGATACTCAGGCGATCATACGGTTTACCCTGGGCGACGCCGTGCCGGGTGCGTCTGGGGTTTTGGCCGTGGCCTACACCAGGCGGGTCGAGCTCTTACGCAGCGTGACCCAGCAGCTTGGCGGCATGCTGCACGTGTCCGAAGCGAGTCTGCACGTCGTGTTGCCCACGGCTGCGGTGGCCTACGACAGCGAGGCTGAAGTCAGCCTAAAGCGCCGCGAAAGTGCGCCCCCACGCGGAGAGCTGCGCATCCTGGTGGTCGACGACGAGCCTTCGATTCAGCGCGCCCTTGAGCGTGGCTTGCGCGAGGTGGGCTTCATCCAAACGGTGCGCAGCGGCAAAGCCGCGATGGAGATGTTAGAGGGCGGCGCCATGTTCGACGTGATCCTGTCGGACGTGGTGATGGCGGAGGGGACTGGCATCGACCTCGCAGATTGGCTTGCGCGCCACAAACCGGACCTAAAACGCCGTCTCATTCTGATGACCGGCATGGGCGAGACTCATACGGATTCGCATCCCGACGTGATGACGGTGCCGAAGCCATTCGATCTTATCGCGCTACGCGAGCTTGTTTGTTTGGTGTCGGCGCGCACCTAACAGTAAGGCTCGGGTGACCGCACGTCCGGGCCTCGTTGCGAGCTTCGCGCACTGATGCTGTTACGGGTGAGCGCCGCCCTGCGTGGCAAGCTGACGCTTTAGCTGCTCCATCAGCTCGGGCGGCAACTGTTGGCCTCCGCCTTCGCCAGGCGGCATCATCATGCCTTCGGGCATGCCTTCGAAGCCCGCGGCAGGTGCACCCTCTTTGCTGGTGTCTTTTTTGTCGTCCGCAAACGAGGAGGCATCGGCCAACATGCGTTCTGCGGTGAACTTCGAAAT
>JBBSJC010000633.1:0-4583 GCA_038257655.1 Polyangiales bacterium | reverse complement strand
TCATTGTTCTACGCGGCGTCAGCGCGCAGGGCCGCGTCGAAGCGAGTGCCCCATTTGCGCACGATGCGGCGCTCCAAGTCGACCGAGCGCGAGCGCTCATCGTCTGTGAGTTCGATCCGAATCGGGTTTGCATCGCCATGCCCGCATACGATCACAACGCTCGAGCCTGGCAACTTTTTGACAAAACCGCCCCTCCCGCCCGACATCGACTGATCACCTACTTCTGCGGAGCTGTACTAAGGAGCTGTGTCGGTCACGCCATCCGACGCTACCTTACTTTCCCTGCAGCTCCACGCGTCGGTCGCGCGACCAGCTGTCTGCATCGCCGCCCTGCGCCATCTCTTCGCCCAGTGACACCGTTTCGGTAGCCTGTGCGCCAAGTGCGGAAAGGTAGCGGGCCGCTGCTTTGGCCCGGCGATCGCCGAGGGCCATGTTGTACTCTTCTGTGCCCTGTGGGTCCGTCATGCCCGTGACGCGCAGCTGCTTTGCGCCTTGCTTACGGGTGCAGGCGTAGCTCTTCTCGAGGGTGTCGCGCGCCGGCCCGTCGAGCTCGAACCCATCATGACCGAAGTACACGGCGCTGACGCTGCAATCCTGGCTGGAACCAGGCGCGGAGGTCTGTGTTTCCGTGCGTTTCGCGAGAAGCTTGTCGCTGCTCGACGTGGGGGCCGTCGACGCCTTGGGTGTCTGAGCCGCGCAAGCAGAAAGCCCCACGACAAACAACGTCGCCATCCCCGTTAACTTAGTGCGCTCTAACGTTCTCAACATTGCTCGTGCTCCCTTTTTCGCCATCGTGGGGCCACGCACAGCAACGCTTGTGCCAAATGACAGTGTCACGGTTGCCGCACGAACGGATGGACGTGAACGCGTCGATTCATGCGCTCGAGCGACGTCGTTTCCGGCGCAGCCGAGAGTAGCCAGGCTGCCGATCCGCGCCCCGCCACACTGCATTTCGCAACACGCCGCAGAATGCGGCACGAAAGGCCGAGCAGCACGAGTGGGGTGCCGCCAGTCAACAGCCATCCGTCCGCTTGGCTATCGAGCTCCTTGGCACCTTGCGGTGTCGAGCTCGGTGGTCTTGCACCCTACCCTGCAAGTCCGGCTAGAGGTCCATCACCGTCATCACCGAAGCTATCCACATTGGCGCCGACAGACCGCAACATGCTCACGCACAGGTTGGCCACTTTGGCGCCGCCTCTGTACACGATGTGGCGTCCGGGCTTTACAGCACCACCTCCGCCGCCCGCGAGAATCACAGGCAGGTCGTCGTGGTTGTGGCGGTCTCCGTCCGATATTTCGCTCGAGAAAAACAGCAGCGAGTTATCGAGTACCGTCGTGTCGCCCACGTCCGGCATCTCTGCCAAGCGACGCGTCAACGCAGCGAACTGCTCCACTTCCCAGCGACCGATCCGCGTCAGCTTCTCGAGATTGTCGCGATTACCGCCGTGGTGTGACAAGGAATGGTGTCCGCCGCTTGCTCCGATGAAGTCATAGTTGCGCCCACTGCCGCCATTGCCGAGCATGAACGTGATCACGCGTGTTCGATCGCACTGCAGACCAAGCGCCATCAGCTCGGTCATCACGCCTACGTGCGTCACAAAGTCGATCGGAGCGCCGGGTTTGGCGGGCACTTCGCACACGAGAGAGCCACCCGAGATGGCATCGATGCGTAGCTCGAGATCACGCACGGAGCTGGTAAACTCCGCGAGGCGCAACTGGTCATTACGGCCAAGCCTATCGTTCAGCGATTTTGCTTCGTTGACCGCATAGTCGAGCACGCTCTTACGCAGGGCGCGACGTCGTGCAGCGTCTGCCTCACTCGCGTCCGAGTCGTAGCCCGCAAACAGCAAGTCAAAGGCCACCCTGGGATCCGTCACCTTGGGCAGTGGTTGCGATTCCGAAGCCCAAGAGATGTTGCGCACGTAAGCGCAGCCATACCCCGAGTCGCAGCCACCCGTGCTGCCTCCACCGTCGATGCCGAGCTGTAGCGAACGCAGTGGCGTGCAGCCGCCGATCTTTTGCGCGGCGACCTGGTCCACGGAGATGCCGTTGCGAATGACGGTCTCGCTCTTGAAGCAGTGCGCCGCCGTCAGAAAGGCTCCAGTGCCCGCGGCGTGGTCGCCAGCGCCATCAGACTCTCCTGGATCGTTTCGCAGCCCTGTCAGGATGCTGATCTGATCCTTCAGGTCGGCGATCGGCTCCAAAATGCGCTTGGCCGTCCAGTTCGCGCCGTCACCGGTGGGGCGGAACTCAGCCATGTGAATGCCGCAGGGGACGTAATACGCGAGCATGCGCTTGGGTGCGTTGCAGGCGTTGTCTTGTGCACGTGCTTCGCGAGGCAAAAGCGAGGGCAGAAACGGTAGGCTTATCATCGCGCCTGCGCTCGCCATGAAATGGCGGCGAGAAAATCCTTTGTTCATGGCTGTGCTCCTTGTGTGCCCGCAGGTGTCGCCGTCACACCGCGTCGTGTGCGAAAGGGAGCGCTCTCCACGATGGCGAGCAGAAGCTCGCGCAGGCTGCCTCCACGTTCGTCGGCACGCTCGAGGATCACATCGATCCAGCCGCCATCGTCGTTCTTGCCGATTTCACGGCCCAGGCTGTAGATCAGCAGCTGCTTGGTCAGGCAGTTGGCAAAGCGCGCGTCGCTAGACAGCAGACTGACCAGCTGTGCCGCGTCCTCGAAGCTCCGCCCATCCGGCAGTGTCCCCGAGCTGTCGACGGCATTGCTACCTTCAGTGGTGCGAAAGCGGCCGATCGCATCGAAGCTTTCTAGACCGAGACCTATCGGATCCATCGAGTCATGGCAGCTTGCGCAAACGGGATTCTTACGGTGTTCAGCCAGGCGCTCACGCAATGGTAAGCCCGTCGCGTCGCTATCCTCGAGCGGAAGCACCTCTTCGGGAGGCGGAGGCAATGCGCTGCACAAAAGCTGTTCGAGCACCCACTTGCCGCGCTTTACGGGCGAGGTGCGCGTGGGCACTGAGGTCAGCGTGAGCACAGCGGCTTGGCCCAAGAGTCCGCGGCGCGGCGAATCCTTTAGACTCACGCGCTCAAAGCCATTGGCTGGCTCGGGCATGCCGTAGTGGCGTGCGAGTCGCGCGTCGACAAAGGTAAAGTCTGCGGTGAGTAGTTCCGTGAAGGGGCGATCTTCGATCAAAAACGCTGAAAAGAAGCGCGTGGTCTCTTCGACCATCGAGGCTTGCAGCTCCGGGTTGTAGTCAGGAAATGCACCGAGATCGACCTCGTGACCACCGATCGAGCGCGTGAACAACCATTGTCCTGCAAAGTCCGTTGTGAGCGCGGTGGCCCGCTCGCTTTTCAACATGCGTTCGGCTTGGGTGCGCACGCCTTCCGCCGTCGCAAGACTGCCGTCCTCGGCCCGGGCGAGTAGCTCATCATCCGGCATGCTGCCCCATAGGAAGTAGCTCAGCCGCGTTGCCATTTCGTAAGCCGACAGATCGTGACCTTCGGTGCTCGCGGGATCGGCATCGTGCTCGACGCGAAACAGAAAGTGCGGTGAGATCAGCACAGCGCGCATCGCAGTTGCCAAAGCTTCGTCAGCACCTGCACCGGCCGCTCTCGCGCTCGTTACGATCGACATGATGCGTGGCATCTCGTCGTCCGTGACGGGGCGCCTAAACGCGCGCTTCGCCAAGCGTCCAAGGACCTCGCGTGCGCAGGTGTCTGCGTCACTGCTCACGCACTTCAGGATCTTGTCGCGCACGGCATCACCGCTCGGGCGCGCAAACAGTTCGGCGACCAACTTCTCGGCTGCGGCATCGTAAAGCTCAAGATGCAACGGCGAGACACTGAGGACCGCGCCGATTGTATCGAAGCCATAGCTAATATCGTCCGCTGGAAAGTCATCCGCAGGCCTGCTGGTCGTGCCGAGCAAATCTCCCACCGTACGGTTGTATTCACTGCGGTTGAGACGCCGCATCGCGACGTGCCCAGGGTCTACTGGTACTGGCGGTTTGCCGGAGCCCGAAGCACCGTTCCCTTCGCCGCCAGAATCGCCGCCGTTGGCTCCCGCGGTAGAGCCGGTTACGCTATCTGACGAACTACCAGAGGGCCCGAGAAGCTGGTCGATATCGGCGGTGCAGCCAACGACCAGCGCGAGACACGCAAGAGCATGGGGACGCAGCATGCCTACCCTTCAGCAAGCATTGTGCCTACCCTTCGCAGCGTCTTTTGGCTCTAATTCTGTTGGCAACACCCTACGAACGTGGCTTTTTCATGCACAGGCCTGTTGGTCTCAGCCAACGGCTTGTGAGACAGAGGCTTGGCAGACAGCTGTGTCAGTCTGCGCTGGGTGCGTGGGTGGCCGCCGCATCCTGACATGCAGCGAGGCACCCGTGATGGCGCGCCGTGCACCGAGACACACAAGCGAGAAGCCTCGGATGCTTAGACTTCCGCCGGCCATCCATGCGGCGCAACCGTCAGGTTACCTCAGGCGCTTAGCGCCCGGCACAAAAGGATCAGGTCGGATCGGCGTCGAGGCGCCCGTCCAGCAAGGCGCGGAAGCGACAGTATGCTCCCTGCATTCTTAGGTTTCGCAACGCCGCTGGGCGGGATGGATCGGC
>JBBSJC010000632.1:0-4585 GCA_038257655.1 Polyangiales bacterium | reverse complement strand
AGCTGCTCGCGCTCAAGTGTGGAAGCGCGGGCTGTCACGGAGCGGCTTCACCCGCGGCCAAGCTCGACCTGAGCAGCCCCGGTATTGGCGACAGACTCCGAGATCTTCCTTCGAGCGATGCCTGCGCCGGCTACACCCAAATCGACAGCGCCGATCCGGCCAAGAGTCTGCTGTATCTCAAGGTCACCGACACACCTCCCTGCGAGCCGCGCATGCCGATCGGCACGCCGCTGAGCGCCGACGAACAAGCCTGCCTGCTCCAGTGGATCGAGCAACTCTGATCCTCACGCAACTCCGCGATTTCGAGAACCAGGGGGAGACCCGAACATGCAAAACAATAGGATAATCGCTGTCAGTTGGCTGCTCTCGGCGCTCTCTTTGGGCGCGTGTGAGACTGACGCTGCCCCCACGTACGATGGGAGAAACCCTTACGCTTCCGATAAAGACGAGGCAACCGTAGGCGGTGGCGTCGGCGGCGTAAGCACCACCGGGGGCGACTCAAGATCAATCACAGCAGATATCGTACTACTGAGCGATCGCAAGTTCGCAGGTTACCTCGCAAACTCTCAGGATCGCGCCCTTTACATGTTCGCGAACGACGTACCCGGCTCGGGGCTGAGCAGCTGTACCGACGCCTGCCTCGAGAAGTGGCCTGTGTTCGATGTCAAAGACATCAGCGTCGGCGAGGGTTTGACTGAGACGGATTTCGCCCGCTTTCAGCGTCCGGATGGCGCATGGCAAACCAGCTTCAAAGGTCACCCGCTCTACTACTTCACGATGGATGGTGACTCGGGCGAGATCGCTGGCGATGGCGTGGGTGGTCGCTGGTTTGTAGCACGTGACTACTTCGCATTTCTCGGGGCCAAAGCCGACCTTACCCCCGAAGGTGCCAGTGCAGTCGCACCTTACCTTACGAACAAGCTGGGTCGTACCAGCTACGTCTTCATGAAGGACACCGTCGCCAAAGGCGCAACTGGTCCCGTCTCTGCTTGCACCGGCCCCTGCCTCGACAGCTGGCCGGTCTGGACGGCGCCACTCTCCCTGGACGCGCTGATCCTACCCTCTTCGATGGTGGCAACCGATTTTGGTAATTTCGATCGCGAAGTCGGCGGCATATCCGTCAAGCAGCTTACCTATCGTGGATGGCCTCTCTACTACTACACGCCGGATGATCTGGCGGGTGAGACGAGTGGTCACCTTAGCGGCGCCTGGCGCGCCATCGATCCCGTGCTTTTCGCCGAGACCAATCTTTCTGCGGCACCCGGTAACGGCGGCTACTAACCCCTTTTCAACGTCACACAAGGAGCAAGGCCATGACACGCAAAGTATTACTCTCAATGTTCGCTCTCTCGGTGGTAATCGGCGCAAGCTCGATGCATGCGGCAAGCGCAGCATCCAGCGCCAAGTTCATGGTCGAAGGCAGCGAGGAGAGTCGTATCCAGTTTGTCTCGAAGGCGCCGCTTGAGACGATCTCCGGAGTGGGCCACACGGTCACCGGTGACCTCGACGTCGATCCGGGCGCGATCGGTAAGGCAAAGGGTAAGATTGAGCTCGCCGTCGCGAGCATCCGTACCAGCGTCGACCTCCGTGACGAGCATCTGCGCTCCGATGCCTGGCTCGATGCCAAGAAGTACCCGAAGATCAAGTTCGAGCTGTCGAAGATCGAGGGCGCCGACAAGCTCACGCCGAACCAGGCCGTGGACGTCAAGGTCAAGGGCAAGCTCACCATGCACGGCGTGACGCGCGATGAGACCGCGACCGCCAAGGTTCGCTGGATTCCCGAGAAAGGCCTGCGCATCCAGGCCAATTTCAAGGTCAACCTGACCAACTACAAGATCGAGGTCCCTTCGGTCGTCCGCCTCAAGGTCTCCGATGAGATCGAGCTGAACGTCATGCTCGCAGTGAAGCCAAAGGGCTGAGCGTTCTCCCCCGCTCAGCTATGTGACGGCCGGTTCCAGGCAGGGACCGGCCGTCTTTTAGATCATTCTGCGGGCGCTTGCGCAAGCACTTCGAAGCGCCGTCCAGCGTGCCGGGCATGCCAGAGCCAGACGCCGGCGAGCACGAGGACGAGGACGCTGAGCAGGCGAATGAAGCTGAAGTTGTCTGCGACCATTCCGTCCAGTAACAGAATCAGCAGAAGGCCGCCCACCTTGGCGCTGCGCTGCACGAAAACGTCGATAAAGGCCTTGGCCTGATACTTCTCCCGGGTGGAGGTGGGAACGTAAAGGGACTCGCGCGCGGACTGATTGACTGAATAGTGAAGCGAGTTGTCAGCGATGCTCAAGAAGCTACCTAACCAGAGCCCTGGCAACAGCACAAACCCGCTCGACACCGCGAGCACGGCGAGGGGTAAGACACTCAGGGCAGCACGAACGCCAAAGCGCCGCATCACCCAACCGGTCGCGAGTAGCTGGACGCCCAGTGAAACCCAGTTGGTAATCATGAACACGGTCGCTAGGTGCTGGTCGATAGCCTTACTGTCCAGGTAGTGCGTGATCGTCGCGCTGAACTGGAAATCGAGCACCGCGGACACCAGCTCGTACATGGTCACGAGCACGGCGATCGACATCAAGTAAGGCGAGCGTGCCACGACGCGTGCACCGGCGATGCCCGCGTCTGCATCGAATGCACTCAAGACGGCGGCACCATCTCCGCTTTCGTGGCCTTGCAGCAATCTGGTGCGCCCGACGCACGCGGCCAGCACGATCACGAGCAGGGTCGCGACAAAGCAGAGCCAGATCCAGGTCGAAGTCGCAAACTCTCCGATCCGCGCCCGGAGAAAAGTGGAGCCGACGACCCCGCCCAGCACGCCCCCGAGCACCACTGTGCCGTAGGTACGGCGCGCCAGGTCCGGCGAGGCGATATCGTTCTGGAAAGCAAAGAACGAAGCCACCATCAGCATGTTGAACAGGTCGCCGAACAAGTAGAACGACCACACCGTGACTGCGCTCGGATGCTCGAGCAACGGGGCATAGGTCGCAAGCGCTGCCATCATCAACGCCCCGAACACGTAAGTCAGTCGCTGGCGACGAAAGCGCGCGGACACCCGAATGAACAACGTCGCTGCAAGTACCGCGACGAGCATGTTCAACAGCTTTGCCAGTTGCTCCGCACGCGCATCGGCAAAGACCATCCCCATCAGCTCGAGGGGTTGGGCCTTGTGAAAGCGCAAGAACAGCGACTTCTTGATCGGCTTCAAGATCCAGAAGCTGGTGATCACCAAGAAGAAGTAGGCCGACATCAGCAACGTCGGCAGCAACTCAGCGGAGTCGAGATCATACCAACGCTTGTGAGGCTTCTGCTGCATGCGGCGCCGCACGCGCGGCGTCACCAGAGTCGCACGCTTGACGACAGTCTGTCGAATACCGACCTTGGCACTATTCACATTTTGGTTAGAATGTGAGCGCATCCCGAGAGGTACGAACATGGGCGTCCACCACATCGCACTCGCCACCAAAGACCTGCAGGCGACCCACGACTTCTACACGAATGCCATGGGCTTTCGCATCGCCAAGACGGTCGTTGCACCCACCGACAACCCGGGAGGCTGGGCAAAACACGTCTTTTACGAGATCCCAGGCGGTGGAGGACAAATCGCGTTCTGGGAGCTGCATGACGAGAAAATCGGCGATAACTGGCACGCCGGCATGTCCACCGGCCTCGGCTTACCCTGGTGGGTCAACCACCTGGCATTCGATGCCAAGCGCGAAGACTTGCGCAGCCTCGGAGACCGTTGGCTCAAATGGGGAACCGAGGTCATGAAGGTCGATCACGGCTTCGTGCAGTCGATCTACACCCGGGATCCCAACGGCAATAGTGTCGAATGGTGCGCCGACATCGAGCCTTACACCGACGAGGACCGGACCGCGGCGTTGCGGGATTTATTGGCCGAAAACCCCGAGGTAGGACCGCCCTACCCACTCAAAGGCTTGTGGAAGCCCGAGCAGTACCATCCAAAAGCCGTGCGTCTCTACGCCTGATCGGACGGTTCCGACCTGACTGTTTGCGAGCGAGAGCGACGGCTGCCCCCTGACGCCGCGTCGAACGAGCGTGCACTCGCTCAATTCGCTATGCTCGCGCCCCCGGTGAGAGATGTCCTACAAGGACCGGAGTTAGCTTGTCCACACCATCCCAGGTCCCGCGGGTTTCCGAGGAAGACGACAGCGGCCAGCACTCAAGCCACGCCGATCAGGAAGGGCACGAAGGCGCTGAAGGCCATGAAGGGCACCTGAACGAGTCTCCCTCCGCCAAGGCCAGGTTGGCCCTTTCCCTTGGCGCCCTGGGTATCGTCTACGGCGACATCGGCACCTCGCCCCTCTACACGATGCGCGAATCGTTGCTGCACGTGGGCACCTCTACGGCGCATGTGCTCGGCGTAATTTCGCTCATCATTTGGGCACTTTTCCTCGTAATCATAATCAAGTACTTGACGTTTGTGCTGCGCGCCGACAACCACGGAGAAGGCGGCGTGCTCTCCTTGCTCACGCTGGCGCGGCGCCGTGGTCGCTCGGTGTCCGCTCGTAAGGGCACGCTGCTCTGGTTGGGATTGGCGGGCGCTGCGCTGTTAATCGGTGAAGGCACGATT
>JBBSJC010000631.1:0-4591 GCA_038257655.1 Polyangiales bacterium | reverse complement strand
CGCGCGCCAATAACTGACCCGTTTCAACGCCGGTGCATCCCCGTCGTCAGCGCTGAAAATTCTCCAGATACGGGGAGTATCCTTGCGAATTTTCATCACCGACGACGGGGCGCCTCGACGCCGATCCGGATCAGTTATTGGTGCGCGATGCCTTAGTCGTCGACCATCACGACCGAGCCGACGTACGTCTCATCAAGCACGCTTGTGCCCAAGCGTAAGGTCGAGGGGGGATCCCTAAGTGCGACAATCATTGGCAGGCCGGCTACATGTTCAAAGAGCCTGCGCGCGCCGTCGCGGGACCATCTGGAAGCCACCTGCGAGCTACCCAAACCTTAGTAGTGCCACCCAGTCCACGAGCCGGGCGTCTGCCAGTTGTGCCGAACGGTATGGTCTGGTGCGACGCCGAAGAACTCCAGGCGGCCGTCGGCGTTTTCCGTGGCCACGATCTGACTCACGCCGCGGCCACGCAGCCAACCCCACTTAACCTGGTCCTGGCTCGGCCACGCGCCCATGCTGCTCGGCGTGGTCTGCGCGACGTTGAACACCTGCAGCCACTTGTCCCATCCGATCACTTCCATGCGTCCGTTGCCGGCTCCGTTTTCGGCATGGTTGGCGACCGCGATGCCTTCGATTTGCGGCCAGAACGGCAGCTTCTCCCACGGGGTCCAGGCTGGTCTGAGTATACAGAATGGCGGTTTGCATGGGGCGTTCTGGTGCGCGCGCGAGTGCACCTCCCCCCTGTCGTCCACGGTCAAGAGCGCGAGCTTGCGTCCGCTGGCATCCGACGTGTGTCCGACGACCATCTGCTCGATCCACGCGCCGCTAGTGGGGCCGCTCATCGGAGAGAACGACGAGAGGGCGTAGCGGCGCGAGCCGAACAGCTCGACGGGTGTGTCGCGCAGGTGGTTTGCCAGCCAGACGTGGCTATCGTCGCCCACGCTGAACACGAACAGGCGACCGTCTGCATCGCGGCCCACGTACGGCACGCGCAGCCGTACGCTCCCGTCGCTGACCGCGCTAAAGCCGCTCCAGGGCGTCTGCCCCCCCATCACACCGCTGACAATCCAGTAGCGATCGTTACGGTACATGACGCCCTCTGGCGTAACGGCGTACACCTCCGGTAGCCCGTCGTTGTTCAGTGCAACGGCCAGATCCGTGACGGGAAGGTTCTGCTGCGGATCGAGCCGCGTCCAGGCCTCGAACAACCGGCCCCAGCCCTCGGTCGTCGTCCAGACTTGGCCGTCGTCGTAGCCGATACCGAACAGCGCGAGGCGCCCGTCTGCGAGGGTAAGCGCGGCGATGCGCTTGAGTGCTTTAATCGGGGCGACCTGCTGCCAACCCGTCCAACCTTGCGGCGTCTGCCACTGCGCCCACACGCTGCGGTCTCCCCCGAGCCCGAGCAGCTCGATCGAGTCGCCACGTCGTGCCACGGCGATGCTCGCAGAGGCAGAGTCAAATGCGTCGTTGCGCTGAATCCAGGGGCCACGCGAAGCGAGGTTGATATCGCGGCAGTCCTTGACCTTGAACGAAAGGGGGTACCTGACTGCCTGCGTGCCGAAAGTATTCGGCCCTATAACCGTAAGGTAAAGATCGTAGTCTCCAGGCGCAGTATCGGCGGGCACGCTCGTGTCCAGCTTGGGCTGAGACAAACCCGGCGCGATGTTCCAGCTCCATTCGGCCGCGATCTTCTCCCAGCCAGTCTTACGGTCGCGCAACGTGACGCGAATCAGCGCGCCCTGCGCAGTCGTCGAGACCTTGGTGTTGCCCAAGGAAAAGCGCAGTGAGAACGACTCAGACGGGCACACAGCTTTCTGCTCGAGCGGCTCGGTGACGTAGTTGCCGTGCGCGCCCGTCGTCTGCATCGAGAGCACGATTCGCCCTGCACCCAAGACCCAGCGCATTGCCAAGGAGCGCAGCCCGGCGGCATCGTCGGGAAGGAGCTCGGGAACAGGTAGCGCCGCGGGCGCGGGCGCATCGTGCATTACCGCCATCGGCTCTGCCGGGTGCGAGAGCCCGTGGGCGTGGCCGAGCTCGTGCAACCAGACGAATCGGCCAAGACCCGGGATCGTGGAGTTGCCCGGAAGGTAGGCTGGGTCAAACGCGTCGAAGAGAATGTCGCTCGCGACCAGCACGTTGGCCTCCTGATAGAAGGTCCCGCCCAATGGGTCACAGCCAACGCGCCCAACTCCCCCATCGCTGAAGGTGATGGCCATGCCCGAGGCACCGTCGATGTCGGTGCGCTGCACGACACTCACGTCGTTGACTTCGTCGCCAAGCGTAAGCGTGCAAGTGGAGGCTGGCGTGTCCGGTCCGCGCTCGGCGAGTGTCACGTATCGCTGCACGGTAGCCAGCGCATCGTGGTAACCATCCGTCTTGGGGGAGCCATCGGGAAGAGAGCAAAGGTGGCGAGTGAGCACCATGGGCTTCTCCCAGGTGACCGGCATCGAGTCACAGGTCTCAAAAGCATACGCGTGAGCTACCGACGTGGCTGCGGGTAGCGATAGGACTGCGAACGCGAGGGCGCGAAGATGGTCGTAAGACATGACGTATTCTCCTTTGACCACTCAGAGACAAGACTGGGAGAGCGGATCGCAACCTGGCGGGGGAGTGACCGTGGTAGGTGAGGCTTTCACGTCATTCAGCCGATTCCAGGCACGCCCGGCTTGTGGCTCGGGACGGTAGGTGCCGCCGACGGCGATCCCTTGGAGCGACGCATACTGCTGAAGGCGCGCTGCGAGCGTGCTTCGCGTGATCGCAAGCTTCAGGTCGTCAACCGTAAGGTTAGCAAGCGCGCGCGGTGGGGTCAGGTGGCCACCCTCGTTCTCCTGGTGGGTAAGCTGACGCCCTTCGCGCACGAGACCACTCCGCGCGATGCCGCGCACGGCAACGCCGCTGTTATCCACGAGCACTTCACGCCCGAACAGACTGTCGACGCGCAACACATGATGGAAGTGAACAGGCGAGAAGAACCACTCCGTGTTGCGCAGAAATACGACATAGCGCACTCCCTTCGAGAAGCGCGGTACCTCGGAAGCGCGCATGAACTTCCCATCGCGGGTAGGCCCCCCCAGCAGTGGCAGCGAGAGCGTCCTGTAACTGCACGAGCCGACGAGCGGCTTGATATCGTTCATTTGCACAGTCGTGCGCGGCCCGAGACGGTCGTCGTACCCGAACACGATATCGGTCACTTGCGCGTCCACCACACAACTGGTTTGTTCGAGCAAGGAGCGCAGATCCGACACTGCACGCGGCGCCTGAGCGACCGCCGGGGCCGCGACGGCAAACAGCAGACAGCCGACCATAAAGCACAACAGATGGGAGCGATTGAGCAGCATGCGGGCCCTCTCTTAAGATGCGTAGTTCTCGTGAGAGAGCGTTCGGCCATCTTAACTGTGATGGTTGGAGGTGCGTGCTCTCACAACCGCCGCGCCGCGCGAAAGCCACCCCCACGCCGTCTCCCTTTCCGTGTGAGCGGGGGGGGCCCGTTGGCGTCAAGGTCGATAAGCGCCCTGGGTCGGCAACGGCGACGTGCCTGCAACCGAGAACTCAACGGTAGTCTCTTTGTCGTCCTTGGTGCCGAGCTTACCATCGGGCCCAAGGCTCAGGACTCGCCATCTGTTGCCGGACTGTTGCAATAGGTAAGGTCGGCGCCACGGATCGACCAGCACCGACTCTGACAGGAATGCTCTTTCCACAAGCTCGTTCAAGTCGCGCGGCGGGCGCTGATAGGTCCCTTCGAATAGGTAGCAGGCCGCCCGCAGCGATTCAGTAGTTGCGTCGAACTCCGTTTCGCGCGTCGGACGTATGTCTGGGAGAAGTAGTAAGTAGAGGCTGCCAAGGATGAACAAGGCCCCCACGCCCAGGCCGAGCAGCAAACGAGCATTCATCTCTCCTGACTAAGCCAGAAGAACAGGCGGCGCAATGCTCCGCGGCGCAACGGGCCCTTAAATCAGACTGGGTCCGCGACAGGAAAGCCGCGCCGCTTGAGCAGCGCCTTCACATCCGGGTCGCGCCCTCGAAACTGCTTGAAGGCTTCGCCGCGATCGGTGCTGTTGCCGGGGGCCAGGATGTACTTGCGCATGTTGTCTGCAGTGGCCTTGTCGAACACGTTGCCCGCCTCGCGGAACGCCTCTTGGGTGTCCGCATCCATGACCTCGGACCATAGGTAGCTGTAGTAACCGGCCGAGTAATCGTCGCCCGTGAACAGGTGTCCGAACTGCGGCAGACGGTGACGCATGGCGACCTCTCGCGGCATACCGATGCGCGCCAAGGTCTCGCGTTCAAAAGCGCGCGGGTCGATCGAACCGTCAGGCTTGATGTGTAGCTCCATGTCGAGGATGGCAGCCGACAGGTACTCGACCGTCTGATACCCCTGATTGAACTTGCGCGAGGCCTCGATCTTCTTCACGAGCGCTGCGGGCATCGGCTTCTGCGTCTGATAGTGCTTGGCGAACTTGTCGAGCACCGGGCGCGAAAGCACCCACATCTCGTGTACCTGCGATGGGTATTCCACGAAATCGCGCGGGGTATCGTTGAAGCCGGGATAGTTAATCTCAGACAACAGGTAGTGAAGCGCGTGGCCGAACTCGTG
>JBBSJC010000630.1:0-4598 GCA_038257655.1 Polyangiales bacterium | reverse complement strand
TGCGCGCGAGGGCCTCCAGCGAGCGCTCGCCCCCCTTGCCGGGCGCCTGCGTGGCGACGCGGAAGAGGTCTTTGGTGACGAGCACGCCGACGACGTTGTCGATCTGCCCGTCGAAGAGCGGCACCCGCGAGTGGCCCTCCTCGCTCATGCGCGCGACCGCCTTGTCGAAGTCCGTGTGGATGTCGAGGGCCACCACCTGCGTGCGCGGCACCATGATCTCGCGCGCGACCATGTCGTGAAAGTCGAGCACCGCACGCAGCATCGCAGCGTGATCCTGGGTGATCGAGCCGACCTCCTCACCCTGTTCGATCAGGTTCTCGACATCAGCCTCGGTGACACGCTCCGGGTCGTCTTCAGGACGCGGAGGAAACGCGCGGTCGATTTTGCCTCCCACCCAGACGAGCGGCACTGCGAAAGGAGCAAACGCGAGCTCGAGCACGCGTAGCTTCGCAAGCAGCGGCAGCGCGAGGCCGGTGGCACGTCGACTGGCAAAGCGCGTCGCGGATTCCGCGATCAATCCGTACAGGATGGTGACAGCGCCGGTGACTGCCACGCCGCCTACGATACCGGCCCATTGGCTGCCCAGGTACGCCGATAGTCCGGAAGCGCAGGCCAAGCACATCACGCGACCGGCGAGCAGACGCGTATGAAGCCTGCGCGGGTTTGCCATGTAGTAACTGGCTGCGATCGCTCGCGCGCCTACGTCCTCGCGGGCTGCGCGGATACGCGCTTCACCCAGCGCACGAAGCGCCCCGTCGAGTGCCGCGCACAGTCCGCCAACCAACACGCACGCTGCGACGGCGAACCAGAGACTACTTGGACCTTGCTCTCCCAACCCCTGCCCTCTTCGAGTCACGCGCTAGACGTGGCGCCATCACGTTACTGCCGTCCAGCGCTGCAGCACAACCCCCGATATAGGAGATTGTCCTACACGAGTCGAATCACCCTGGCGTCGAGCAATGCGACAAGGGCGCGCAATGCTTCGAGTCTCGGCACGGTGCTGCCAGCGATCACCGCCTCAATATCGGACTCGCCATCGACCCGTGACAGCACCATTGCTATCTGAGGATCGAGCCCCAACCAACGCAGCTCGGAATCTGGGACAGCGAGCTCGGGCACTGGACCGCCCGCGGACAGCCGCGAGGTGTACATCGCTTCGAGCTTACTACGGCTGGTGCTTCGGTAATGTTGCGCGAGGTCGTGGGCCGGGTCCTGGCCTAGTAAGAGCTCGGCGGCGCGTAGTGCACCGGTGAAGTCGCCGAGCGCAAAGCGATCCGACATCTCGCTAAACAGGTCGTCGGCAAAAGTTGTCGGACTCGTCGCGCGGGCGACGAGGGAGAGCGCACCGCCATCTTCACCCGCGGCGTCGATAGGTTCAGGTGTAAGCGAGCGTGGCGGGGGTGGTAGTGCAGTCACTGCGCGCCTGGCCATCGCGGGCGGCAAGCTACTACGGCGCAGCCGATCGAGCGTCCAAGCGTCAAAGTGCGCTGGGTCCGCGGGCGCCGGACGCAGCGATATGGGGATGGCGCTCTCTGCGCTCGACTCCTCGCCAGGAAGCGCAAGCGGCCGCGTGCTCAGAGTAAGGTTTACCGAACGCGGGCGTCCTGGCTGGGCGCGGCTCCCATCGCCATCGCCTTCGCCATCGCCCTCGACAGCGGGGCCACCGGGTAGCGGCGCCTTCCGGGGCTCGCGCGGTCTTCGATCGCGTTCCTTCACATCACGCCGTCTTACCGACGACGCCCTTGAACATCCGCTGGGTACGAGCAAGGGCGTCGAGCTGTTCTTTGAGCTCCGTGGCATCGCCTGATGCCATCAACGCCTGTGCGCGCGCTACGACACCGCGCGCCTTTTCGATCGCATCGCGGCCAAAGTCGCTGCCCGCCACCACGCGTTCGACCTGGGGGAACAGCTTTTCGATCTCCGCAATCAAGCGCTCGGCCTCTTGGATCGCTTGCTCCGCTTCTTCGCTGTTGCGACGCGTGACCGCAAAATCGTGGGACTGTTCGACCATCGCCGAGATCTCGTCGCGCGTGAGGCTGCTCGAGGACGTGACCGTGATCGATTGATGTTGGCCGGTCTCCATGTCTTTTGCATGCACGCTGACAATGCCGTCCGCGTTGATTTCGAAGGTCACTTCGACTTCGACTTGGCCGCCGGGCGCGCGACGCAGACCGGTGAGCACGAATTCGCCGAGCAATTCGTTCTCTTCGGCGCGGTGCGATTCGCCCTGGAGCACGAGGATCTTCACTGCCGTCTGATTCTCGCGAACCGTGGTGAAGATTTTAGAGCGCGCGGTGGGCACCGTGCTGTTCTGCGGAATCAAGGCTTCGAAGTAACCGCCGACGACCATGATGCCGAGGGTGTGCGGCGTGACATCGAGCAGGATCATCTCCGGCCCTTCGTCCATCAGCGCCGCCGCTTGGATCGCTGCACCGAGCGCCACAACCTCGTCCGGGTGCACGCCCTTACACGGCTCGCGCTCGAAGAAGTCGCCGACCAAACGCTGCACGCGCGGCATGCGCGTCATGCCACCGACCAAGATCACATCTTCGATTTCGCTCTTGTCGAGCCCCGCTTCCTCGAGCGTCGCTTCGCAGATCTGAATCGTGCGCTGCACCAGATCCCCGCACAGCTCCTCGAGCTTCACACGAGACAGCATGCACTGCAGGTGCAAAGCCTCGTTGCGCGCGCTCGAGATCACGAACGGTAAGTTCACCTCGGTCTCGGGCACGCTCGAGAGCTCGCACTTGGCTTTTTCTGCGGCGTCTTTCAAGCGCTGCAGCGCCATACGATCTTGGCGCAAGTCGATCCCGTGCTCGCGCGAAAAGCCATCGACAAGCCAGTCGATGATGCGCATGTCGAAGTCTTCGCCGCCGAGGAACGTGTCGCCCGCGGTGCTGATGACTTTGAAGACGCCGTCGCTCGAAATCTCCAAGATCGAGATGTCGAAGGTGCCACCACCCAGATCGTACACGGCGACCGTACGATCGATGTTCTTGCCGAAACCGTAGGCGAGCGCAGCGGCCGTCGGCTCGTTGATGATGCGGATGACGTCGAGTCCCGCGATCGCGCCCGCGTCTTTCGTCGCTTGGCGCTGACCATCGTTGAAGTACGCAGGTACCGTGATCACGGCCTTGTCCACCTCCGTACCGAGGTAGTCCTCCGCGATCATCTTCATCTCCTGGAGGATCATCGCGCTGATCTCCGGGATGCTGTAAATCTTGTCGCGCAGCTGAATGCGCGCATCGTTGTGTGGACCTTCCACGATGCGATAGGGGCAGGTTGCGATCGCGTTCTTCACTTGTGGACTGTTCCACTTGCGCCCGATCAGACGCTTGGCAGCGTAGACCGTGTTTTCCGCGTTGGTGACCGCCTGACGCTTGGCGATGTGCCCCACCAACCGCTTACCTGACTCTGTGATCGCGACCATCGATGGCGTCGTCTTGTAGCCGCCCCGATTTGGAACGACGACAGGCTGACCGCCTTCGAGTACGGCCACGCACGAGTTGGTCGTACCCAGATCGATGCCGATAACCTTCTCCATCCCCACTCCAGTGCCGGCACTGCCGGCGAAGACACGAGCGCACTCGACCTATCGAGGCGTGAAGAGCGAATCGTGAATGCCCCTTTGGGTGCCCGTCCCCCGACGAAAAGCAGCCCGACACAAACACGACTAACTCTTCATGTCCGCTAGAAGATTCTTTACCATCTCGTTCTCAGGATCCAGCTTGCTCGCAGCATCGAGCTCCCGCTTTGCATTCAGCTTCAGCCCAATGGTCATATAAAGCTGTGCAAGCAGCAGGTGCCCCTCGATGTCGTCGGGGGCAAGGAAGACTGCTTGCTGCGCATACTTCTGCGCACCTCGCAAATCACCGCCGGCCTTGAATAAGGCGTGCGCGGCAAGGCGATGGGCTGTCGCATCTTGCGGCTTGCCGTCGCACACCTTGGCCCACGAGAGAGCAGCCGATGCCCACTTATTGCTCTTCTGCTCGAAGCGGGCCTGCTCCTCGTAAGCCGCCGCCAGTTTTTCTGAAAGGATCGTAGAGAGGCGATCGAACTCCGCGCGCAGGTCCTCGCGCTCTGGCGCGAGCGAGACCGCTTTCTGCATCAGCTTGGCCGCTTCCGCGATGTCTCCGCGCACAAAAGCGTTCTGGGCGGCTTTGACGTGACGCGTCAGCGGATCAGACGTTCCAGTCACGCGGGCGACGTCTTTGAGCGTGCGCGTCAAACGCCGCAACAGCTCTTGAGGATCGGTGCGCTCCACAGGAAAGATTGACGTACTCTGCGCGGCCGGTGTGCTTGGCGTGGACGCAGCTGGCGCCGGATCGACCGCGGCTTTTGACGCCTGGCCGATTACGCCGCGCAGACGCCTCTGCATGATCTGCTGGGCGAGCTTGCGCGCTTCATCCGTGATCTGGCGCGGCGGAATCGAGGGCACCGGCGGTGGCACAGGCGCCACGACGGCCGGCCCCCGCTCGAAAGCCTGCGCTTCTGCAGCGGCGACTCTCGCATGTTCGCGTTTGGTCTCGAACGTGAGGGCACGCTCAGCCATCTGCGTTCGCTTGGTGGCCTGCAGGTACTGGTCGATGGTGGCGCCC
>JBBSJC010000629.1:0-4607 GCA_038257655.1 Polyangiales bacterium | reverse complement strand
AGTGGCATATGGCGGCAGACCGTATCGGGCTGGTAGTTTGCGAACGTACCTGTGTTACATTCCTGCCCCATGGAGCCCGCGGCCCCGCCACCGAGCCTGAGGGTTCATGCAGAGGAGCCGGAAAAAGTGCCATGAACATTACCCCCTCTCACTTTTCCTTGGAGCGACGTAGGACTCGCAAACAGGTCGACACGATCGCGCGCTCGGTGGAGCGCATGAGCAAGCTAATCGATCACCTGCTCACGGCCACGACGATCGAGGCCGGTCAGTTTGCCATCACCTGCCGCGAACAAAGTGTCCTCGAGCTGGTCGATGAAGCCATGCAAATTGCCGAGCCGCTGGCGAACGCCAAGAAGATCAAGCTGAAGCGCTACGTCCCACGTCTATCCGGCACTGTGTTTTGCGACCGGGATCGCGTGATTCAAGTCTTTTCGACTCTAGTCGGGAATGCGATCAAGTTTACCCCCGAAGGGGGAACCGTTTCAGTAGCAGCGAAGCCCCTCGATAAAGAGGTATGTTTTTCGGTCAGCGATACAGGTCCAGGCATTGCCGTGGAGCAGGTGCCGCACCTATTTGACCGTTACTGGAAAGGTGGCGCGCCCAATGGCCAAGGCGGCGTGGGCCTCGGCCTTTTCATCGCAAAGAGCGTGATCGATGCCCATGGCGCTCGCATCTGGGTCGAGGGCGAGGCAAAGCGGGGCAGCCGATTTGTCTTCACGCTGCCGCGCCCTGGCGCGGGCTGATCAAGATCAGCGCTGGCACAGGGCGCGGCCGTGAAGTCGGCAGCGAGGCAGCACAGAATCAGCTGCGCGCAGTGGAGCCCTTACCGGTCTGTCCGGCTTGTCCCGTCTGCCCGGTGCTCGTGCTGCTGCCCATGCCGCCCATGCCGCCTGTGCCCATGGAAGGCGACGACTCATAGCGCTTCACACGCAGCTGGTTGTTGATGTCGCTGACACCATGGACATTGTCCACGATCTGCTCGGCCTGCCACTTCATAGAGCGCTCGGGGACGCTGCCGCTGAGGGTTACCTCACCACCGGACACACTCACTTCAATCTCGGTGGGGTCGACCTCTTCTACCTGCGATAGAATATCACACACGTCCTCACGGATCCGATCATCGGAGCGCTTATACCCCTTAGGTCCGCGGAACATGCGGCGTACGCGCCCGGCCATGGCGCCGCCAAACTCAGACAGCTGGTGACCCAGGCTCTCGTCGTGTCCCTGCTCCTCGCCCTGGTAGGACCGCTGTCCCATGCCACCCTCGCCAAAGTAACCTTGGCGCTCGATACCGTACTGCCCACCCTGGCCGTACCGACCGCCACCGTACTGACGGTTGCCAGATTGGCCGCCGTACTGGCCACCGCCGTACATTCCGGACGGGCCACCGCTATATCCACTATACCCACCCCCAGACTGGCCGCCGCCATACTGGCCGCCGTCAAAACCGCCGAGCTGGCCACTTCGGTACTGTCGCCCGACGTACTGGCCGCCCGTCTCTTGGCCACCAAAGCGCGAGCTGCTACCGCCGCCTTGCTGCCCACGGCCATACTGCCCACGGCCATACTGCCCACGGCCATACTGTCCACCACTGGACTGGCTGCCGCCGTATCCGCCACCGTACTGTCCCCCACTGGACTGACCGCTGCGGCCCATGTGCTCGCCGCCGCCGTACTCGCTCTGACGATAGGAGGGCTCGCGCGAGCCCTGGTGACTCATGCCGCCATACCCTCCACTTTGAGAACGTGAGCCCTCTTCGCCGCCGTAGCGCCAGCCCATGTTCTGGTTGCGCCCGTACTCGCCCTGCTCCCAGCCTTCAGAGCCGCCGCGACGGCCCTCATCCTCGGAGGCACGGTAACCGCCGCCCTGTCCCCTGTAGCGACTTTCCTCTTGGCTCTCGTACCGCTCACGGCCTTCTTCGCGATCATCCCGGTACTGACGCCTGCCCTCTTCCATGCGCTCCATGATACGGCCTCCCTGTCGGTGTGTTTCTGACGGTCTACTGCTTTTTTCGCCCATCCTGCCTCTGCTCGCCTGCTCGTGACTATTCACGGCAAACGAAATCTTGGCGTTCAGGCGCCACCTTACTATTTCGCCTCGATGCACGATGGCCTGCATGTCCTTCACGTAGATGGACTTGATGTTTCTGATCGAGGCTTCGGCCTCGTTGAGGGCATTGAACGCGGCGTCCTCCCAACTGTGGGGCGACTCCGCAAGCACCTCGATGACTTTTACAATGCCCTCATGCTGCGGAATGTCTAGCTCGTTCTGCCCCGCAGGACGGCGAGCTTCATAAGGCTGACTGCTACCATTGGTGCCCCCATTTGACGAACTCGACATGCTCCATCCTCCCTTCGGCGTGGAAATTGGCCTGCGGTTGGCCTACGCACAGGGAGCGACGAAAGGGGCACTAAGAAAGTGCAGGCCTCGCCCCGTCACTCGCGCTTGCGACTGCCCTCGCGGCCTGCAAGTTGAACGCCAACCCCTGCTTAGCGGTAGGTTTCAGCGGCATTTCAGCTCAACGATTGCGCGCCATTTCGCACGTTTTCGGCACGGCCGGCGAGTGGTGCCACAGGCATTCCGGCCCCACTGGGGCGAGCTCGATCAACACCCAACACACTCAACATGGGCGCGTGTGTAAGCCGCGATCGTCCGCGCACTGCCCGATGGTAATAGTGAACTGCACCCACGAATCGCGACGCTTGCGCGTGAAGACGCGTCTGTTTGGCGGCGCGCGCAGAATTCACTTAGTAGTAATGTCGGCCGGAGGTAGAGAACCGCCCCCGCAGAAAGTACACTCGTCGCGTGGCCGTTGACGTGGTGGGCGACGGCGAGAGCTCGTCGCCGTCGCCGTCAACCACCAGGTCAACGCCGGGCTAGGCACTGCTCCGCGTGACCTCCCCTGACCCCGAGCGCAATCACGCCCCGCTAACTTGAGCCCGCGCCAGGGTCGCAGCGGTCCGTGATACGCTGGGTGGGTCCATGCCGACCTATGCGTGTCCGCGCTGCGCTGACCTTGAGCTTCAAGCTTTCGACGACGCATCAGGCGCGCAGGTGTGGTTCTGTGCGCAGTGTCGCGGCACGTTCTGCCAAGGTCCGGAGACGGGGCTGTGGCTGGGTGCTGAGCTTAGCGCGCTGGCCGAGGCGGCCCCGGCAAGTCCACTGGAGCAGCTGCTGCCCGAGCCCATGCTGCTAAGGCGCTTGCGCTGCCCAACGGACGGGGATTGGCTCCGGGTGACGCCGACCAGCCACAGCGCTGATGGCGTACGTCATTGCGGCCAATGCGGCGCGCTGTTTCTCGACGCGGGTGTGCTGCCAAAGCTGCGCGCCAACATCATACGTCGGAGGCCCTCGACGAGCCTAAGCCTGCCTCTCGAGCGGCCTCGCTCCCTGGGTGATTCGGAGCCTGGTCTAGCCGATCTCGCACGGAGTAGCCTCGGAGTCGTCGTGCGCACCGCGCAGGGGCTTTTGGAAGGGGATACCGAGGCCGAACCTGAGCTCGAAGCACAGCGGATTCCATTCTCGAATCCTTGGGCGGACATCTTGACCGTTCCCCTGGCGTTGTTGTGGATGTCGCTTGTCGCTACGACCGAGCTCGGCCGCGTGCTCCTGTACATGGTGCAGCTACAGTTTCATGAGCTGGGCCATGCCGTACCCGCGTGGCTGTCCGGTCGTGCCGCCTTACCCCTTCCCTTTGGGTTTACCTTTTGGAAGCAAGACCGTTCGGTCTTTGTCGGCCTGCTGGTGACGAGCTTGATCGGCGTGTTGCTCTACCGAGGCTGGCTGGAGAGGCGCCGTTTTCCTGTGCTCGTGGGTACAGGACTGCTGGCGCTCCAGGGCCTCTTCTCGTTGTTGCTGTCAGAAGAGAGCTCGATGATGCTCATGATCCTCGGCGGGATCGCGGGGGAAATCATCCTTTCGAGCTTCGTGATGATCGCCTTCTTCTTCCCGGTGCTCGATCGGCTGCGCTGGGATTTCTTCCGTTTTTTGCTGCTGTTTCCGGCGGCCGGAGCCTGGGTTGCGACAACCAAGCTTTGGCTCGAGATAAGGCACGGTTCCCACGAGCTACCAATGGGCTCGATTCTAGGTGCCGCTGGCGACGGAAGCGGTGACCTTGACCGCTTAGTCCAAGTCTACGGCTTCACGCGCGCTGGCATCACCACCATGTACATGACGATGATTTGGCTCAGCGCGCTCGCCCTGCTCGTCGTCTACGGCTTCTTCGCAGTGCGCTCGCTTCGCGTGCTGCGCGCACTTTGAGCGAAGGACGACTGAAACAGCTCAGACCTGACGGTCTGCTCCCAGTCTCTAAAACCTGCCGTTTGCAATCAGGCCGTATCCCGCCCTGGTCATACGTGCGGGGGTGACGTTGAGCGCACTGCGACGGCCACCGATCAACATCCAGGTGCGCGTGTTCTTCTCAGGAATGAAAAAGCTGCTCAACATACCGAGCGCACCAAGGCCCTGCAGGGCGCCATCGACCACTAAAATTGTCTTGGCGGTGTTGCTGTCATTACCGTCTGCAAAGTCCATCCAAGGTCCCGCGACCGGGATGTAAAGATCCTTGTTGCGGTCCTCGGACGCCTGGTAAATCACCGCCGGCAGGT
>JBBSJC010000628.1:0-4612 GCA_038257655.1 Polyangiales bacterium | reverse complement strand
CGTGCTGCATTGGCTAGGCATTCGCCATATCCATCGCTTGGTGTCGATGAGCAACGTCAAATACGACGCGATCACCCGTTCGGGCATCACCATCGGCACGCGCGTCAAAATTCCGGATGAGCTTATCCCGGCCGATGCGCGCGTGGAGATGGAAGCCAAGGTGGCCGCTGGCTATTACACCGAGGGCTCGATTCCACCGCCTGAAATGCTGGCTAAGGTTAAGGGCCGGGGGTTTGAAGAGTGAGCGTGCTGGAGCTGGTCAACGAGCTCAGATCACCGCGCACGATCCGCGAGCGGTGTGAACGCGTGCTAGACGCCGGCCTGCGCGGAGAGTTGCGACACTTCAGCGTCGACCTGGCACGGATGCAAGACGCCGCACGCATCACCGCCGAAGTGACGCGCGAGCGCTATCCGGATCTCAACATCCCGCCCCATAGTCGCTTTGCACACTTCGATGCTGGCGGGGTGGGGCGCGTGGCGCAGCTCAGCGCGGAGATCTCCGGGCACGACCCGCGCGAGCAAGCCCGGATACTGACCGACGTGGTGGTCACGAGCGTGCTGCTCGATGCAGGTGCCGGGCCCGACTGGCGTTATCGGGAGCCTGAGACCGGCCTCGAGATCGGTCGCTCAGAAGGTTTGGCGATCGCCAGCCTGGCCTGGGCCAAGTCAGGGGGGTTGACCAGTCAGGGCAGAGCCTACGAGGTGGATGCCAGAGGTCTCAAGGATGTCGACGGTGAAGCCCTGCGCAGCGCCTTTCAAGTGCGGCAAGACAATCCCCTCGTGGGCGTCGACGGCCGTGTGCACCTGTTACGCGCGCTCGGCGAAGTCATCTCCCAGCGTTCAGACGTGTTTGGCAACGATGCGCGCGTAGGCAACCTCGTGGACTATCTGTCGCAACAGGCGGAGGGTAAGGTCCTGCCTGCGCCGCGCATTCTCGCCGTGCTGCTCGATAGTCTCGGTACGATCTGGCCTGGCCGGATCTGCCTGCAGGGCGCGCCTTTGGGGGACGTGTGGCGACATCCAGCCGCGGGCGGTGAAGGAGCGTCTGCTGGGCTTTTGCCGCTGCATAAGCTTTCCCAGTGGCTTAGTTACTCCCTGCTGCACCCGCTCGCCGTCTCGGGTTTGACGGTATCCGATCTCGATGGCCTGACGGGTCTGGCCGAGTATCGCAACGGCGGCCTGTTCCTTGACGTCGGTGTATTGATCCCGCGCTATCCAGAAGTCACGAGTCAGGCCCATGAGGTCGGCTCGGAACTGATCGTCGAATGGCGCGCGCTCACTGTGGCGCTGCTCGATCGGATAGCACCGCTCGTGCGTACGCAGCTGGGCGTGTCGGCGGCGCAGCTACCACTTGCCGCAGTGCTCGAAGGTGGAACCTGGGCGGCAGGCCGCAAGCTCGCTAAACAGCGCCGGGCCGACGCGAGCCCGCCCATCCAAGTCTTGAGTGACGGAACGGTATTCTGAGGGTCTATGGCACGCAATCTACACGTCCTCGATCATCCTTTGGTTCAGCACAAGCTGACCTTGTTGCGCAATAAGGAGGTTAGCACCCGCGGTTTTCGCGAGCTCACCACGGAAATCGGTGCGCTGCTCGCCTACGAAATCATGCGCGATGCGCCCACCCGGCCTGTCGAGATCGAAACTCCTTTGGGCAAAGCTCAGGGCGTCGAGCTCGATGGCAAGAAGCAAGTGTTAGTCGCCATCCTGCGCGCAGGCCTGGGTGTGCTCGACGGCATGTTGACGGTCTTGCCGTCGGCACGGGTCGGTCATATCGGCTTATATCGCGAGCCCAAGCTGCGCACGGCAGTCGAGTACTACCTCAAGCTGCCCAGTGGCATGGCGGGTAGGCACGCTATCGTGGTGTCTTCTGTGCTCGCCACGGGCAGCACCGCCGAAGCTGCCGTGCGTCGCGTGCAAGAGGCTGGCGCGCGGCAGGTAAAGTTTGCGTGTTTGATCGCCTGTCCGGAAGGCATCGCGAGCTTCCATCACGAGCATCCCGAGGTTCCGATCTATACCTGTGCCGTCGATCCCGAACTGGATGCGCGAGGTTTCATCGTGCCTGGACTCGGTGACGTAGGCGATCGACTCTACGGAACAGAGTAAGGTTCGCATATGAGCATTCGGCGCATCGTCGTCACCGGCGGACCGGGAGGGGGAAAGACGACGCTCTGGCGCGAGCTGGCGAGTACCCACGCCCCGTATATGGTGGCTGTGCCCGAAGTGGCGACTCTGATGTTCCGACACGTGTTCCCTCAGGTGCAAAGCGAAGCTGAACGACAGGCAGTGCAGCGCGCGATTTTCGAAGTCCAGCGCAGCATCGAGCAAGTTCACGCAGGACGTCTGCAGCCCGGTCAAATCTTACTGTGTGATCGGGGTACGCCCGACGGTGGCGGCTACTGGCCCCAGGGGCATCAGGCCTTTTTTGAGGCGATGAAGACCGAGTGGCAGGCCGAGCTTGCACGCTACGAAGCGGTGCTGTTTCTGGAAACGGCGGCAGCCCGGGGGCTATCGATCGCCACCGGAAACGCGATCCGCACCGAAGACCTCGAGACGGCAGTGGCTATCGATAAACGACTGTTCAATGTCTGGTCGACGCACCCGCGCTTTGTACATGTCTGTTGTGACCAAGACTTCGCCCAGAAGATCGTGCGCGCCCGCGCAGCCTTCGACGCCTATCTGGCATCCAGCTAAGGTCCTAACATAAGTGACGCAATTGTCGTGACAGAGCGCGGGTGCGCTGATCAGACACGACCGCGTATGCTCACATTTCCCCCTGCTGCCTACGTCGGATTTGGCGACGGGGTCTACCTATGGTGGCACCACATGCGCCAAGGAGGCAAAGCTATGAAGCACCATGTTCGATATCCACGATTTCAGCTGCTCGCAGTGCTCGCAGCAGCTAGTTTTTCCATGCTCGGATGCCCAGGACCCGAGGAGCCGCCCGCCTCCGGTTCAGCTTGCGGAGGTCTACTAGGTCTCGCCTGCGCCGAGGGTGAGTTCTGCAGTTACGAACCCGAAGCGCTTTGTGGCGCTGCGGATCAGACCGGCACCTGCACTGAGATCCCGCAGATCTGCACCAGGGAGTTCTACCCGGTGTGCGGCTGCGACGACCAAACCTATCCCAACGCCTGTGTTGCAAACTCCTATGGCATCTCGGTTGCAGCCGAGGGTGAATGCGGCACTGCAGGCCAGACCTGTGGCGGAATCGCAGCGCTGCCCTGTGACGAAGGTGAGTTCTGCAATTACGAGCCCGCCGCTGGCGGACAAGGCTGTGATGGTACGATCGCCGATGCAGCAGGCGTCTGCCAAACCCAACCAGAGATCTGCACGGAACAGTATGAGCCCGTCTGCGGTTGCGACGGCATGACCTACAGCAATCTCTGCTACGCGCACATGGCAGGCGTGTCTGTCGCCGCGCCTGGCGAATGTCCGATGGTCTCGGAGGATGCCGGGGCCGAAACGCCTTAGTCGAAAGCCCTGCGCGCGCCGTCGTAGCCCGGGCGGCGCGTAACATGCGGCAAGCGCGAGCGTGAGCGCTGGCCAACTCGCGGCTGTGCCGGGGGCGAGTGGCGTGGGGCCGTGCCACACTGCGCGGCGATGGATGTTGAAGAGCTGCTCGGGCGTACCCATACGCTCAAAGTTGTCAGGCAAGGCCCCCACGGCGCGTTTCTCGCCTTGGACGCCACGGACGAAGATCCGCGCGCGCCGACCCTGCTGTTACCAGGTGCCGATATCCCGGAGGGCACCGTCGACGGCGATCTGATCGAAGTGTTCGTGTATCGTGATTCAGAAGATCGACCGATCGCGACCACGCTGATACCCAAGCTCGAGCTCGACGAGGTTGCCTTTCTGACGGTCACCGATGTCACCCGCATCGGCGCCTTTGTCGACTGGGGGTTACCGAAAGAGCTGCTCGTACCTTTTGGTGAGCAGACCCGGGACCTGCAGCCCGGCGACCGCCATCCTATCGGGCTGATTCTCGATGATTCCGGGCGTCTTGCGGGCACGATGCGCGTGCGCGAGCTGCTGCGCGAGACCGACGAAATGACGCGCGGCGAATGGGTGCACGGCGAGGCGTTCCGAAACGAGCCTGAGCTCGGTCTGTTCGTGATTTTGGAACGCCGTTTTCTGGGTCTTGTGCCAGCGAGCGAGCCCCACCGTTTGACGCGTGGTGAGGCCGCTTTGTTTCGCGTCACCAACGTCAGCGAAGACCGTAAGATCGAGCTTTCGCTGCGCAAGCACGTGCACGAGGAGCTCGACAGCGATGCCGAGATGATCCTGGCCAAGCTCTCGCGGCCCAACGCGCCTTTGATCGGCGACGACACGAGCCCTGAACGCATCCGTTCGCTATTCGGCATCAGCAAAAAGGCCTTCAAACGCGCGGTGGGACGTCTGCTCAAGCAGGGCGACGTCAAGATCAATGATCGCGGCCTGGTGGTCCCCACGGCTCGGCACTAAGTACAGGTCCCCAAAGTAGGTGATCACTAGGGCTGCCAGGACGTTTTCTCCACGTGGGCGTGAGCGTTGTCCTGGTCGTGAGCCTTGACGGCGACGGGAGCAACTTCGGTCGGCCTTGGCCGATACCTTGGTATGCTCAGTTTTCAGAAATTGG
>JBBSJC010000627.1:0-4614 GCA_038257655.1 Polyangiales bacterium | reverse complement strand
CCACGACGGATACCCCTAGGCTAAGCTTAGTTGTCACCCCATACTGTCGTGCAAGCTCCCAAGTCTCTCGGCACGCCGGTGTGATAATCGCAGCGCCGAGCTCGTACGAGCGGTCGCGATGCCAGAAGGTGAGGCACTTACCGCCAGGCTGGGGCTCGCGCTCGAGCACGGTCACGTTTGTGAAACCGTGATCGCGCAGCGCGTGTGCTGTCGCAAGGCCTGAGGCGCCGCCTCCGATGATGCCGATACTCCGTTCGCGTGTGATCGATGCCAAGCTTGGCCCCCCGGTTTGTGAACCAGGCAATTTCAGCCTCAGTTGGCCCAGATTGCGAGCACCAATCTGATCGCGTCAGTCGATCGTGATGTGCAACGAGGACGCTGCGCCACCTTGCCATCGGTCCACGCCCAGGTGTGCGGGCGTGCGCCGCTGCCTGGAGGTGTGGGCGAAAAGGGTGTACGCAGCGCCCTCTGTCAGGCATGGGCTCACGGTCCGACGTGCGCAGCGCTCCTGCCCTCGACGATGTCGTCGAACCAGTCGACCAAACGTGTATTGCCGATAACCCCGGTGTAGAACGAGTCGCCATCGATCCAGGTATGCTGTTTCCCGTCCGGCAGGTAAGTACCGAAGCTCGGCCACATGCGCATGGACTCCCGGAACGCAAGCACGCCCTGACGAAACTTCTCAGCGGGCAGGGGCGTGACAAAGGGTACGGTCGCGCAGTCGTACTGCCCGGCTCCGAAGAAGCCGGCGATCGTGCTGTCCTCGGTTGACTCGATAAGTCCCGACGTCCGGTCGCTGAAGACAGACGCGGCATGCTGGGCAAAGTCGAACACGAAGTCGTCGCGATCGGGGCAGTCGTTGCCGCAGTTCGCGATCATCGAATCATCGAGGCCCCACAGGTCACGCCACTTTTGCTGCAGGCACGGCGAGAGGTACTCGCTTGATAGCGGAGGGCCGGAATCGTTGATCAGCATCACATCCACTTTGGGAAAGGCGCGCTGGACAACGATGGTATTGACAGACGCGCCGAACGCACCGGCGCTCGCGCCCGTGAGCAGCACGCGCGAGATGCCCGGGAACGTGGGCACGATGCGCTTAAGGAAGGCCTGGATGTTCAGGTGTCCTACGAATTTCTGAATGCCCGGAAAGCCCGGCACCACGCTGCTCGGGTTAGTGCCCGCGTGCACGTCGCCGGTACAGTAAGGTACGTACACGACGCTCCAGGTCTTGAGCGGGTTATCGGGCGCGCCGCGATCGAAAATGCCCTTTTTCTTTTCGCCCTTGAGCAGGAGCGCATTGCCTGAGTTTGCGACACACGTCACGGCATCAAAGCACGCGCCACCACCTTCGAGGTAGATCACAAGGTCAGACGATGCGTTATTGAGGCTGACCGCGATGCCAGTGGTCGAACCATCGCGGCAGAACGCATCGGGAAAATCTACCCATGTCCAAACACGGTCCTGAGCAGCGATCGGCTCACCGAGGGCGCCACCAACGGGCGCTGGATCCCCGCCATCGCGATCGTCGGGCTCATCTGGCACCTCTGCGACGCCCCCGTCAGGGGCGGGCAGATAGCCTGCGTCTGCAGTGGCAATTGGAGCTTGGTCGATAAGCCTCCCATCCCGTTCGTGCTTTGCGGCGCAGCCCTGAAGCTCAAGCACGAGCAACAGGATGCTGCCGCCGCAGCGCAGCACATGAGCTGCATGCACGGCACACGACCGGCCTCGAACGAGCGAAGTGAGCAACATAAGCTATCCCCCAGCGAGCGCGTCTACATGGGCCTCGCGCAATAGCGGCGAGCATCCTACAGACAGCTCCTTACTCCAAGCTTTGACTAGAGTGAGCGCGGCAAAGAGCTCGCAAAATGAAAGAAGTAAGCTCAGGTAACTTTGCGCGAGCCACAAAGACCGCTACGAGGCCCTAATCTTACTGTCCCTGCGGCTTGCGTGCGTCCTGCCTAGTCAGCAAGTGTTCCGCTGGCTTACTGATACTACTATCCTTGTGGCGAACGCGTACTCTCGGGCAGAGTTTCAGCAATCTTCTCGTGCCACGGGTATTTTGTTCGGGTTCCGGGTAGGCCTGACCTGGTTCCCCACTCGGAAGCCGTCTGGCGGCCCCACATCGATAAGCATCAAATCGAAGCCCGATTGCTGGACGCGTCGTACCGCTTCAGGCCCTCGCTCGGCCACCTGCACGCGCAAGCCCCCCGCCACATGTTCTGGTCACATCCGAACCCGTGGACGAGCACGAGCGGCTGAGCCCCCAGCCCCGTAACATTGGCGTTGTTGCGTCGAAACACATCCATCTTGATCTCTCCCACCGACCAAAGGAGGAGGCGGGCTCAATCTGCCCAGCGAATCGAGCAGTTCGATGCTCGCTGGTAGTGGGGGTAGGCCGGACCTTACCGTCTGCGAGTCCCTACCGATCTGCCACGCTGGGGCGTCACAGATGTGACGAGCGCGGGAACGTGCCACGGCAATGCAAGAGCGGTTCCCGCGGTTCCTGCTCGGTAACCTCGCGTTCGCTGGCAGAGCGCATGCAAATGAACATGGTCGATGGCTAGGATGACAGTGACACGCGATGGACTTGGCGTGAAATCGCTGCGCGCGCTGGTGATGCTCGCAACACTCGTGGGCTTTCTGAGCGCGATCCCCGCCGAAGCGCAAACGATGCTAGTCAGTCCGTTTTTGCAGTCCGCCACACCCACTAGCGTGTGGGTGGTATGGCAGACGCGGTTTGGGCGCGAGAGCACCGTGGAGTGGGGCACAACCCCCAAGCTCGGCCAAACGAGGCAGGGCACTTCCCAGCGCATGCGCCTTTTTCAGCGACGTCATGCAGTTGAGTTGCGGCAGCTCAAACCTTACACCCGCTACTACTACCGCGTGCGCACGGGTTCGCTGGTCAGTCGGACCTTTGCGCTGCGTACTCCCCCGCTTCCAAGCCAAGAGAAGAGCTTTCGTGTGTTGGTGATGAGCGACATGCAGCGCGATGGGAAACACCCCAGCAAGTACCGCGAGGTGATCGAGCGCGGCGTGTTACGGTTTGCGGCGCAAGAGTATGGAGAGAGTCTGGAGGACGCGTTCGGGCTCGTCCTCTTCCCGGGGGACTTGGTGCGCAACGGCTCACGTTACCGACTCTGGCGGAATGAGTTCTTCGCCCCCACCGCGCGCCTGTCTGCCAACGTGCCGCTGTACCCCGCCCTTGGCAATCACGAGGAGAACAGTCACTACTACTTCGACTACTTTCATTTGCCGCAGAATGGCACTCGCGGGCACCTCGAGCACTGGTGGTGGTTTGACTATTCCAACGTGCGCATCATCGCCCTCGACACCAACAAAGATTTCCGTAGCGAGGAACAGCTGGCGTGGCTGAATCGCGTGTTGGACGGGGCGTGTCATGCGCAGCATGTGGATTTTGTCGTCGTGCAGCATCACCATCCCGAACGCTCAGAATTGTGGCCGCGGGGGGATGTCCCCTACGTCGGACGCATTGCGCGGCGGCTCGAGTCCTTTGCCTCGCGCTGTCACAAACCGACCACGCAGTTTTACGGTCATACTCACGCCTATGCGCGCGGACACAGTCGTGATGCAGCGCATACGATGGTCAATGCGGCGAGCGCAGGTGGTGACCTGGACGAGTATGGAGAGTACGCCCAACGCGACTACGTAGAGTACGTGGTAAGTGAGGCGGAGTACGGCTTTGTAGTGATGGAGGTCGAGGCGGGTCCCGCCCCTAAGTTCCGCATCCGACGGGTCAGCTTAGGAGACTTGCGGGTGCAACGGGCCAATGAGGTGCGCGATGAGGTGATCGTGCGACGCTACAATCGGGCACCTGAGGCCCCGCGCCCGCTCACTGCCATCGTGCCCGGTGATGTGAGTCATGCCCAGTTGGAGGTCACCCCGTTCGTCGATCGAGACGGCGACGCTTTCGGCGCGGTCCATTGGCAAGTCGCAGGGGCGAGCTGCAACTTCACGCGCCCGGTCCTCGACAAGTGGTACCAGAGGCACAACCACTTTGGCGGGGTCGATACCACGCGCATGCTCGCGCCAACCCGCTTGGCGCTCCCTCCGCTGCCATCGAATCGCGAGTACTGTTATCGGGTGCGGCACCGCGACAGCTCACTTTCCTGGAGTGACTGGTCGCTCCCGGCGCCGTTTCGCACGTTGGATGAACGATTGTCCGCACGTCAGGAGTAGTGCGCTGTTTTGCGTCCTGAGAGCCGATAGGGACAAACCTGGCGTCACTAAAGCTGGCTACAGGGCAAGTCAGCCGGGCTTTGCTGGCTCTTTTTTGGCGCCGCCAGACTGGGCGTAGCCGCTGTCCTGCGTGAAGCCATGCCGCACATCCTCCGAAGTCGCGCCCGCATCCGCGCCGGATTCAGCGTCGTGCTCTGCGATGTGCTCCTCGGCCTCCTCGGCATTCTGAACGACCTTGGCGTCAGGCTTTTCGCCGGGCTCGGCGCGATGGTGGGGCTGGCGGGTCACGTCACTGTCGGGGGCTTTGTTGTCCGTGTTTTGGGCTTCGTTTTCCATACGGCGAACGAAGCCAGATTCGTGCCGTTGCAGCCGCGTGGCCTGTGCCGCTCATATTCATCCTGTGCCGCTCATATTCAT
>JBBSJC010000626.1:0-4619 GCA_038257655.1 Polyangiales bacterium | reverse complement strand
TCGCCAGACGCCACAAACACCACCGAGTCCGCACGCACCTCGAGCGCGACGAACCAGAACGACACGGCCAAGAGCAAACGAAGCATCAGTACTCACCTTCTAGCGCTGTAGTGCCCGAGACCTGGGCAAGCGTTCCATCGACTTTCAGTCTTCGCTAGACTGGCGAAATTATCCCTAGTTTCACCCCCCCCGCGCTAGGCCCGCTGTAGGCCGGTGCACAGCGGCTCACGCCAAGCGCCTGTGCTAGGAGCGCTGCGTCGCTTAAGGAGGCCCATCGTCCATGGATGTCACCGTGCTGTCAGGCTCGCAGCGCCGCCTGAATAACGTGTTGTTCCTGTTGATGATCGCCCTCTTACCGGCGATCACCTGGTACGTCACCATCGGCATCCGCTACTACGATGGCGCCCTGCGCATCCCAGATACGGAGTTTCTCTCCCACATCGCCGCGCCCAGCTGGGAAAGCGCGGGCTTTTACGCCATCTGGTTGAGCCTACAGGCCCTGCTCGCACTCGTGTTACCTGGACGCGTTATCCAAGGCGTCGAGCTCGAGAACGGCGCGACGCTCGGTTACAAGCTTAACGGCCTCAAGTCGCTGATCTTAACTGTGGCCTTGGCGCTCGCGCTCGTTGCAAGCGACGTGTTGCCCGCAACCTTCCTCTACGATCAAATCGACGCGCTCGTCACCACCACCAACCTGATGGTGTTGGCCCTGTGTTTCGTCGTCTACGGCATCGGGCGTAGTCAAGCGAGCGCCAAGGAGCGCTTACTGAACCCGATCGAAGCTTACTTTGTGGGCGCCGCTCTCAATCCGCGCACGGGCAAGCTCGACTGGAAGTTTTTCTGCGAGTCGCGCCCCGGCATGATCCTGTGGGTGCTTATCGATCTCTCGTTCGCCGCAGCACAGTACGCGCGCCATGGCACAGTTTCGAATGCGATGTGGCTCGTGTGCTTCTTTCAAATCCTGTACGTGACGGACTACTTCATCTTCGAAGATGCGATCCTTACGACCTGGGACATTCGACACGAGCCCTTTGGCTTCATGTTGTGTTGGGGTTCGTTGGTATGGGTGCCCTTCACGTTCTCGCTGCAGGGCCTGTATCTCGTCGACCATCCGACATCGCTCTCGTTAGGCGCTGCTGCTGCGATCCTCGCGCTCAACATGCTCGGTTATGCGATATTCCGCGGCGCCAACCTGCAAAAGCACCGCTTCCGCAGCCAGCCTGAGCGTCCGATCTGGGGCAAGCGCCCCGAGTTCATTCAAACCGAGCGCGGCACCAAGCTGCTCACCTCGGGCTGGTGGGGCGTGGCCCGTCATAGCAACTATCTAGGTGATCTGACGATGGGCCTGGCCTGGTGCTTGACCACGGGCGCATCCAACGTCTTACCTTACTTTTACATCATTTACTTCGTGATCCTGCTGGTACACCGCGAACGCCGCGATCACGAACACTGCGCGCGCAAGTACGGCGCAGACTGGAAGACGTACGAAAGCAAAGTGCGCTGGCGCATCCTACCGGGCCTGTACTAGGCCCGACAGCGCTAGCGCAACGCAGCCTGCACCATCGAAGCAAGCGTTTGGCCGAGGTTCTGACGCTCCACCACGTCTCCGTGCGCAGGCACTAAGATCGAGGGTGGATGGGACGACAGCTCGCGGGTCTGGAAATCGCGCGCCGCGGCGCGATCCTTGACGTAGATCTGACGAACACGTTGAACACCTTGAGGCCAGGAGCCGAGTCGGTGAGCTTGAACAGCAGCCTGAAGATCAGATGCTTCGGTAAGCTCCGGATATTGGCAATGTAGTCTCCCGCGTAGAGGAGGTTACCCTTTTCAGTGCGAACGCGCAGCAGTACATCGCCGAGTTTGTCGCCGTCGACCGCCAGCACCGCGACCTCATCGCCAAGTCCCTCGGTTGGTCTTGCTCGGTTGGTCTTGGCTGACACATAGCACTGGACGTGGCGCCCAACGTCCATCTGAAATTGTGTTTTCATACGATTCGTATTGCGTAACCCGGGTTTCTTGTGTACCTCGGATTCTCACCGCGAGATCTGGGATTCGGGCGATCCGTGCTCGACTCGACAGTGCTGATCGACAACTCCCGATGGTCTGCCGATACGCCTGACGTCGAAACCAAACCCGTCGTGTTCTGAGTGCGAGAAAACCATGCAGCCGCAGCCTCAATCCAGTCTCCCACTCAACGGACATGCCCGCTTTCAGCCGGTCAAAACACCCGCGCCCAGCGTTCGTGAGCTGACGCTACGGGCGGTGATCATGGGCATTCTGTGCGGCGTATTGTTTGGCGCGGCCAACGCCTACTTAGGTCTGCGCATCGGCATGACAGTAAGCACCTCGATCCCGGCCGCCGTGCTCACCGCAGCCATGTTTCGTAGCCGTGCCCAGCGGGCCTCGCTGCTCGAAGCCAACCTGGCGCAGACGATAGGATCAGCCTCGACTGCGCTCGCAACCGGGGCGATCTTTACCCTGCCTGCCCTCTACCTCTGGGGAGACCCACCGAGCTTCATGCAAGTCGTGCTGATCTCGTTGTGTGGCGGGGTGCTCGGCATCTCGGCGATGATTCCGCTGCGCGAGCTGCTGATGGTACGCGAGAGTCATACTCTACCTTTTCCAGAGGGTCGCGCCTGCGCCGATGTCTTACGGGCCACCACGGGCGAAGCGGCCAACGGACGGCCGATCTTCATCGGCATGGCGGTAGGCGCTGCGCTCACGCTGCTGTGGTCGCTGTTGCGCGTCGCACCGGGCGTGGTGAGCTATGAGCTTCCCTGGTTACCCAAGGCGGTGCTCGCAATCGAAATGGCTCCTGCCATCGTGGGCGTAGGGTATGTGCTGGGACCGCGCCAGGCAGGCGTAGTCATGGGCGCAAGCTTACTGTCTGCCCTGGTCGTGACGCCGCTTATCGCGGTGGTGGGCGCAGCCCTGAGCAGCCCGCTTCTTCCAGAGCTCAGCCTGCGTGTGGCCGAGATGGACAGTGCAATGATTTGGAATCGCTACGTGCGCTACGTCGGCGCGGGCGCGGTCGCCGCGGCTGGCATCGTGACGGTGCTGCGCATGTTACCTACCATGGTCGGCTCGCTCACCTCCGTTGTGCGCGGCATGAACGAGGGGCCCGGAAACCTGCGCAAGGACATCGCGCCCAAATGGTTTGGCACCGCGATTGCGATCGTCGTCCTTACTATTGCTCTTGTGCCCCACGTGCTCGGTACCGAAGTAAGCTTCAGCGTGCGTGCACTCAGTGCGGCCTGCGTGGGCGTGTTCGGGGTAGCCTTCGTGGCCGTGGCAGCGCGCATCGTAGGCTTGGTCGGTGTTTCGTCCCAACCTACGTCGGGCATTACCCTGGTCACGCTGCTCGGCATCGGCAGCTTGTTTGCGGCGCTGGGCTGGGTGTCGGGCCCCGAACGTAGCGCGCTACTGTGTGCAGGCGCGATCGTCGCGACCGCGGCCTCGAAAGCCGGCGACATTTCCCAGGATCTCAAAACCGGACAGCTCGTCGGCGCGACCCCCTGGAAGCAGCAGCTCGGACAGTATATCGGCGCCCTCACCGCTTGCTGGGCCGTGGCGCTCACCCTCGGTTTCTTAGGCAGCGCCTACGGTTTCGGTTCGACGACGCTGCCAGCGCCACAGGCGATGCTGATGGGCACGCTGATCGACGGCGTCTTGCACGGAACCTTACCGTGGCCCCTCCTGTCACTAGGCGCTGGGATCTCGGTTGCCGCCATGTTGGCTGGCCTGTCGGGTCTCGCCTTCGCGATCGGCGTATACCTACCTCTTTCCGGCGTCGCGCCCTTATACCTGGGTGGCTTGCTGCGTGGTTACGTCGATCGGCGCCGCGCTGCCAAGCTCAACGAAATCGAGGGCACCGAAGAAGGTAGTGACGGCGTGCTGTTCGCGTCCGGTCTTGTAGCGGGAGAAGGCCTTGCGGGCATTGTGGTTGCTATCTCTGCAACCGCGCTCGGCCATCAGATCGGCGCCGGCACCTGGCTCAGCGGCAGCGCAGGAAACCTAGCTTCGCTCGCCGCGTTGGCATTGGTTAGCGTACTCTTGGTCCGGGCGGCTCAGCCGAAAAGGTTGTAAGGCCTTACGGCTCGCGCTCGAGCACGGCATTGATCTGAGAGACGGCCTTCGATGCTCGGTCCTCGTGGAGCACCGCCGTCCAGGTCACGAGCGCGTTTAAAAGCACCGTCACCGCAGCTATCGCGTTCGTGTACAACATGTTGTCGCTGCGCGTACAAAGCGCGTAGTCGGCGATGCGTGCCGCGGGGGCGGTCAGTCGGTCTGAAATAGCCAGCGTCCCGATACCCAGCCGCTTGGCTTCGCGCGTCAGCTCCACCGTGGCAGCAGAGTAAGGTGGGAATGACAACACCGCGAGCAAGTCCTTTTTGGTCATTGCGGCGCACGCTTCGAGCGGGGAGGTCAAACGGTTCGAGATGGCGGTGGCGCGAATGCCGATCTGGCCGAGCAAGTACGTGAACAGCTCCGCCATGTGCGACGAAATGCCGACCCCGAACACATACACGTGGTCGACCTCGAACAAGCGCACGGCTACTTGCCGCGCGACCTTACGGTCCATGGTTTCGATGCTGCGCTGGATGTTCTCAATCTCTAGC
>JBBSJC010000625.1:0-4622 GCA_038257655.1 Polyangiales bacterium | reverse complement strand
GGGCGGCGTCGGCAAGAGCACGACGGCCGTGAACCTTACGCTCGCGCTCAAGCGTGCGGGCGCCCGTGTGGGCCTGCTCGATGCCGACATCTACGGCCCGTCGATCCCCACCATGTTCGGCATCCAGGGCTTTCCTGCGAGTGAAGATGGTAAGACCATCGAGCCCCTCGAGCGCTTCGGCATCAAGCTGATGAGCATCGGCTTTCTGATGGAAGATACGAAGTCGGCCATCGTTTGGCGCGGCCCGATGTTGCACGGTGCGCTCCAGCAGTTCTTGGGCGACGTGAAGTGGGGCGAGCTCGATTACTTGGTGATGGATTTGCCGCCCGGCACGGGCGATGTGGCGCTGAGCTTGGCGCAAAAGCTCAAGGTCACAGGCGCTGTGATCGTGACCACGCCCCAGGAAGTGGCGCTACAAGACGTCTACAAAAGCGTCTCCATGTGCGAGAAGCTCAACCTACCGATTTTGGGCGTGGTCGAGAACATGAGCTTCTTCATCGACAGCGCTGGCGTAAAACATACTCTGTTTGGCGAAGGCGGGGGTCAACGCATCGCAGATTTCGCCAAGGCGCCCTTACTCGGCCAGGTGCCGCTCGAGCCCAAGGTGCGCGAGTGGGGCGACAACGGCACGCCGATCGTGCAAGCGATGCCGGACAGCGACTCGGCACGCGTCTTTGCCGAGATCGCAGACAAGCTCACCTCGCTTATCGCTCTGCGCCATTTCGAGCGCAGTGGCGGCAACAAGGCGCCCGCCGAAAGTGGCCCACGTAGGCTCAAGGTCGTGCGTTAGGCCGCTGAGGTGAGTGACTCGCACAACGTTGGGCGCCCTCGCGAGCGCGAGCGGTTGTTTGGGCGTTTCGAAATCCTCGAAGAAATCGGCGCAGGCGGCTTTGGCCGCGTGCTGCGCGCCAAGGATCGCGAAACAGGCACCGAGGTCGCGCTCAAGGAGCTTCACCGCTTTGGTGCCGATGCGCTCTTGCGCTTCAAAAAAGAGTTCCGGCTGCTCGCGGACATTCAGCACCCGAATCTGGTGCGTGTGGGCGAGCTGTTCGAAAGCGAAGGTCGCTGGGGCTTTTCCATGGAGCTCGTACCCGGCGCGGACTTTTTGTCCTGGGTGCGCGAGGGTGAGCCGGCCCGTGGCTTCGATGAGGTCCGTTTGCGCGATGGCGTGACGCAGCTAGCCGAAGGTTTGCTCGCGCTGCACGGCCGCAGCCTGCTGCACCGCGACGTAAAGCCGCAAAACGTGCGCATCCGACCGGACGGGCGCCTGGTACTGCTCGATTTTGGGTTGGTATCGCATCTGTCGCATCTGTCGGCGGGCCGGCAAACCAGCGAGGCGGCAGCGGGCACAGCTGCATACATGGCGCCCGAACAGGCGCGGGAGCGCGGGGTGGGCGAGGCTGCCGATTGGTACGCGCTCGGTGTGTTGATCTACGAGGCGCTCACGGGTCGCGTGCCGTTCGAAGGCACGGCCTTTCAGATCTTGCACGCCAAGCAGGAGCAAGTGCCCGCGCCGCCTAGCGCCATGCGTCCCGGTGTCCCGCGCGACCTCGATTTACTCTGCGCGGCACTGCTTGCCCGGGATCCCAACGAGCGGCCGAGCGGCCAGATGGTGCTGAGCGCGCTCGGCCGACAAACCGTAAGCCTCGCGCCAGCGCCCAGCCTGAGCTTGCCCGCGGGCGAGCTGTTCGTGGGGCGCAGCGAGGAGCGCAAGGTATTGCAACAGCGCTTTGAAGCGGCGCAGCACACGCGACTGAGCTTCGTGATGGTGCAGGGCGAGTCGGGCGTCGGCAAGAGCGCGCTCGTGCGTCAATTTCTCGCTGATTTGCGCGCACGCGAGCCCCGAGTCGTCATTCTGGAAGCGCGTTGTCACGCCGCCGAGCAGGTGCCATTCAAAATGTTCGATGGCGTGGTGGACGAGCTTTCGCGCCACCTGCGCGAGCTTCCGAAGGAGGCCGTCGAAGCCTTGCTACCCGCGGATGCGGGCCTGCTCCCGATTCTGTTCCCCGTGCTCGAGCGGGTAGAAGCGATAGCGCAGCTGCATCGCAGACATACGCGCGATCGCGCAAACATCGATCGCTTCGTCTTATTCGCCGCATTCACGCAGCTACTCGTGCGGCTTTCGCAAACACGCCCGCTTGTGATCAGCGTGGACGACCTGCAGTGGGGCGACGTTGAAAGCGTGCAGCTCTTGCGCGTGCTGCTCGATAGCGCGTCACGTCTGCACGCGCTTACCGTGGGCACCGTGCGCCGGCTCGACGCGCTCGAAGGTGCGCTCGGTGAGGAGCTGCGCGCGCTCGCTGAACACCAGGATGTATCAGTTTTGCTCGTGGCCCAACTCCCGCAAGCAGACGCCTGCGCCTTGAGCGCGTTTTGGTTGGGCACCGATGCGGGCGATCCACGCGCCCTGAGCATCGCAACCGAAGCCTCAGGCCACCCGCTATTCATCGCAGAGCTTGCAGGCACAGTCGGTGATGATGAGCGCGGCCTCGGGCTTGATGCAGCACTGCGGCGCCGCGTCTCGCGCCTGGGACTTGTACCGCGCAGCGTGCTTGAGCTTTTGGCGGTGGCGAGCGCACCGACGCGCTTGCGCACGTTGGCAAGCGCACTCGGCACGCAGGGTGATGAGCTTGCAAGCGCGGCCGTCGAGCTGCGCAACGCACGCCTCGTGCGCAATGTGCGGCGTGCCGAGCTCAGCTGTTACCACGACCGCGTGCGCGAAGCGCTGTTGGCCGGCCTCGAGCCGGGTACGCTGGCTCTGCTGCACAGTAAGCTTGCCCAGGCGCTGGCAAGCGACGAGCAGAGTGATCCGGCGCAGATCGCCCGTCACTATCTCGGTGCTGGCGCCGATGAGCTTGCCTTTCCATGGCTCGAAACAGCAGCTGAAATGGCCGTGCGCAAGGCCGCCTTCGAGCGCGCAGTCGAGCACTACCGCAAGCTTGTGACGCTGAGCCAGAAGCAGTCGCCACAGACCCATACTCACCGCTTGCTGCTGGCTTTAGCCGAGGCGCTCGCGAGCGCAGGTCGCTGCGCCGAATCGGCACGTGTGTTGTCAAGCGCGCTAAAAGGCGCAAGTCCCGAGCAGAGGCGGGCGCTGCAAGTACGCGCTGCGCAACAGCTGCTGCAGGGAGCCGAGATAAGCGATGGTTTGTCCGCTTCGCGCCTGGCCCTGAAAGAGTCAGGCTTGGCCTGGCCCAGCGGTACGACTGGTACCCTGACACGCTTGCTCTGGCAACGTCTGCAACTAGGCGCGCGAGGCTTACGTGCGGAGCTGCGCACCGATGCTCAGCTAGACCCTCAGGTCGAAGCGCAGCTCGATACGATGTGGCGCCTGTGGCAGCCGCTCATTTGGGCGGACATGCTGCGCAGCGCCGAGCTATCAGCGCGTCATCTGCGCCTGGCACTACGCCGCGGCTCGGCGCGCCACGTGGGCCTGGCCTTGTGTGGTGAAGCGATTCTCGTCAGCGTGCGCGGCGGCTGCCCGGAAAAACTCGAGCAGCTCTTTGCCCAGGCCACGGCCTTTGTCGCACAGTCCGCCGCGCCCGAGCTTGCGGCCTATCGTACTTTTGCCCGCGGCTACGTCGCATTCCTTGGCTGGGACCTCAGGGCCGCCACCACGCATCTTACCGAAGCCGAGCGTCTCTACCGCGAGGAGTGCCCGGGCGAAGCTTGGTTGCTCGCGAACACGCGCGGTGCGCTGCTGCAGGCTTGGTACAACGCGGGCGAGCACGCACGCATGCAGCAAGCAGCCACCGTGTGGATGCAAGAAGCCGAAGCGCGCGGCGATCAGTTTGCGCAAGCCTCCATCTCGGTGCTCGGCATGGGCTGCATCCGGCACCTGATGGCCGATCAGCCTGAGCTTGCCCTGTCAGAAGTGCGACGTTTGATGGCGCCGTGGACGATCGGAGCGTTTGGCGGTCAGCACCTGGGCGAGGTTGCGACTACGAGCAGCATTCACATGTATCAGGGCGGAACCGCACCTTACCATTATTGGCAACAAACCTGGCCGCGCATGAGCTCGTCGTTCTTAGTGCGCATGCGTTTCGTGCGCGAGCTGTTGGCCTGGTGTCGCGGTGATGCGGCGCTGCGCGCAGCAGTCGCCGAAGAGGGCTCCGTGCGTGCACAACGCCTGAGCGAAGCACGCGCATTGTTGCGGCCGCTGCAGACGAGCCAGTCCGGGGTAGGCCGTGCGATTGCGCCGCTAGCGATGGCGCAGATTGCGCTCTTACAAGGTGATAGGGATGAAGCGCTGGTGCTGGCGCAGCGTGCCAAGGCGGCCCTGGTGACGATGGGGCACTTTGCCGAGCACCAGGCTGAACTGTTGCTCGCCTTTTTGAACCGCGACACGACGCGCTTTGAGGCGCTGCGCAGCCGCTTGCGCGACATTTACGCCCAAGCCGGTTGGCTACGCCCTGAGCCCGCGCTCGAGATGACGCTTCCGCTTTATCCCTGGTTGCTCGCCCAGCAGGGCTAAGCCCAGCTCCCCAGAAGTAGGTGATCAGTCGATGTCGGGCGGGAGGGGCGGTTTTGTCAAAAAGTTGCCAGGCTCGAGCGTTGTGATCGTATGCGGGCATGGCGATGCAAACCCCGATTCGGCTCGAACTCACAGACGATGAGCGCTC
>JBBSJC010000624.1:0-4632 GCA_038257655.1 Polyangiales bacterium | reverse complement strand
ATCGTCTGTGAGTTCGATCCGAATCGGGGTTTGCATCGCCATGCCCGCATACGATCACAACGCTCGAGCCTGGCAACTTTCTGACAAAACCGCCCCTCCCGCCCGACATCGACTGATCACCTACTTCTGGGGAGCTGTACTAAGCCGACTCTTCGAACAGCTCGCGCCCGATTAGCATCCTACGAATCTCGCTCGTGCCTGCACCGATTTCGTAGAGCTTGGCATCGCGCAACAGTCGCCCTGTGGGGTACTCACTGATGTAGCCATTGCCACCCAAGGCTTGAATCGCCTCGAGCGCACACCAGGTGGCTTTTTCAGCGGCGTATAAGATGCAGCCTGCCGCGTCTTTGCGCGTGGTCTCACCGCGGTCGCAGGCGCGCGCCACCGTGTACACATAGGATCGGCAGGCGCTCAAGGTCGAGTACATGTCGGCAAGCTTGCCCTGCATCAGCTGAAACTGTCCGATCGGCGTGTCGAACTGCTTACGCTGATGAACGTAAGGTAGCACCACGTCCAGACAAGCTTGCATGATGCCGAGCGGCCCTGCGGACAGCACCACGCGCTCGTAATCGAGGCCACCCATTAACACGCTCACACCGCGATTTACCTGACCGAGCACGTTCTCTTCCGGAATCTCGCAGTCTTCAAAGACGAGCTCACAGGTGCTCGAGCCACGCATGCCGAGCTTGTCGAGCTTCTGCGCGGTCGTGAAACCTTTCATACCCTGTTCGACAAGGAAGGCCGTGATGCCGCGGGGCCCCGCAGCCATGTCGGTCTTGGCGTATACGACGAGCACTTCGGCGTCTGGGCCGTTCGTGATCCACATCTTATTGCCGTTGAGCACGTACTTGCTGCCGCGCTTGTCGGCGCGCGTCTTCATGCCGACCACATCCGAGCCTGCGCCAGGCTCGCTCATCGCGAGCGCACCGACATGCTCGCCGCTAATCAGCTTGGGTAGGTAGTGCTTTTTCTGAGCGTCGTTCCCGTTGCGAGAAATCTGATTCACGCACAGGTTCGAGTGCGCACCGTAAGACAGACCGACGCTTGCCGAGTGGCGCGAGATCTCCTCCATCACCACGCAATGGGCGAGATAGCCGAGGCCTGCGCCACCATACTCTTCATCCGCCGTGATCCCGAGCAAGCCCATTTCGCCCAGGCGCGGCCATAGGTCACGGGGAAATTCGTTGGATTGATCGATCTGCGCGGCGCGCGGCGCGATCTGAGCCTTGCCAAAGCTATGCACCATGTCCCGCAAGGCATCTAGATCTTCGCCAAGACCGTGGTTGAGCTGGGTTCGATCGTTTGCCATGACTACTTCTCCTCTTCTGACCGAGGCTTCGACTGAGGCGCTGCTTCAAGTACGAGTAAGGTGCTGCCTTCATCGACTTGTTCGAGCTCGCGTACGCGCAGCTCGCTGACTGTGCCGTCAAAGCTTGCGCTCAACGTATGTTCCATCTTCATCGCTTCGAGCCGCACAAGCGGCTGACCCTTGCTCACGCTGTCGCCAGCTTTCACGAGTACGGCGATGATCTTGCCCGGCATGGGTGCTTTGATGACGCCACCACCTGCCACTTCGCCGCTGCCAAAGCCATCGCGCTCATGATCGAGCTCAAGGCACAGGCCCTCGGCCAACACGAACGAACGCAATCCATGCTCGACGTATGTGCCATGCAAACGCACGCCCTCGACCATGCAGCTCACCTCGTCGCCCATAAGCTGGGGCCGCGTGAACGTAACCACGCCACTGGGTAAGGTTAGCTCAGTGGCAGCACGCCGAAACACCACCGGAATCTCAAGCAGCGCATCACCATGTTTGACGCGCAATAAGTCGCTGCCGTCTTCGTTGAGGCGAAAGGCGTCCGTGCGCGCCCACGGCGAAACAGGCTCGCTCAGCTCACCTGAAGACTGACTCGCGCGCGCTCGCATTTGCAGATGCCCGACACAGGCCAAGGTAAATAACCTGCGCTCTTGCTCGGGATCGTGGGCGAGTAAGCTGTCGCCGTGCTGGGCGAGAAACCCCGTATGCACGTCGCCCGCTAAGAAGGCTTCGTGTTTGGCCACGGCCGCGAGCAACGGCAGATTCGTGGTCAGACCTGCGATCTCGAATTCCTCGAGCGCACGGCGCAAACGGCGCGCGGCCGCCAACCTGTCGACATCCCAGACCACAAGCTTGGCTACCATCGGATCGTAAAACACGCTGACGCTGTCACCCTCGACCACGCCCGTATCCACGCGCACGTGCGCACTCTGTGCCGGTGCGCGCAAGCGATGGAGCGTGCCGGTCTGTGGCAGGTAATCGCGTTCGGGATCTTCGGCATACACGCGTACTTCGAGCGCATGGCCACGCAGCGGAATCTCCGCCTGCGTCAGCGGCAGCTTCTCGCCCGATGCCACGCGCAACTGCCACTCGACTAGGTCAAGACCCGTGATCATCTCGGTCACGGGATGCTCAACTTGCAGGCGGGTGTTCATCTCCATGAAGTAAAACGCGTTGGCTGACAGGCCGCGTTGCACGTCCGCGATAAACTCCACGGTGCCTGCGCCCTCGTACGCTATCGCTTTGGCTGCGCGCACGGCGGCATCCCCCATCGCCTTACGCATGTCGATTGGCATGCCGGGAGCGGGCGCCTCTTCGAGCACCTTCTGATGACGGCGCTGCAGTGAGCAATCACGTTCATGCAGATGCACGACGTTGCCGTGCCCATCGCCAAACACCTGCAGCTCGATATGCCGCGGCTTGATCAGGTACTTTTCGACGAGCACGCGCGTGTCGCCAAATGCGCTGTCTGCTTCGCGCTGGGCAGCGGCCAGGGCAGCTTCGAAGTCGACCGCGGCATCGACGCGGCGCATGCCTTTGCCACCACCGCCTGCCACCGCTTTGATCAACACCGGATAACCGATGCGCTCGGCCGCTTGGCGCAGCACAGACAGCGCTTGATCGGCCGCGTGATAACCGGGCACCACGGGCACGCCGGCCTTTTCCATCAAGGTCTTGGCGGCATCTTTCAAGCCCATGGCACGGATCGCGGCCGGCGGCGGGCCGATGAAGCGTAAGCCTGCGGCCGCACAACTTTCGGCAAACTGCGCGTTCTCGGACAAAAATCCGTAGCCGGGGTGGATCGCTTGCGCGCCCGTCTGCTTGGCGGCTTCTAAGATGCGATCGGCGCGCAGGTAACTATCGCGCGGCGCAGGCCCGCCGATTTCCACCGCTGCATCGGCCATACGCACAAATAGCGCAGCACGATCGGCTTCGGAGTGGACGGCAACGGTGCGCACGCCGAGGCGTCGACAGGTGCGCATCACGCGGCAGGCGATCTCTCCACGATTGGCAACTAGGATCGTCTCGAACATGGCTCACATTCGGAAGACGCCGAAGGGCGTGTTTTCAATCGGTGCATTCAAGGTGGCGCTCAGGGAGAGCGCAAGAACATCGCGGGTGTCGCGCGGATCGATCAGACCGTCGTCCCACAGCCGCGCGGTCGCATAGTAAGGGTGGCCCTGCGTCTCGTACTGGTCGCGAATCGGCGTCATAAACGCTTCTTCTTCGTCTTTGCTCCAGCTCTTGCCTGATGCTTCGATGCCGTCGCGGCGCACGGTGGCAAGCACACGCGCCGCTTGCTCACCACCCATCACGCTGATGCGCGCGTTGGGCCACATGAACAACATACGCGGGCTGTAGGCACGACCACACATGCCGTAGTTACCGGCGCCGAACGAGCCGCCGATGATCACCGTAAGCTTTGGCACCCGCGCGCAGGCGACCGCGGTTACCATCTTGGCGCCATCCTTGGCGATGCCACCGGACTCATACTTCTGCCCGACCATGAAACCGGTGATGTTCTGCAAAAATATCAGCGGAATCCGGCGCTGGGCGCACAGCTCGACGAAATGCGCGCCCTTGAGCGCAGACTCGCTGAACAGCACGCCATTGTTGGCGACGATGCCCACCGGCATCCCATGCAGATGCGCAAAACCGGTCACGAGCGTCGTGCCGTACAAGCGCTTGAACTCATCGAAGTCGCTGCCGTCGACCACACGCGCTATCACTTCGCGAACATCGTAAGGTGTGCGCGTGTCCTTTGGCACGACCCCGAGCAGCTCGGACGGGTCGTAGTGCGGCGCACGCGGCGCCTTCAGATCAAGGTCAATGCGCTTGACCGTATTGAGATTGCCAACGATGCGCCGGGCGATCGACAGCGCATGCTCATCGTTCAACGCATAGTGGTCGGTGACGCCGCTCGTTCGCGAATGCACATCGGCGCCACCCAAATCCTCGGCGCTGACCACCTCGCCCGTGGCCGCTTTCACAAGCGGCGGGCCGGCGAGAAAGATCGTGCCCTGATTCTTTACGATGACGCTCTCATCGGCCATCGCCGGCACATAAGCACCACCGGCCGTGCACGAGCCCATCACGACTGCGATCTGCGGAATGCCCGCCGCGCTCAGATTCGCCTGGTTGTAGAATATGCGACCGAAGTGCTCCTTGTCTGGAAACACCTCGTCTTGATTGGGCAGATTCGCGCCGCCGGAATCGACCAGATACACGCACGGCAAGCGATTTTCTCGCGCGATCTCTTGGGCGCGCAGATGCTTTTTGACGGTGACAGGATAGTAAGTGCCACCCTTGACGGT
>JBBSJC010000623.1:0-4636 GCA_038257655.1 Polyangiales bacterium | reverse complement strand
TTCACGGCGACACCGAAGGGCAAGACGCTAATGGCTGCTTTGTTCTCTGACGTCTTGTTTGATGCCGAGTTCATCGAACAGGTCATCGTGGTTGTTCCCAACAACTCACTATCGCGGCAAATGCGCGACAGCTTCCACGCGCCCGATCGTGGGCTCCACCGCTACTTAGGCAGCGACTCGAGTAAGAGTGGGAAGATGCTTCCTGGAATGTCGCGTCCGTGTGGACGTGTCTACACGTACCAGTACGCCGTAGCGAATCCAGAGAAGCTGCTGAGGCGCGCAAAGAAGAAGCAAACCTTACTCATCCTTGACGAGCCGCATCACCTGTCCGACGAACGCGCTTGGACAAAGTCGATTGAACCGCTCGTAAGCGCGTCCAAGTGCGTGTTGATGATGAGCGGAACGCTTTCGCGTGGTGACGGTGAGCCCATCCCGTTCGTCTCTTACGCCGATGGCGTGGCCTTCAAACACATCGAGTATTCGCGCCTGAAGGCGCTGGGCGAGCGCGCCATCCTCTCCATCTCGGTGAAGCGGTACGACGGCGAATCATTCTACGAGCATCGCGGCAAGGAGCGATGCCATACACTCTCTACCGCGCCGAAGAAGGAGCAGGCGCGCACGCTCAAAACGGCGCTGCTCACGCATGATTTCGTCGACTACATCGTGACCGATGCGCTGAGCGACTGGTCTCGGTATCGACGCGAAAAGTACACATCAAAGGCCATCGTGGTTGCACATACCCAGACAGCCGCGAAGCGTCTCGCTGGGCTTATCACCCGCACATTCCCTGAGGCACACACTGCGCTGGCTGTGTCTGACGAAGGCCCGGATGCAGACCGGGCGATCCACGAGTTCAGACTCGGACGCGCCAACGTGCTCGTGACCGTCAAGAAGGCTTACGAAGGCCTAGACGTCAAGTCAGCGACGCACCTGGTCTACCTCGGCGATGCACGCACCTTCGGCTTTCTCGACCAGGTGATCGCGCGCGTCACTCGCGTCAACAGCGAATGCGGGCTGACCTGGGAAGAGCAGGAGGCGCGCGTCTACGTTCCGGACGATGCCAAGTCACGCGCCTATTTGGATCGCCTACTTGAGGAACAGTCAGACTCGTTCGACCAGAAGGGAGCGCAGGGAGGCATCGGGGCGGCTCGTCCACATTCCACGTTCAAGCCTGATCATGCCGACCATACCGAGGTCGGATACAACCACAACGCGGTATCGCTAGACCCTGAGCTTGCCCGCATGCTGGATGAGTCGCAGCGCTCGTCGCCTGCATTCGCGGCCATGCCACTGAACCAGCAGGTTCGCGTGCTGAGCAACTTCATGCGCAAGCCCGAAGGACCCAGGGCACCGGCATGACTACCGGGAAGCCTTACACCCCTCCGATTTCCGAGGGCCGCCCTGGGGCTCCCATTGGGACCCGCGAGTGGGCGGACTGGCTTCGCGTCTTATTGCTCTCGGACGTTCAGCAACTCGGCAAGCAGGACAGCGACCTTGTGTCGCGCATCGAGTTCATCAAGCAGCATCGGGCGTGGACGCTGATGAACCGCCCCGACGGCTCGTTCTTCACCACCATCGAAGACTTCTGCGCCACGAAGCGCCCTTACGGGCTGGGCACGCCGTGGGAGAAGCTGCGGCCCTTCCTGGTCGCCGGCATGGCGAAGGAAGGCCGCTCGCCGGATGAGATCGAGCGGACGTTGCAGCTTGAGACCGTGCCGCAGGCGATGCCGCCTAAGCCAGGGCCTGGGCGTGGACATAAGGTTAGTCGCGAAATCATTGAAGGTAAAACAAAGGGCAATGAATGCCCCTCGTTTTCCGATAGGGCCGAAAAGCAACTCCGCGCCATCAACCGCGCCCCCGATGCCGTCAAAGACGCCTACCGCGAAGGCCGCATCAGCCAGACGCTTGCAGCGAAGCTTGGGCCAGCGCAGCCCACCCCCGATGCTGCGGCAGTCATCGCCGAGATCGCGCAGGAGATCCGCAAGGTGCCCGAGCGCAAGGCCGTCGACGAGCTCGTAAGGACGAAGCTCGGCCAGCCAGTGCCAACCAAGCTCGATAGGGCGCGCAAGGCAGTTGACGCGCTCACGCAGAGTGAGTTGGAAGCGCTCGCGGAATACCTGCGGACTAAGTTGGAAGGTTGCAAATGACCGCCCCCGACGCCCTAGCCCTGCTGTTACTCACCGGCCTCTACATCCGCTTTCGATCGCCCCTGGCGGTCGCAGCAGCCCCCGCTGTTGCTGTTGACCCCCACATACCTTCAGCAAGTTGCCGTCAGGGGCGTTCGTCTTACTAGCCACTTCTTACTGTTCGGGGGATTCAAAATGCACCAACAACACGACCGTGACACGGAACAGGACGAGCCTGTCCGCGCGATCTTATGGTGGCTTTCCTTGCTGGCGGCGATCACATACGCGGTGGCGTTTTGGGGGGTGCCATGAAGATCTGGGTCGACTGCGACGGCGTGCTCGCGAACTTCTGCGATGCCTACCTGAGCATCCTGACGGAGGTAACGGGCCGCGCTCACGAATGGGCCCATGTCACCCACTTCGACTTCGCAAAGTGCATCGCGAGCGAAGCTGAGGACGAGCTCGTCTGGCGCACGATCGACAAGCGGCCCGGTTTCGTGCGCTCGCTGCGCTGGGTTCCAGGAGCACACGTTGGATTGGCCGAACTACGGACACTCGAGACGTTCGGCGCACAAGTCCGCTGCCTGACCAGCCCGCATATCGGTCCGCATTGGATGCATGAGCGCGCTCAGTGGCTGCTGAACCGGGGCTTCAAGAAAAAGGAGATCGTCTTCTGCGCAGACAAGCCGCTCGTGCACGGCGACGTGCTGATCGAAGATAATCTCGAGACCGCTAACGCGTGGCAGAGCGCGCACCGTAACGGAGTCGCAATCTTACTCGACGCTCCCTACAACCGGGGGGAGACGCGAGGGCATCGCGCGAAAGACTGGAACGAGATCGTAAGAATCGTATCCGGGCTGGCGGTGTCCCGTGGCTGACGTCCTTATCGTCACGCGCAATGGACTCCAGCGCGCCAAGCTCCTGCAGTCGCTAGGGCAGTTCGCGGCCACGCACGACACGGATGCCGGCTTCTACCACCTGACGCACTTGCCGACGGGCACCAGCGTCTACCACACGCTGGACTACGACGCGGATGCGTTCGAGGGGATGCTTTCCATGCTGAGCATAGTCCCGCCGTTCGATCTCCAGACGTCGGAGCCATGGATGGTCAAGATCTCCCGCATGCTGAGCGAAGCGGCGAAAGGCAAGGTTGCCAATGACTGATCTTACTGTTCGCATTACCGCCTACCTGTTCGCGATCCTCGCGATTGCCATCGTCGCGAAGGTGTCGGAATGAGCCACCTAGTCGCATGCATCCTCGCCCTGAGCGTCCTGCGCATCGCGCCAAGCGGCCCTGTCTACGCGCGTCAGCTGCGTACGGAAGGGGCGCACGCTCGCGCTGAGTTTCTCGCGCAGAGCATCGATGATGTAGCGCGGCTATACCGGGTCGACGCGTCGCTACTCCTCGCCCTTGCGTGGCACGAGGCGGCCTTCGATCGGTCGCGCGTGTCCACTGTCGGCGCGCGCTCGATCATGCAGCTCAACGGAAAGCTTGCCAGCGCCTACGACCGTGCTTGCGGGATGATGGCGAATGATTGGGCGTGTGATCGGCTCGCGTTGACGCTTGGTGCGCGTGAGTTGCGCAAGGGGCTCGAGATATGCGGATCGGTCGCTGGCGGGCTTAGCTGGTACAGGGCCGGGCACTGCCGAGGTGGTGACACGTGGAGAGTAAGGCAGGTTCTTGCGCTGAGGGATGAGCTGCGTTGGGGGATGCCGTGACCCGCACAACCTCAGGCCGCGCCAATTTGCTCCTAAAGCCCGAGCCGCACTCCTGCTGTCCAGCGGCGAGTCATCTACGCGTGCGCTCGTTCGTGGGCGCCTGGTCTTGGTATCTACTGGTCGGCGGCGTGGTGCTGCCTGTGACGAACTGCCCGTGGTGCGGGGTGTCCTTACCGCGCGAGGGTAAGGCGCGGATCAGGTTGGTGAAGTCGTGATCTCCTGTCTTCTGGCCGACTGCCCCTGGCTTTTCCGCGACTCCCTTCCGGGCCGCAGCCGAGGCGCGAGCAAAAACTACAAGTGCATGAGCGTCGCGGAGCTTTGCGCGATGCCCATTCCCACCGAAGGCGATCGCAACTCCGTCTTGTTCTTGTGGCGCGTCGCATCGATGCAGTCCGAAGCGCTCAAGGTCTGCGCAGCATGGGGCTACACGGTCAAGTCGGAGCTGGTCTGGCATAAGACTACCAAGAACGGCTTGAGCGCCTTTGGAATGGGCCATTACGTGCGCGGCTCGCACGAGGTCTGCCTGATTGCGACACGTGGGTCTGCCTTGCCCGCAGTGCGCAACGAGCGTTCGATCCTGGCGGCGCCGATTGGTCCGCACAGCGCAAAGCCTTCCGCGTCTTACCGTTTGATCGAGCGCATGTATCCGCACGCCAAGCGCTACGAGCTTTTCGCGCGCGCCATTCGTCCGGGCTGGACGCAGTTCGGGGATCAGCTCGGCAGCTTGGAGGCAGTGGGATGAACCGCCTCCTCCAAATCCTAATCATCTGGATCATCATCCCCATCGCTGC
>JBBSJC010000622.1:0-4640 GCA_038257655.1 Polyangiales bacterium | reverse complement strand
CGTACACGATCCCGGTGGCGACCGACCGCTTCACCGCTGCGTCCAGTGCCGGGCTGGACCCGCTCTGGAATCCCAGGTTCGCCACCGCAGGGGTGCCTTCCACGTGGTGGGTAGTGACCCAGTCCACCGCTGCGATGATCTTCGGCATGATGCCGGTCGCCATAGGCCACGGTGACGGCGGCGAAACACGCGCCCCGATGGGTGTGGCGGTGATCGGAGGTTTGATCACGTCAACCGTCTTGACGTTGATCGTCGTGCCGGTGATCTACACGTTCATGGAAGCCGTCAGCCGCTTCTTTGCCAAGCTCTTCGAGCCGCGACGGCCGATGCCGATCGTCGTCGACAAGGCACCCGCGCCTGGCTTGCGGTCGAATCAAACAGAGCACACGCTCTGACACCTGCGCGCGTTTAGCCGCTCAGCTCAAGCCCATTAGCTCACGCCCCTGAGCTCAAGCCTGCAGCTCACTTTTGGGGCTCAACGACTGCTCGCGGCATGGGCGCGTTCGATAAAGCTCTCGACCAGCGATCGACTCTTGATGCCGGGCGAGGACTCGACGCCACTTGCCGTGTCGACGCAGTAGGGCGACACATCACGCACCGCGTCGGCCACGTTGTCGACCGTCAGGCCGCCGGCCAAGGTGAGCTTACGTTGGGCGCCCACCGCCTTGGCGACGCGCCAGTCGAAGGTGGCGCCGGTGCCGCCGGGAAAGCCCGCGACGTAAGCATCGAGCAGGATGTGCTCGCCTGGAAAGCTGCGTGCAAGCTCCACGGCCGAGTCACCGCGCACGCGCAGCGCCTTGTAGGCGTGGGGCAAAAACTGTTCAACAAGCGCCGGCGGCTCGTCGCCATGAAGCTGCAGACAGCCGAGGCCGACCGCGTCCTTCACGCGCGTAAGCTCGCTCTGGCTGGCATCGACGAATACGCCCACAAGTAAGGCGCGGTCTCCGATGGCTAGGGCGATCGCCCTAGCGGTAGTTTCATCGCAGGCGCGCACCGAGCCCGACCAGAAGTTGAGACCGATCGCATCGGCGCCCGCTGCGACGCACATTTCGGCGTCTGCGACCGAGGTGATCCCGCAAATTTTGACGCGTACGCGAGCCATCGACGGAGTCTAGCAGCCGTGCACATACGCGCGGGGTGAAGGACTCGGTCGCTGCGCTACCGCCGGGAAGGTGTGGCTCGCGAGTCTTAGCGCCCGGAACCTTACTCGAGCTTCAGCAGCTCTTTGACCTTCTGAATCACCTGGGGCGCCTGAATGGGCTTGGTGATGTACGCATTCGCGCCCAGGGCCAAGGCGCGCGTCCGATCTTCCTGCGAGCCCTCAGTGGTGATGATGATGATCGGCACATCCTTGTGATTCTCATCAGTGCGGATGCGTTTCACCAACTTCAGCCCGTCCATGATCGGCATGTTGATGTCCGTGATAATCAGGTCGAACTTGGCTCCTGCAAGCTTACGCAAGCCGTCCACGCCGTCATCGGCTTCGATCACTTCCACTTCACGCACGCGCTGGAGTGCGAAGACTAATAACTGCCGCATCATCGGCGAGTCTTCGACCACTAGACATCGATACTGAGCCATGTCGATCTCACTTCAAACTCTCGCCGAGACCGGCGAGAGCGCTGAGTAGGTCAGATTCTTTTTGATATAGATGCGCTGCGAGCAGCGCTGTTGCCGCGTGCGAGCCAAGCAAGTGAAACAGCTCCTGATCGACCTGCACCCACGCGTGCTTCTGCTCGAGCAGCTGCACGATCGCGATCACACCGACGGTCTGACCGTCGACTAACATAGGCAACACGGCGAGCGGTTGCTGGAGCGAGCCTTCGCCCAAGGGATCGCCTTGACGCACGGCAGACACGCCGGTGGAACAGACGCTGCCGATCGCACCCTCGCCCACGTGAATCGGCACAAGCTCGCTCTCGACGATACCCTCGGAGCCGACCGGGATAGCCTGCGTGCCTTGATCATTGAGCACGTAGACGGCAAAGCGCTCTGCGCCGACCAGCTGAGCGAGCAGCTCTTTCACGTGCTGAAGCACGTGCGTAGGCTTGAGTGTCGAGTGCAGCTGAAAGCTCGCCACGTAAAGGTTGGCAAGGTCGTTCAGCTCTTGTTCGATCGCGGCATAGCGTCCCTCGTGACGTCGCGATGCTTGCTCAAGCTGGCTCGATTTCTCGAGCAGACTGCGCTTTTCGAGCTCGAGCCGTTCGATGTGGCGCAAGAAATCGCGGATTGCGTCGTCGCTCTTGACCTGGGCGCGTAAGGCTGCACCGTCCGCTTCGAGCACGTTGATGCGCCTGCGCAGCTCATCGTTCTCTTGCAGCAGCTCCTCGGTGAACTCGACACCCTTGCGCAAAAACGTGCGCACGAAGGTCTCGCGCTCGCGCGTCACGTCCGTGATGGCCGGCGGGCGCGTGGTATGGCTGTCGTCTTCCATTGTCTTCGGGCTCTTTGACATGTTCACACGGCCATGCGCCGTCACACAATCAGTTCTGCAAGATGACTTCCGAGAGCGCCGAGGGGCATACTCTTGTCGACCTCACCGGTGCGCATCGCCGCGCCAGGCATACCGTAAATAACCGCTGTTTCAGGGGCTTCGGCGTAGACCGTGCCGCCGTGGGCCTTGATTGCCACCACACCGCGCGCCCCATCGTCGCCCATGCCGGTAAGCACGACGCCGACCACACGCTCTCCTGCGACCTCCGCTGCGCTCTTGAATAGACGGTCTACAGACGGGATGAACCGGTCGCCCGGCGCGGGATCGACGACACTCGCCGCAAGTCCGTTGCCAAAGGTCACGATCTCGAGGCACTTTCCACCGGGGCAGAGCACGGCGCGGCCTGGCGTCAGCGGCTCAAACTCGCGCGCCTCGCTGACGCGCAACCCACCAAGCTTGTGCAGGCGCTCGGCAAAGGTCTTGGTGAACCGCTCGGGCATGTGCTGGGCGACCACGACTGCCGACGAGGCATTGGGCTTGAAGTGCGAGAAGACTTCGACGAGCGCGCTCGGCCCCCCCGTCGAGGCGCCGATCACGACCAGCTTATTGACCATGTTTTCACGCTCAGGTGGCGCGTGCGGTACGACACGCTCAGCTGGCGCCGGGGGCGAAAACGGCCCTGAGGTCATCGGCCGCAACATGCGCCGCTTGGGGTCGCGTCCCGCGGGCGTCAGCTGACGCACCATCGACACCTTTTCGGCAAGCTCGCTCTCGATCGCAGACAGATCACTTGCGATCGTGCGCGTCGGCTTGGCGATGAAGTCGATGGCGCCGAGCTCGAGCGCACGAAACACATTCTCGCGCGCCGAATTGCCGCTAACGACGATCACCGGCGTCGGCTGACGCGCCATCAACAGCCGCAAAAACGTGAAGCCGTCCATGCGCGGCATCTCGAGATCGAGTGTGATCAAATCGGGCGTAAGTGATGCAGCGAGCTTCAACGCTTCATCGCCATCCGCCGCTTTACCGACCACTTCGACGCCGTCGATGTTGGTGAGCAAATCCCCAATCGTGCGGCGATTGAAGGCCGAGTCGTCTACGACCATCACGCGCAGCTTATCGCTCATCGAGTCTCTCCCTGGGCTCCAGGCAGTCTGCCTGGTGCCGCTGGCTTCCGGTACACGAGATCCGACGAGAGGTGCACAAGCTCAAAGGCCGTCGAAACGTTGAGCAGTGACTCGCTGTGGCCCAAGAACAAGAAGCCCTCCGGTTGCAAACGCTCGTAAAACCCCTCGATCACCTTACGGCGCGAGCCAGTGTCGAAATAGATCAGCACGTTACGGCAAAAAATGGCTTCCACCATGCCGATAACGCTGTAGCGACCCGCATCGAGTAGGTTGAGATGGGCGAAGTTGCACATCGCGCGGATATCGGGGCGCACGGTGCGGCCCTCCGAGGTCTCGATAAAGTATTCGGCGTATTGCTCGGGCATACTGCGAAAGCTCGACGGACCGTAGCTTGCGCGGCGTGCGACCTGCAGCACGCGTCGCGAGATGTCGTTGCCGATCACGCGCACATCCCAGCCTTCAAACATGCGCGATTCGCGGATCAAGATCGCAAGCGTGTAGACCTCTTCGCCGGTCGAGCAGCCTGCGCTCCAAATCGAAAGCCTGCGTTGTTTGTGTCCGCGCTCGTAAAGCAGCGGCAATACCTCGCGCTGAAACGCGCGCAGTTGGTACTCCTCGCGAAAGAGGTAGGTCTCGTTCGTCGTCAGCACATCGACGGCGCGTTCGATCTCGCCGCGCGCATCGGGGTGGTAACGCAGGTAGTGGTAGTACTCGGCGAAATCCGCGATATCGAGGTGCTGCAGACGCTCCTTCAGCTTGCGCTCGAGCACGAAAGTCATGTCGTCAGGAAAGCGGATGCCGCAGAACTCGTTAACGAGATCGCGCAGCAACCGGAACTCCTCCGGCTTGATCTTCGGACCGCTATCGAAGAGCAACGGCACTTACGCGCCCTCCCCTAGATCTCGCAACACCGAGTCGATGGTATCCCGCGCCAGGTCATCTGTTTCGATCGCAAGTTGCGTCTTGAGCGCTGGCACTGCGCGCATGCTCCCTAACTCACCGACGAGCTCCGCGGCTAGCTTGCGCACATCCCAGGCTGCATGCCCGAGCGCGGTGATGATCGGCTCGACGCCGGCAGG
>JBBSJC010000621.1:0-4642 GCA_038257655.1 Polyangiales bacterium | reverse complement strand
GCCCTGCACCATGTCGGCTGTCACGAGCCTCGGCGCCGGGCGCCCGGGAATGAGCGCGGTCGTGATCACGATGTCCGCCACCACCACGCGTGACTTCACGATCTCCTGCTGTTTCTGCAGGAACTCGGGTGTCATCTCCTTGGCGTAACCACCTTGGCCTTCGCCGCTCTCGAGGTTGGGCAGCTCGATGAATTTCGCGCCCAAGGATTGCACCTGCTCTTTGACTGCCGGGCGAATGTCACTGACCTCGACCACCGCGCCTAGACGCTTGGCGGTTGCAATCGCCTGCAGCCCGGCGACGCCGGCGCCCATGATCACGACGCGCGCTGGCTGAATTGTGCCAGCTGCCGTCATCAAGAGCGGAAAGTATCTGGGAAGGTTGACTGCCCCGAGCAGTACGGCTTTGTAACCCGCGATGTTCGCCTGGGAAGACAGCACGTCCATGCTCTGCGCACGCGTGATACGCGGCACAAGCTCCATGGCGAACGCGCTGATCTTGTTTTGGACAAGGCGCTTGACCATGTCCGGGTTGCGATGGGGCGACATCATTCCAGCGATGACGGCGCCTGGCTTGAGTGCGTCAGCCTCGTGCCTGCCGAGGTCGTCATTTTGGGCTGGTTCTGAGATTTTGAGCACGATGTCTGCGGTCGACCAGGCGTTCGCCAGGTCCCGCGTCATCTTGGCTCCGGCTGCTTCGTAAGCTGCATCGAGGAACGAAGCGGCCTCGCCAGCGCCTGCCTCGACAATCACTTCGATGTTTTCTTTGACCAGCTTCTTGATGGTCTCAGGCGTGGCCGCGACGCGGGTTTCCCCGGGGCGGCGCTCTTTCGGCACAAATACCTTCAGCATATGGCGGCGACTATAGCCCAAGCTACACGCAGGGCATGCTACTCCGTGGTACCGCGAGGTGCGACCCAGCGTAATTTGAGCTGAGTGACAGGGCTTCCCCTTCCGGCTGAGCGCGTTAACATGGTGCATGCGCGTAAGTGACAAGCCCGAGCGGCCACGTTTTTCTCAGCTGCCGCCGGCCCGGGTCACGGGAGCAGAGCGAATCGAGCTTCGCCGTTTCGCGGGCCACGTCGATCACGAAGATAAGTTGAACCACCTGCGCATCGCGCACCTTACTGACCAGCACTTTGGGCGCGTGACGGCCATGGCCGTGCAGCAGGCTGCCATCGACCTTGCCAATGCTCAGGACCCAGACTTGGTCGTGATCACCGGAGACTTCGTCTGCCACAGTCAGGCGTACCTCGACCAGCTAGAGCAGGGCATTCGCAGCCTTACCAAGCCGGTCATCTGCGTGCTGGGCAATCACGATCACTGGTCCGGTGCAGACGCTGTCAGACGAGCCCTACGGCGTGCGGGCGCCGAGGTGCTCGACAACGCGAACACCACGATCACCCTGCGCAATCAGCAGCTGCAGGTGGTGGGTCTCGATGACGCGTACACGGGTCACGCCGACCTCGAGAAGGCAGTCAAGGGGCTGCGTCATGACCTGCCTACCATCGGTCTGTCGCATATTGCCGAAGAGGCCGACCGGCTCTGGGAGCATGGTGTTCCCCTGGTGTTTTCCGGGCATACGCACGCGGGCCAAGTCACGCTCGCGAGCATGCACGAGATTCTGCTCGGCCGGATCGTCGGCCATCGTTATGTGCACGGCCTTTACGGTTGTCGTCGGCGCGATCAGGCCAAAGGCGCCGTCTACGTGGGCGCTGGCATCGGCGCGGCGGTGATCCCACTCCGGCTTGGCGAGCGCGGACGTCGCGAAGTCGCCGTGTTCGAGCTCGGGGCCAGCGCTGGTGCAGGTTGGGAGCACCACGCGGAGCAACGCGCCCAGAAGGGGCGTGCACCCTCCGAGCGCACCAAAGAAAAGCGCCGGCGTCAGCTCGAACGCAAACAGCGTAAGCATATCGCCGAGGGCTGATCAGCGTGCGCGCGTTTTGGGCGGGCGGGCTTCGCGCGGGCGAGCGTCGCGCGTAGTCGACTCGAGCGCAGCGCGCACCACGCTCGGTTGTGTGGCGAGCATCCGCGCCTGAAGAGACGCCCGATCCCGCTTGCGCGTGACGACACCGAGCAGGGCTAGACACAGCTCGTATTCTGTCGTTGCGCGCAAGCTGTCCGTGCTCTGACGCGCCGTACTCGTCGTAGCCCAAGCGATCACGCTGGCGAGGTAGTGACTGCCCAGCCGTTGAGCGAGCGCTATGGGGTCGATCCAGTCTGCTAGCAGACCGTGCTGTTTTAGCTGCAGCAGCAAGAGGGCGAGGCGTTCTCCCATCGCGCGCGCCATGCGCATGCTGGTGGAGCGCGTGCCAGCTGCTCCCATGAAGACTTGGATCATCGTGCGCGAGTAACGCGGCGCTTCCGCAAGCTGAGTATTCATGAGCTCGAATAATGCAAGCACGCTCTCGACCGAAGGTTTGGCGCTGACGTCGCTCGCTGGCGAAAGTACGTCGGCAAAGCGCTCTTCGACCGCGGCGAGCAACAGCGGCTCTCTGCCGCCAAACAGATTGTAGAGCGTGGGCACGCTGACTTGGCTCGCGTCAGCTAGGGCGCGCATCGTGACGCCTCTGTAGCCGTGCTGCTCGAGCAGCGTGCGCGCCGCCGCCAAAATACGGGTTCGACGGGCATTTTTGTTGGTCTCGAGCAGCGTCACAAACGTTACGCGAGCTTATGAGCTTGACGCTAGGATGCACATGGTTTTTAACGCGTTAAAGTTTTAACACGTTAAAATAGCGTAGAAGAAGGTGGGCCCATGGGTGCTCTCGAGGGAAAAGTCGCGGTGATCGCTGGAGCTTCCAGCGGCTTCGGGGAGGCGCTCGCCCAGCGGTTTCGCAAAGAAGGAGCGCAGGTGGTGGTGGCCGCGCGCAGGCTCAGCATGCTCCAGCAGCTTGCGGGCCCGCTCGAGGCGCTGGCGGTCCAATGTGACATCACCCAGAGCGAAAGCGTCGAGAACCTAGCCCAGGCCACGCTCGCGAGATTCGGGCGCATCGATATCGCCGTCAATTCGGCCGGCTTCGAAGAGCAGGTGGCGCTGCGCGACCTCGGCCCGGACAAGCTTGAGCCAATGCTGGCCGTGCAGTTCACCGGCGCTGTGTACTTTCTTCGCCACATGGCCAACGCCATGGAGAAGAGCGGCGGCGGCTCGATCATCAACATCAGCTCGGTCACGGCCACGTTGGTGCCGGAGATGTACGCAGCCTACGCCGGGGCCAAGGCAGGCATCAATCACGTGGTGCGCATCGCCGCGGCCGAGTACGGCAGAAACAACGTGCGCGTCAACACCGTAAGCCCGTCGATTATCGAGACACCGATGACGGCTCAGCTGATGTCGGTGCCCGCCGTGCGCGCTGCATTTTGCGATGAAACGCCGCTTGGTTACCTGGCGGAGATCGAGGAAGTCGCAAACACGGTCACGTTCCTCGTCAGCGATCAGGCGCGCTACATCACCGGTCAAACGATCTTGGTCGATGGCGGCATTTCCCTGCGCCGCTTGCCCACGCAAGAAGACGTCATGCGGCATGTGCGTGCGGAGTCTGCACCGAAGAACGCGCCAGCGCAGACCGTACACACCTATCGTCTGCCGCCCGAGGCCAACGATCCACGTCTTTCAGGCGAAATAAAGGCATCGGCCGCCGACGTATGGAGCTTGGTGAGCGATTTCGGTAATACGAGTTGGGTGCCCGGCGTGTCGAAGAGCGAGCTGATAGGAGAGGGCGTGGGCGCCTATCGCTTGGTCTACGCTGGCGAAGCGCCGCCGCTGAAGGAGACGCTAGAAGCACTCGACCCCAGCGCGCGCACGCTCAGCTACACGATTGGTGCCGGCAATCCGCTGCCCGTCTCGAGCTACCGGGCGACAGTCAAGGTGGTTGACCTTGGCGAGGGCAAGTCGCGCCTCGATTGGTCGAGCACCTTCGTGCCGGTCGGCGCCGATGTCGATGCGGCGCTGGCCTCGGTCGAAGGCTTGTACAGCGTATGCTTCGACAACATCAAAGCGCGCTTCGAAGCTTCCCCTACAAGTAGCGCCCCAGGAGCAGGAGGGGCGGCGGCCGCAGGATTACCCGAGGACGTGGCGATTAAAGACGTGTTCCTCTCGCACATGCCGGAAGCCTTGAACAAGGTGCCCGACAAGCTGCAAGAGAATGCGGGAAAAACCTTACTGTTTGTGATGTCGGGCCGCGAGGCCGGGGCTTACTGTCTGTACTTCCAAGGCCGCGGCTGTGAGGTCAAGCTGGGTGATCCCGGTAACGCCAGCGCGACCATTGCCATGGACAGCGACGACTACCGCGCACTTTTGAACAAGCAGCTCGATGGCGCACAGGCGTTCATGACCGGACGCCTGAAGATTACCGGCGATCTCGGCCTGGCCATGCGTATGCAGACCATGATGTGAAAGGCACGTTGCGGGTGTTACGCACGGCACGCCGCATGCGAACGCGCGCTCGAGCGATGCGAGCAGGGCGATGAGTAACCAGCGCACGGTTAGGCCTCCGAGGCCTTAGAGCAGCTCCCCAGAAGTAGGTGATCAGTCGATGTCGGGCGGGATGGGCGGTTTTGTCAAAAGTTGCCAGGCTCGAGCGTTGTGATCGTATGCGGGCATGGCGATGCAAACCCCGATTCGGATCGAACTCACAGACGATGAGCG
>JBBSJC010000620.1:0-4648 GCA_038257655.1 Polyangiales bacterium | reverse complement strand
TGCTGAAGAAGGCGTCGCAGGGCGCAGGCACACCTGCGCCCATCCCGGACGCGCAGCCCGAGCTCGCAAGCGAACCTGGCACGCTCGCGGCCCCAGCGGCGGCCACCCACTCCGGACCGGTCGATAAGCCTCAGCGCTCAGGAGTGGCGTCAAAGTGGTGGTTTTGGTCTGCCCTTGGGGTGGGTGTCGCAGGCGTAGTGGTGACAAGCGTGCTGCTCTCGACGCGAGATTCGAGCAGCAACGACCTTCAAAAGGGAGACGTGGGCGGCAGGATCCAAACGTTGCGCGTGTCGCCATGAGGAGAGTCAAGCAGAGCACTTTGGTCAGCGGGCTGGTAGCAACCTGTGTACTGATAGCCGCGTGTAACCAATCTCCCACGCAGGTGATCGTGTTCGTCGACGCCGAAGACGCTCTGCGAGATGACATCGATCGTCTGCGTATTCGCGTGCAGGGCCGCGATGGCAAAGACGACAAGTCTACCGTAGACAAGCTCGACGAAACGCTCACGGGTAAGATCAAATGGCCGGTCAAGCTGGCGCTCGCGCCCGCTGGGGGCAATGCCGACCGCATATTCAGGGTCGAAGCCATCGCGCTCGACGGTGGGACCGTGCTTGCAACGGCTCGGCTGTTGAGCGGCTATATCCGCGGGCAAACCCGCTACGCACGCTTGGTGATCGAAGAGGCCTGCCGCTCCGTGGACTGCCCCTCGCGGGACGACACGTGTCATGACGGGCAGTGCGTGGACGCCTATCGTGAGCCTGGGGAGCTCGGCCGATCTGAAAAGAACGCAACCGACATCAAGCCACCCAAGGGCGGCTTTCCCGGAGGTGATGAGGATGGCGGGGCATCTGGCATCGCTTCCGATGGCGGCAACGTCGACGGGGCCTCACAAACGGACGTCGATGCCGGCGTGGACGCGTCGCTTCCCATGTCGTGCACCACGAACGCAGATTGCGAAACGGGCCGCAACATCTGCAGCTTAGGCAAATGCGTCGAGTGCACAGTGGATACGGAATGCGCCGATGCTAAGCGCCCTTTTTGCGACAGCGCTGGGAGTTGCCGCGGGTGCGCGACGAATCCGGAGTGCCCAAGCGGCGTATGCGAGGCGACCGGCGAGTGCGGCGTCACAAGCCGCGTCGTGTATCTGACTCCAGGTAGCAGCGGCTCCGAGATGGACTGCGGCACGCAGAATAACCCCTGCGGGTTTTTCCCCACGGCGTTTGCGCTTTTGTCGGCTGCACGTCCGGTGCTGGTAATTACCAAGGGTACCTATACCCAACAGCAATTCGAGTTTGGAGCCGGCCCAGCCATTCGCGTGATAGGCGACGGGGTTATACTTAACTTGTTGGGTGGTTCGCAGGGCCCGGGGATCACGGTAAAAGGGGGGGCGAATGTAACCATCGAAGGCCTTACTGTCCGGGGCGCTTCGGACGGTGGCTCAGCGGCACCCGGCACGGGCATCACCTGCGACAGCAGCACCCTTACGCTTCAGCGGGTCTCGCTTCTGAACAACAGCGCAAGGGGTGTTAGCGCAGTCGCTTGCACATTCTCGCTCTTCGATTCGCTCGTCGACAACAACGGGGACTACGGCGTGCAGCTTAGTAATGGCCAAGCCGTGATTGAACGCTCGGTGATTTCGGGCAACCTGCGGGGCGGCATCGGCACGTTCTCCCCCAACCCGATGCGCATTGCCAACAATTTGATCGTGGGCAACAGCAGCACCTCCAACTATGACGGCGCCATCCGTTCCAGCGGCGCGATGGGCACGAGCACGGTGATCGCCTTCAACACGATTACCGGCAATTTCGTCAATCAGAACTTCATCGGCATCGTAGCGTGCGCGCCCGACTTCATCGTCGACAGTAACATCGTGTGGGGCAACACCGTCGAGCCGTCGTCAACCGGCCCTGGAATGCCCGACAAGTCCAATCTCTATCAAACGTTCATGAACTGCACGGTAACCAACAGCATCACGGAGCTTGCCGCCACGGAGGGTAGCTCGTCGACGTTCAGCAACATGATCACGAGCGATCCGCGCTTCATCAATCCAATGGCAGGAGGCGCCCCCGGATATGGCTTGATGGCTGAATCGCCGGCCCTCGACATTGGCAACGCCAGCTACGCAGGCAGTCTCGATCAGGCGCGCAAGCCCCGCATAAGCTCAAACGGACCTGACCTAGGTTGCTACGAGCGATAGGCAGCTGACTCACACTCCGGAGCCACCATCCCGGTCCCCATCGCCTACCTGCACATCTTGGTCAACATTTCGACCATTCTCACGATCCGCTGTTTTGCGCTCGCGAGCTCCTGGGGTGGGCTCACTTGCAGCACGCGCACAACATCGAGAATCGCGCCACACTCCCAACGGCCTGCCCCATCTCTGTGGTCGTGAGCGTTCTGCTGCGACCTCTAGGATGCGCGTCGAGCCTCGCACCGCCTCACCCGCGAGCTCGACCATCTTTGGGATCGGTCGGCCTAGCAGCGCCATCGAGCGTTGGTAATTTCTTGCGTGCCTATCCCAGTAGTCGCGGGCGGAGTTGTTATGCGCGTTCATCGTCTGTCCTGTGCAAAGGCTTAGGTAGAACATTTCGCGCGAAGAAGCGCGAAGAAGCCTGAACGTTCTCGCGAATCAGTAAGAGCTGTGCGCCTCGACACAAAAGGTGCTCATCCCTTGCTCGCGTACTTTCGCGAGCGCTTGCACAAAGGAGTAGTTCGACGCGCAGCCAACTTTCTGTAACCGACTGCATCACAAGCCTGACGATGGCAGTCACAGCGATGACGGTCGCACCTGCAGCGAATGAGCTGCGGGGCAGCTACTACCTGTCGTCGACAGGCGTAAGAGTCAGGCCCAGGATGAAGCGCGTCTCGCTCGACTCCTGATAGGTAGCTTGTTCTTCGAGCGCGCTTATCTCCGCGGGTTTTCAAGGTGTCGTGCGCTATTTGGGCGAAGCCAGCTCTATTTTGCTCTCGCCACAGCCTCGGATCAGCAACCACAGCAGAAGTAGCAGCTCTCCCCAGAAGGTGCTCTGCGCAAAGGTGACCGCCGTTCCCGGCATGAAAAAGGCGACGAAGAAATCTGCCAGGTAGCCGAGGCCAGCAATCGCAAGCAATGCAGACAGCACACTTCCCACCCGATGAGGGAAGCAGCCCGAGCGCCCAACCATAAAACTTAGTGGAAATAGCCAAAGCCCAAAGAAGAGGCTGGCAACTATCACACCATGCTGGCAAACCTCTAATACCAAGAGAGCCAGTGCGTGGCGTTGCTCAAGGGACAGCGGGATTAAATAGTCTGCCCCGCCCACGAGCTCCCAGGCCGTAAGCTGCATGAGCACATTAGCAAGTATTACCGCGCTGCCGGCCACTACAAAGGCAACCATAGCCAGGCCCAGCATCTTGTAGGCGCCGCGGCAAAACAGCGCGTATAGAGTCACAGCGGTAGCAATCCAACATGCAGTCATGACAGCGTCGCTGACGATGCTTGTGGTATACAGCAGGGGATTTGCGAGGATGTTGCTTGCGGTCGCAGAGGCGTCGCTCGAGACCACAAGCCTCTGCCGAACTGAATAGGGGAAAAATCCGGTGATTGCCACGCATAGGTAAAACAGTCCGGCAAGCCGCGCCGTGGTCATTTGGGAAATCATTGTTCGTCTCCAATCCGCCTAAGCGCCTGTGACCACGAATGGGTGGTTAGTGTGTTCAACCCGCGCCCTGGGCAAGCTCCAGCATTTTGCGGAGGATGCGTGCACCGACGCCCGGAAAGGCCGCCCGGATCATCCAGCGTGGAACCGCGCTTGGGGGTGACATCGTCAGTGCGGTGGTCAGCTCGACCTTATCGTTGCCCAGGTCCTTTAAGGTATAGACCGCTTTGTAGTGGGTGACTCGCTTCACCTTCCTGCGCTCAACAAGCGAGGGCGTGGCCGACAAGGTGAAGACGGTGGTCCTGCGGGCCGGGTCGTCGGCTCGGTCCATGCGAGTCACGCAGTCGTTGTCAGGAAGGGGCCAGGGGGCACGGTAGTAACTGTAGACCACGATACCGGAATGCGCAGTTACCCTTTCGCTCACCTCGTCGCCCATGAAGTCCTTGTGCTTCGCGACGTCGGTGAGGAGCGCAATGCAGCGCTGCAGGCTGACGCGCGCGGTCGTGGTGGCGACGTATTCGATAAGCGGCACTTCATCGCCGTCTTCGTTGGTGCGCTCCGAGACTCGGTACTTCACCGAAATCTTCTGCTCGCCGACCGTCGCTGACCGCCAGCGCTCGCTCTGGGCTAGCGCAGGTGCGCTCAGGGAACACAGCCAGAGCGCGACGAGCCCTGCTGTGCCGGCGGCTAGCTTGTAGGTCGGTCGGACCCTAGGGAACTTGGGGTAGGGGGCCATTTCTTGTTCCTTTCATGTTGGCTGCGCACGCTGACACGATGACATGTTCCGTCAGAATGTTACAATTGACAGATGGACACTTATTGTCAAGAGTCAGCGGCATGGTTGACGACAGGCGAGAGCGAATCCTCCAGGCGGCCCTGGAGGTCTTTTTGCGGTACGGCTACCGCCGCGCCACGATGGATGACATCGCGAGCGAGGTTGGTATCTCGCGCCCGGCGCTCTACCTGAGCTTCTCCGGAAAGGAGGACCTCCTGCGGGCCGTCGTGGAGAG
>JBBSJC010000619.1:0-4650 GCA_038257655.1 Polyangiales bacterium | reverse complement strand
GTGCAGCAGCGCGGACATCCGCGACTGCGGATGCGTCACATGCCGTTCGCGATCGACGCAGCGGCGGCAGAGCGGTGGCTGGTCCTGATGGATCGTGCCATTTCCCTTAAACAGCAGATCTACAGTGAAAGCGACCCCGAACTTTGGGGCACCCAAGTACAGCGATGAAAATGACCAACACGAAACGCCGCAGACTGGCTGGATCGCTTCGACCTCAATTGCGGGGTGGTCGACAGCCGCACCGGCGTAGTACGCCTCGAATTTCCGGAACGAGTGACGACCAAACGGTCGTTCGACTTTCGACTACTAAGCCGGCGATTGGCATGAATTGGACTCGCGCTTTAGGAGTAGCGTGAACCACGATTGAAGGAGGAGTCATGCCTTACGAACAGCCATTAATCCACAAAACACCTAACCAACAGTCAGCTGACTCCAAATCACCGCGTCTGCATCAACCTAGGCCACCGCTGATCCGAATTTGGTCCATTGTCGGCATCGTCAGTTTCATCGTGGTGATTATCGCAGTCTATTTCTGGTACTAAGGCTCAACCAGCGTCCGTGCAAAAAACACAGGCGGGGTCCACGAGCCTTGCAATTCGCACGACGCTGAATGAAAAACGCTCCTCGGCGTGACCAGTGGGTAGTTGCCGATCAAGGCATGATGTGCAGAGGCGTCATCATGGACGCTTACGCTGCTGCTACTGCTACTCGGGCGAATAGCGGACAAACGGTGGGCGGGAAGTGGGCAGGAACGGTGATGGGCATTGCTAACAGCGTTAAGGTAAGCGACCAATGGTGGCTCATCGTTTTGAGCGCGTCGTTTCGAACGCAGACCCGCCCGGCGCGCGATGTTCGCACTCGTGGACAACCCGGATGTGGCCCGGTGGCGGAAGAGTCCCGTACGTGCCCCGACAGATGCGACAGATGATTACACTACCAAAGGAGAAACGATGACCTCACTCACAAAAGAATCGCTCGCCGAACTTGTGGGCCCTCAATCGGCACCGTGTCTCTCACTGTACCAGCCGACACATCGACGGCATCCAGAGAACCAGCAGGACCCGATCCGGTTTCGAAACCTGGTGAAGGAGCTCGAAGCATCTCTCCTGCAGGCCTATCCTGCGAGTAAGACTCGATTACTGCTGAAGCCATTCGACGCGCTCGCGTCCGACCACGACTTCTGGAACCACACGCTTGACGGATTAGCGGTACTGGCCGCGCCGAACCTCTTTCGCGTGTTCCGTCTGTGCCGCGTCCGGTCACCGAATTGGTGGTCGTGGGGGAGAGCTTTCACCTCAAACCCCTCAAACCGTTGTGGCAGTTCTCCCAGTCGATCGACCGCTATCAGGTACTTGGTTTGAGTCTCGACAAGATCTGATGATCGCTACTGACCCAACTCAGATCAACTCAGCTCAACCCAACTCAACTCAAAAAAGGGAACAAGGCTCATGAAAACTCAAGTCAACACCGACAAGAACATTGCCGGACACGAGGCACTCGTGGCCCAGGTAGAGGCTACGGTCACCAAATCGCTGAGCCACTTCAGCGCGCACATCACGCGCGTGGAAGTTCATCTGAGCGACGAAGACGGCGACAAACATGGCCAGAACGACAAGCGGTGCGTAATGGAAGCCCGCCTTGAGGGACGGCAGCCCACCGCGGTGACGTGTGAGGCGGCGACCCTGGCCCAGGCTGTCGCCGGTGCGGCGGATAAGTTGAAGAGCTCCCTGGGGAGCACGCTGGAGCGGCTCCACGAGCATCGCTAGTGCTGTTCGCGACGCTCGCCAAGAAGCACCCCAAAGCCAACGATGAACAAGACTGAGATATCCGGCACCGACATTCCGGCAGAGGCGTGGCATACGCTGGCCGTTGATACAGCTGCGAAGCATCTGCGAACCGACGGGACGCGTGGATTGACGATCGACGAGGCGGCACGGCGCCTCAAGCATTTCGGCGCCAATCGGCTGGAGCAGGCGCGGGGGCGGACGGCCTTCGCCATCCTTTTCAACCAGTTCAAGAGCCTCCTCGTGTTGCTGCTGGTCGCGGCCGCCGGGATTGCCTTCGCAATGGGCGATAATCTCGAGGCGGTGGTTATTCTCGTGGTCGTCGTCTTGAACGCGACGATCGGCTTTTTTACTGAATGGAAGGCGGAGCGAACGCTGACGGCGCTACAGAAGCAGACGGTGCGAATTGCTCGCGTGGTCCGCGACGGCGTGGAACGCGAGCTCCCCGCGGAAGAGCTGGTTCCTGGGGATTTAGTCGTCCTTGAGGCCGGCGCACGTGTTCCTGCGGACGGGCGGATCATCGAGCGTGCGCGACTACAGATCGAGGAGGCCGCGCTCACCGGGGAGTCGCAGGCGGTCACCAAGACGACCGATCCGATCGCGGACGCGGCGGCACCCCTCGCAGACCGGCTCAACCTGGCGTTCATGGGTACGACGATCGTAAACGGTCGCGGCCATTTTCTCGTTACGGGCACCGGCGTCGGGACCGAGATGGGAAAGATCGGGGTTCTCATCGACGAAGCCAAGAACAACGATTCACCGCTCTAGAAAAAATTGGCCCGCCTCGGTCGTCTGTTGCTTGTGATCGTGCTGGTGCTGTGCGCGGTCATTGTCTTTGCCGGCTGGCTTCGCGGTCATGACTTCCTCTCCATACTTGAAGTGGGCATCTCGCTCGCGATCGCTGCGGTGCCTGAGGGGCTCCCCGCCGTAGCCACGATGACGCTCGCGCTCGGGATGCAGCGCATGGCGCGCATGGGTGCTCTGATCCGGCGGCTGCCGGCGGTCGAAACGCTTGGCTCCACGACGGTCATCTGTACTGACAAAACGGGGACGCTGACCCGCAATGAGATGACGGTGTCGGTGTTCGTACTGGATAGGCGACGGATCGACGTGACCGGCGCCGGCTACTCGTCGGTGGGTGAGTTTCAAGAAAACCATCGACCGGTTGACCCGCATGCTGATGCACACCTCACGCTTGCGCTACGCGTCGGCGTCTTGTGCAACGACGCGAAAGTTGCTCACGCCGATGGCAAGGACACGGTGCTTGGCGACCCTACCGAGGCGGCGTTGATCGTGGCGGCCGAGAAGGCGGGCATGAAAGAGGATGCGCTCGAAGCCGAGTTCCCCCGCCTCAGCGAGCAGCCATTCGACAGCGCTACGAAGCGTATGGCCACCGTGCACCGGACGCCTGAAGGCCGGCTGATCACCTTTGTGAAAGGGGCGCCGTCCACGTTACTCGAGGCGAGCTCGTCCCAGGTTGGTGCCAACGGCGTGACGCCCCTTACCGCTGACGATCGCGCCCGCTGGGATGCGATGAATCAGGACCTCGCAGGGGCCGCACTACGCGTACTCGCCTTGGCCTATCGAGACCTGTCCGAAGGCCAGAGCGAGCATGACGCTGACGCGACGAAACAGCTGACCTTTGTCGGTCTCGTCGGCATGACCGATCCACTGCGCGAGGAGGCGAAAGCCGCGATCGCCACGTGTCGCGCAGCGGGCATTCGTTCGGTGATGATCACCGGCGACCAGCAGATCACCGCGGCCGAGATCGCCCGCCAGCTCGGCATCGACCGCGATTTGAACGGCCAGCCACTTCGAATTGTGCACGCACGTGAGCTGAACAATCTCGACGCAGCGGGATGGCAGAAAACCGTGCACGGCGCTGCAGTCTTTGCCCGCGTGTCGCCCAAGCACAAGCTTCAGATTGTCGAAGCGCTGCAGGCGCAGGGGCAGATTGTGGCCATGACCGGTGACGGTGTGAACGACGCTCCGGCCTTGAAAAAGGCCGATATCGGTGTCGCCATGGGCATCAAAGGGACCGAGGTCGCCAAAGAAACAGCGGACATGGTTATCGTCGACGACAATTTCGCCACGATCGTTGGCGCGGTCGAACAGGGACGGATGATCTATGCGAACATCCTCCGATTCATCCGCTACCTCTTCTCGTGCAATTTGGCCGAGATCCTCACCGTGTTCATCGCTCTGATGGTTGGCTGGCCGCTCCCGCTCGGCGCGCTTCAGATCCTGTGGCTGAACATGATCACTGACATCTTCCCTGCGCTCGCGTTGGCCCTTGAGCCGTCGGTGCCCGGCATGATGAGCCGGCCTCCGCACGATCCGAAGGCGCCACTGCTCCCGGCGAGGCTGTTGATCATGATCGGCTGGCAGGGGGTGCTGCTCGCCGCGGTCACGTTGCTGGCGTTCTTCCTCGGCATGCGCATGTACGGCACGGAAGGCGAGGGGCTGAAGCATGCGATCACGGTGACCTTTATGACGCTTGCACTCGCCCAGGTGGTTCACGTCTTCAGCTCACGATCGGAGAGCGGCTCAGCTTTTGATGCGCGTCTCTTCAAGAACGGCTGGCTGTGGGGAGCCGTGGCGCTGTGCGTTCTCCTGCAGCTCGCGGCGGTCTACGTTCCGTTCTTGCGCGCCATTCTTCACACCGTTCCACTTGATGTGAAAGATTGGGGCGTCGTGGCCGGTTGCGCGCTCCTACCTCTCGCCGTCGTGGAAGTTGTGAAACTGATCCAGCGTCGCTTCTTCTCCAGGAGCAACGGCCCAGCCACGCAACTATCCAAGCGCGCGGCGTAGCGGCAGATAGCGACAGCGCAGGTCGGTCGCCGTACCGACTCCTCGCACGCACGCT
>JBBSJC010000618.1:0-4689 GCA_038257655.1 Polyangiales bacterium | reverse complement strand
TTGTGGGAGAGGGGCCGGGGGTGAGGGCGCCGGACGCCGCTGCCGCGTTGGCTTTAAACGCCAAAAGGAACGCTCGCGAGAGCGTTCCCTACGACTTGAGCTTGCTGCTGAATCAGGCCTTGAGCGCGGTCGCTTGGCCCTGAAGGCGCGACACGTAACGCGAGCCAGTCTTGGCGTGGTAAACGCCCTTCGACACAGCCTTACGGATGGACGACTCGGCGTCGCGCACTGCTTCTAATGCTGCCTTGGGCTCGCCTGCGTGGATGGCCGTGCGTGCACGCTTGATCGCGCCGCGAACGGTGCTGCGCACGTGGCGGTTGCGCGCCGTACGGCGCTCGGTCTGCTTGATTCTCTTCTTCGAGGAATCGTGGTTCGCCACTGTGGACTCCAAAAAAACGCTGAATGGGCGGGTTTGGTAGCCCCGGGGGGCTGCCTTGTCAAGGCCGGGAGCTGAGTGCCAGGCAAGCCGAAGTGCTGCCATTCCCGGTATCGCGGCCCAAGCATGACCCCGACCACTTCCTTGCGCCATGCCCTGTTCGACAGCTAATGCCCTGAAACCATGGACGACAACGGCGGCTCGACCGGCGAGGTGTCACGACGGGCGGGCCTGGTCGCGCTCGGCACCCTCGCGTCGCGCGTGCTCGGCATGCTGCGCGAATCGGTGATCGCCGCGAGCTTCAGCATCGTCCAGACGGACGCCTTTTTCATCGCCTTCACCATCCCCAACACGTTGCGCATGTTGCTGGGCGAGGGGGCGGTCGCAAACGCATTCATTCCCGTGTTCTCGGGCGTGCGTACCCGCTCCGGCGATGCGGCCAGCCGCCAGTTCCTGTCACGCTTTGCGGGCGCACTGGGCAGCCTGCTCCTGCTGACCACCGTCGTCGGCATGTTGGCTGCGCCCTTGCTGGCCGCTCTGTATGCAGGTGGTTACCTCGATGATCCCGAACGGTTTGCGCTCGTCACCACGCTGACGCGCTGGCTGTTTCCCTTTCTCTTGCTCACGGGTTTATCCGCGCTTGCCACAGGTGCGCTCAACGTACGAGGAAGGTTCGGGGTCTCGGCATTTGCGCCCGCCCTGCTCAATGTGGCGATGATCGCGGCGCCCTTCGTGTTCTTACCGTTCACGAGCGCCTTGCAGCTGCCGGCGATCATGGCGCTCGCACTGGGCGCACTGGTCGGCGGCCTGCTTCAGCTCGGCGTGCAGCTGCCCTCCCTGCGTTCGCTTGGCCTGCTCGTGCGTCCTCAACGGGGCCTGCGCGATCCTGAAGTACGCAGAGCCCTTTCGCTGATGGTGCCGCTCGTATTCGGCCTGGGCGTCTACCAAATCAACATGCTGCTCTCGCGCCTGTTCGCATCGCTGATGCCGGTGGGCTCGCAGAGCTATCTCAACTACGGCCAGCGGGTGATCGAGATCCCGCAGGGCATGTTCGCGCTTGCGCTCGCCTCGGCCACCTTGCCCGCATTTGCACGCTTGCGCAGCGAACATAAGCAAGACGAGCTGCTTACGTTGTTTCGCTACTCGCTGCGCCTGACGCTCTTCATCGCGATTCCCTCCAGCGTTGCGCTGTTCGTGCTCGCGGCGCCGATCTGCGCTGTACTGTTCGGTCGCGGCGCCTTTGAGCCCGTGCACGTAATCGAAACGGCCCGCTCCCTCGCCTATCAAGCGGCTGGCGTCTGGGCCGTGGCCGGCGTGCGCGCGGTGGTGCCCATGTTTTCTGCCCACGAGGACACGCGCGCACCCGTCCGCGCGAGCACCGTCAATTTACTGGTCTTTCTCGCTACCACGATGGCGCTGATGAGTACGCTGAACCACGTGGCTATCGCGATCGGCAACAGCGTGGCCGCAGTGGTGCAGCTCGGCGTGTTGTTGTGGGCCTTACGCAAGAAGCTAGGTCCCCTCGGTTTGTCTGAGGTCGTTGCGAGCGCCGCGAGAACCTGTTTGGCTGCGGCGGGCATGGGGGTCGTCGCCTGGACCGCAGCGCGCACGCTGCCGTGGACGCAAACCTCCGAGCTCACACGCGCTGGAGCACTGGTGCTCGTGACCCTGGCAGGCGTGCTCGCCTTCTTCGTGATGTGCCTGCTACTGCGCTCGCCCGAGTTGCTCGAGCTCAAGCGGGCCGTGCAGCGGCGCGGTAAACGGGCTACATGAGCGTGGCTCCCATGGATGTTATCGAAGCCGATTTTGTAATGACCGCGATGAAGGTCGAGGGCCTACCCGCCCCCTTGTTCGCCGAGGTCGCGTTTGCAGGACGCTCCAATGTCGGCAAATCGAGTCTCATCAACAGCCTTGCCCAGCGGAAGAAGCTCGCGCGCACCAGCAGCACGCCCGGCTGCACGCGCGGCCTCAATCTGTTTCGGCTCACCTTACGCGACGGGGCCCGCATCGATTTCGTGGATTTGCCGGGCTACGGTTTTGCGCAACGCAGCCGTAGCGAACGGTTGAGCTGGGGTCCGATGATCGAGGCCTTTTTGAAGCAGCGCGCTGGCCTGCGCGGCGTGGTGTTGCTGGTCGACGTCAGGCGCGGCCTCGAAGACGAGGAGCACGAGCTGCTCGAGTTCCTCGCGCACATCAAGAAGGAAGCGTTGATCGTCGCCACGAAGATCGACCGCTTGCCCGTCAGCAAACGTAAGCCTGCGTTGAATGCCCTCGAGAAAAGCTCCGGCGTCAAAGCGATGGGCTTCAGCTCCGTGACCGGCGACGGCCGCGATCTACTTTGGAAGGCGCTGACCAAGTTCGCTGCGATCGAGAAGAGCGATAAGGCCAAGCCCGCGCGAGACTGAGCAACGCGAGCGCACCGAATCAGGGCGCTGTGTACAATCGGCGCGCTGTTTCGCTTTCTAGGAAGCGCTTCATCTGCTCGGGGACCCGCAGCATCCATTCGTGCACGGTACCGCGCAGGATCGACGTCAGAAGACCGTCGCCGGGGTCGGCCATCACACCGTAAGACAACAAGGTGCGCCCGGCTGTGTATGGCCTAAGCGAGATAAACCCCCAGGCTGCGCGGGGGCCCTGCTTGGCCTTGGGATCGAGCGCGAAACTGACATCGTGGCTGTTGGCATCGATGCGCATGTTCAGATCGTACTGCATACCGATCGGCCCGGCGCGATGCTCAAAGCGCACCACACGATAGTCAGGCTGATTGACCACGGTTCGCGCTTTGGACACGGTCGGGATCATCTTCTGATAACGCGTGGTGTCGAGCAGGCCGCGCCACACCTCGTCCAGCGGTCGCGAGATCACCTGAAAGCTTGCACCTCCAAGCAACTGCATGTTCCCGCGCTGTTCGCGGCTGGGGCGCGTCACGAGCTTGCCTGCCGAGAGCTGCGTGAGCTCCAGGCGTGACAACGGATCGTTCGGTCCCGCGTCGGCCAGCGCGAACGCGGTCAGAGATAGCAACGCGAAGGTGACGCAGCCGAAAACACGCATCCGCCGAGGGTGCGAGGCGCGAGACCCACGCGCGATTGAGGTGTCGCGCCAGAACATGGACTCAGTATACGGGAGAACCCGAGTACCAAGGCCAGAACGGCGCGTGATCCTTGCATTTGGGTCGATCCAGTGGACTGCAGTACACACGAACGTGAAAGTGGTTGCCGTGTAAGTGCTTTTCGTTCGGTCTCACCATCACTTGCGCGGCTCGCCGCAGGACCGCGGCCGGCGCCCGCACCGCACGTCCTTGGCTGAGCAGGAGCTGCTTGATTGCAGGTGCAACGAACACGTACTGCACGCGTGCATCGCCATCGGTGACGAGTTTTGACACGAGCTCCCAGTTGCGTGCGGTATCGAACGAGAGCCCCTGATTGGGCGCTAAACCGCGGCCACGAGCATCGAAATTAGCGAACGCAAAAGGCGCGTACGAGCGCGCTTGACCATCGAGCATGTAGAAACCGAGGTCGACGTCGCGTCCGTTCTCGTGGGAGGCGTGCCCTCCGAGATCGCCGCCTGTCGCGCTTGAAAGCTCGCCCACAGAAAGCTTGGCGCCGGGCAGACGAATCGCTACGCGGTGGGCCGCGCGCTGGATCAGCTGCACGAGCTCCCAGGTGCCATAGAAATGGTTGGTTGCTTTGTATTCGGATACGTAGCGAATGGTCGCGCTCTCTTCGAGCTTCACGCCGCGCACAAGACGGCCGCGCCAGGGATAGCCTTGGGATCGACTGCGGCGCAGTGCGTTCGGAAGCGTTGGCACGCGCGCGAGAATATGCGAACGCTTGGCGCGCACTGGCACCGGCCACGCACTCATCGTGACAGCAGAGAGCGCAAACAAGGCGCAAAGCCAAAATCGCCGGCGCATACCCCGTCTTCGCGCAGGCGCTCAGGCATCGCAACTTTTCGACAGGGGTACTGCGTGCGATGCTGCGCGCGATGACACTCCGACGCGCATGCCTGATTGTTGTGCTCAACGCTTGTGCCACGCAGGCAGCTCCACCAACGTCTACCGGCACAACCCCGACGACGCCTGGTGGGAATGAGGAGCCGCGGCCGCAACCGTCCCGTGACTTGCTCGCGGACGCCACGTTCGACCAATTGGTGCGGGGGATTTCGGTCGAGGCGCTAAATGGGTCGCAGACGCGCCGCTGTCTGCTCGCACGCAGTACGACTGGCTATCGCATCGAAGCTGACTTGGCTGTCGCTGTGCACCCGATACAGCCGCCTCCGCAGGATTTGGACGCAGCCTTAGAAGACTCCCACAC
>JBBSJC010000617.1:0-4691 GCA_038257655.1 Polyangiales bacterium | reverse complement strand
GACCTGTGCCTGGTCTGACCTGACTCTCCAACCAAGTTCCAAGGAGACAGCAAGAGCTACACGCTAAACCCACCTGCCAGTACGCGGTGGAACACGTCCGGAGGTCGAGCGCGGTGAACCGCTTGGCTGCAGTCGACAGCCGTAGCTTAGAATGCGTCGGTCTCCGTTCGAACCCCACCATGCGCCGCGGCACAAGCCGCCTCGTCGAGCGCGAACAGAAGGCTGAAAGCCACCTCGTTACGACGCAAAAGGGTAAGGCAACGAGCTCGAGAATCTCCAACCGGACCAGGGACTCAACAACGAAGAATCACAAAACACATGAGAGGAGCAGAGACGAGCACGATTTCGATTGACTGGGGGAGCCGCTTCACAGAAAGCGGTTTAATCGTTGGTAGTCCCTGAAAACGACCGATGTTTACATTGTTAATATAACCAATTTTGAACAAAGCCGCGTCCGCGGCAGGCCCTGAGGCGCGCTGGTAGCGCGGTGAAGCCCGAGCGGGCTTACCTCCTCGATCGCGATTGCTGGCCTGCCAAGACTTGTACGGCCGCGCACTGGCCACGCCCATCCAAGCGCGCCCCCCGTTGGGGCGCCGAGGAGGCGACATGGGCCGTGTTCGAACGAAGATGGAACAGGACTTGGTGTTGCGTGGGCTGAGCTGCGCCACGCAGGAGAGTTACCTGCGCTGCGCGAAGGCGTTCATCGCGCACTACAAGTGCCCGCCGGAGAGGCTTGGCGCTGCACACGTCAGGCAGTGGCTGCTCTACTTGCTCAAGGAGAAGCAAAGGAAGCCAGCCACGGTCAACGTCGCGATCGGCGCGCTGAACTTTCTCTTCGGCACCACGTTCGGAAGGCCCGAGGTCATGCACGGCATCCGCAGCGTGCGCAAAGAATTGCCCGCGGCCCTGTCGGCACTCACATTGAGCACGCTCCGAGCTTACTATCGTCAAGGTCATGGCGCGCCTGTTTCGCCGGCTGTTCCGCGAAGCACTGCTCGCCGCCATCGACAAGGAAGAGCTTACTGTCGCCGCTGAGCACGATGCGCCGATGCGACGCGCGTTCTTCGAACGAAGTGGCATGTCTATGCCAAGGCGCCCTTCGGCGGCGCCGAGCAGGTTTACAGCTACCTCGGCCGCTATACCCATCGCGTCGGCATCTCCAATGCACGCATCCGGGGTATGGACGAACGCGGCGTCACGTTCGCCACCAAAAATGGACGCTCGTGCACCCTGCAGCCCGTGGAGTTTCTGCATCGATTCTTGCTGCACGTGCTCCCCAAGGGCTTTCACAAGTTGCGGCACTACGGTCTCTGCTCAACTCACCACATCGCCGCCGGCACCATCGGTAAGGTCTGCGAGATGCTCGGTGCGCTACAAACACCCAAATCAGAGCCCGAACAGATCAGCGGCGCCGGGGAGCAAGAGATCGAGCAAGCGGCCCCAGAGACCTGGGCCGAATGCTTGCTCGGGCTCACCGGCATCGATGTGAGGCGTTGCCCGCGCTGCCAGCGCGGCAAGATGCTCTGCGCGCCACTCCAGACTGCGCCCCGCATCGGGCGCGAGGACTCCTCATGAACGCGCGCGTCCGTCGAACGTTAGTTGTCACGTCCACGCGGTTTACACGACACGCGCCGAGGCACCACTGCGGTCGCGATGGCCGAACTGCGAGACGTCGCGACCGCGAGAACGTCCGCGCCACGCTTGCCGCGCCGTCGAACGGAGCCCGTCCGACTTCGCTCGCGCCTACGCTGGGTCGTAACCATGCAGGCACCCTCGTGCCGACGCCCCGCGCCGTGGCGTTTCCACATAGCCACCTCTCGATGGCTCCCGCGGCTTCGTTCAAAAGGGATTCGCCACACCGCCGGTCACCTCAACGCCGCTTCTCGCGATGCGCTGCGGCGAATCCCTTCTACTTCTGCGAAACTGGCTGGCGCGGCCGAAGGGCGGAAAGCACTGGTCTTGCACTCCGAGCTGCGCATCGGAGAGAGCAAGCTGATGATCAGCGATTTCATGTCGAGCAGCCCTGCGCCCGCCGGCCCCGCCGTCTCAGATAGTAAGGTACAAATCTTGCTCGACTTCACGGATGTGAACGAGCTGCGCAAGAAGTTCGAGGCATTGGCCGGTTCTTCGAGAGCTTCACCAAGCGCGATCTATGCGACCCTAAACAGCAGATCGAAGGGTTGTTTGCACTGTCGTGCGAGAGCCGAGCCGACGTCGACGCGATGATCACAAAAGCCGTGACGGCAGGCGGCGAGGATGCGCTCCTGTCGCAAGATCACGGCTTCATGTACGCCCGAACCTTTTACGATCTCGACGGCCACCACTGGGAAATCCTATGGTTGGACCCGAGCGCGGTCTGATCAATAGCCTGTCAATAACAGTCAGATTCAACAAGGAGCAATGATCATGGCCTACGTAGACGGTTTCGTGATCCCAGTCCCCAATGCAAAACGGGAGGATACTTGAAGGTTGCGAAGATGGCATCAGAGATCTATCGCGAGCACGGTGCCATCAAGGTGACGGAATGCTGGGGCGACGACGTGCCCGATGGGAAGGTCACCTCGTTCCCGATGGCCGTGAAACGTGAAAGCGCCGAGTCGGTAGTCTTCTCTTGGATCGTATGGCCCTCGAAGGAAGCCCGCGATGCAGGGAATGCCAAGGTCATGGCCGATCCCCGCATGAAGTCCAGTATGGAGAATATGCCCTTCGATGGACGCCGCATGATCTATGGCGGCTTTGAAGTGCTGATCGACGCCTGATCACCAGGGCATGATGGTAAGGCTTCGGGGCAACCTCCCCGACGAGCAGGTCCCGAAGTCACCCATGTCATAAGTCCAGTCCCGAAATCGGATCGGAGCCCTCGTCGAGATCGAGGACCGAACCGCGCGCGGGTGCCTTGACTGCATGAATCTGGGGCCGCTTCCCTCGAGCGACCTGCACAAGCTCCGGTCGCGCGGCCTTGGACGCCTCGGCCTCCACGCTCTTAGGTGCCTCGTTCTGCGCCGGTGTCTTGCGGTCGGCGGTCGCCAGCTCAAACAGTAAGGCCTGCGTGGCGCGCCGGTCGTCGCGGATCTGTTCAAGGGCAGGCTGAAACAAGATGAGATAACAAAGCCCACTCATCACGCCGGCTATACTTAGGACTAAGGTCGCTTCGGGGTAGGAGAAATTGCGCATGCCAAACACCTCTAAGCATTCGACGCGCGAAGGCCTCGGATCTTAGGGAGCTATAGTCCGCAAAGTGCATCATTGGGATCGCAGGCGCCGCTCGCCGCTGCGCGTGATGCCTTGCCGGGTTTGACTGGGCGACTGCGTTCCGCTCTCCCTCCGCTGCCTGAACGCATGAGAGCGTTCGTCCCCAGGTCATACATTCGCTTTGCTTCCTCCGCGGCCCTGACCGCTTGCATGGCTTGCTCCTGCGCGAGCTTCAGCTTCTTCGCGGACTCCTCCTGCTGCAAACGCTGCGCTTCCTGAGCCCGTACTTGCGCCAGACGCTCCGAGGCCTGTTGCTCTTGCGCCAGACGTTGCTGCTCGGGCAGGACCCACCCGTAGTATGCTGCGGCCGGCAATAGACATAGTAAGGCACAAGCCACGAGCGCCCAAAGTAAGGTTCGCGCGGGTTTACGATCACGCTCTGCCATATGACGTTCAAGCTCTGCGTGCTGCTTGGGCAACAAGGCAGAGGGTTCGTCCGCGCCTAACGTGCTGCGCAACTCAGAAATGAGACGACTGCGTAGGGCATGCTCCATTTGCAGCGCGGGGGCGCCACGTAGCGCATGCGAGACACGTTCGCGCGCATCGTCGTCGAGCTCAGCTGCCAGCTCATCCCAGAGCTTGGCGTCATCATCTGGGCCGATCATCGCGCCCTCCTTGCCAGGGCTGGCGGTTGCTGGTCTTCGTCTTCCATATCCGCACGCAGACGAGCAAGAGCAGTGTGCAGGATGAAACCCACGTTGCTGACACTCAGGCCTGTTACGGTGGCGATTTCCTTGTAGCTAAGCTCAGCGTCGAACTTGAGTCGCACGACCTCGCGTTGCTTCTCCGTTAGAGCCAAAAGCCCGCTACGTACCCGTTGCATGGATTGCGCTTGTTCGAGCTGGTCGCTTGCGGCCTCTGCGCCATCGGCGGTTTGGGCGTCGAGCTCGGTCAACCGCATCACCTTGCGCCGCATCCCGATGGCCCCGTTGCGACAAACCGTAAACAACCAGGCCGACAGGTGGGATTCGACCTCGGAGCGCTCGGCTCGGCACAGCTTCATAAAGGTATCCTGCACGACATCGCGAGCCAGGGATGCGCCGACGATGTCCGCGGTATAGCGGAGTAATTTCGCCTCGTAGCTGACGATCGCGGCCCTTACCCATGCGGTGTGCGAGGACGACATCCACACTCCTGCTCCATGGGTAACGCCCAGGGCGCGAGTTTCTTAGAAAGTATCTTCCGTTTTCCTTTCGACACCGGCCGCGCGGCCGGCTTAGGGACGAATGTAGAGCGGCTCTCACCTCGGTCGAGCGTGCTTGGCCGTGGCCCAAGCCTCGAGCAGCGGCGCGCGCAGCCTACGCGACACCTGAACGCTTCGCCCCGTATCCAGTAGCAAGCGATCCGTTTGCACGACGTGAATGCGCGCCAGTTGCACGATGCTCGCCCGATGACAGCGCACATATCGAGCCGGGTCGAGCTGAGCCTCGAGCGCGACG
>JBBSJC010000616.1:0-4706 GCA_038257655.1 Polyangiales bacterium | reverse complement strand
GCGAGTTCCCCATTTGCGCACGATGCGGCGCTCCAAGTCGACCGAGCGCGAGCGCTCATCGTCTGTGAGCTCGATCCGAATCGGGGTTCGCATCGCCATGCCCGCATACGATCACAACGCTCGAGCCTGGCAACTTTTTGACAAAACCGCCCCTCCCGCCCGACATCGACTGACCACCTACTTCTGGGGAGCTGTACTTAGTAAGGGACGCGTCGCGCGGCGAGCTCTCTTGGAAGCCTTGCTGCGCTGCTGAAACGAGCCCTGCGCGATCCGCGGTAAGGAGACCCAGTGCACCACGCAAGCGCGGGTGCGCAAGCGGGAGTGACGATAATCGCGCTTCCGGTTACATGCGTGAAGCGGCACAATCGTAAGCCATGCAGAGACCAACGAGCAAAACGAAGAAGCGTCCAACTACACCGTGGCGAAGCTCCGTGAGCGCGCCCCTTCCCATCTTACTATTGCTGCTGAGCGGCTGTGTGACTGGTTTGGTGGATGAAACGGGCACAACAAAATGCGCAGATCCCGTGCGTGGTAGTCGCTACGCGCTGTGCGGTCGTTTATCGACGACTGGCCTAGATGCCACGGCAGTGAATGGAAAGCGCATCGTCGGCGCGGTCGACTCGGCGCACGACAGGACTTCGTCCCGCTACACGCTTCGAGGAGGCTCATTTCATGCGCATCGCTAGATTCTTCGCGGCTTCGTTTGCAATGGCAAGCATCGCTCTGAGCCCTTATGCAGCTCGTGCGGAAGTGCCCGACGCTGTGATGTACCAGGGTTCCCTCTACGAGGGCGACATCGCGGTCGAGGGCGATTTCGACATGCGCTTTGTATTGTTTGAAGCCAAGACCGGCGGCACGGAAGTCGCGTCCTTCGATGCAAAGGGTGTCAGCGTGCAGCAAGGCGCGTTTAGTGTGGACGTCGGCGCCCTGTTTGCCGAAGCGCAAGGCACCTTGTTCCTCGAAGTCGCCGTCAAGAATGCTTCCGAGAGCGGCTACGACACGCTTCCGCGCGTTCCCGTATCGTCGGTGCCTTTTGCGCTGCGCGCTCACGTCGCCGACGAGGTCGATTGGTCCAACGTAAAGAATGCACCGGAACCTCTGCAGGGTGTCCAGGGACCTCAAGGGCCACAGGGAGCCGTAGGCGCAACGGGCGCGACGGGGCCGCAAGGCCTGCAAGGAGCGACCGGGCCGGCCGGTGCAACCCCCGTCGGCATGACACTCAACCTCGGCGACACGAACTGCCCTTACGGTGGTGCGTCCTATACGATAGGCACGGACACCACCTTCATCTGCAACGGTGCGACGGGTGCAACGGGTGCAGCGGGACCCGAGGGTGAGTCCGTACTGGCGACCGCCCTCGCTCTTGCCGATACCGACTGTCCGACGGGGGGCACTAAGTTTTCTGTCGGCGGGCAAGACTACTTCGCATGCAATGGAGATATCGGCCCGATAGGTCCACAGGGTGGAACCGGACCGCAAGGTATTCAGGGCATTCAAGGACCGGATGGGCCTACGGGTCCGACAGGTCCACAGGGTGTGATCGGACCGCAAGGTACCCAGGGCATTCAGGGGTCTACCGGAGCGGTGGGGCCTGTCGGGCCGATCGGAGCGACGGGTCCCACGGGCGCCAATGGTGAGTCGGTGGTCGCCATGTCTCTCTCGACGGGGGATGGGAACTGCCCGACGGGTGGCGCCTCTTTCGCAGTCGGTGGGAACACCGTCTATGCATGTAATGGACCCACCGGTTCGACCGGCGCAACGGGCGCCATCGGACCGCAGGGAGCGCAAGGAGCAACCGGTCCGGCTGGCCCGACAGGGGCCGCAGGTCCCACCGGCGCAACGGGCTCAACCGGTGCCCAAGGAGCCACCGGCCCGCAAGGCGAGTCTCTGGTCGCCATGTCCCTGAACACGGGCCATCCCAACTGTCCAACCGGCGGCGCGTCCCTTAGTGTTGGTGGCCAGACCGTGTATGCCTGCAATGGTGCGGCGGGACCCACCGGCGCAACGGGAGCAACGGGGGCAACCGGTTCGACTGGACCGGCAGGTGCAACCGGTGCAACCGGAGCCACCGGCGCGACCGGACCCGCAGGTGCAGGCGGCTCTGCCAACGTCACCGATGCCAACGGCGTCGTGCTGGGCCGACTCGTTGGATACAACAACCGTCAGTTGGTATCCATCAAGACGTCGACCGGCCATACGGTGTCGATGAATCTGGATGGCACCTTTCCAACTGCGCAAATCTACTATACCGGCGCGAGTTGTACTGGCACCGCCTATCTCAACTCAGGCGGAACGGCCAACTCCAAGACGTACGGTAAGGCGGCCGTATGGTCTGGGTCTTTCAACTCGTTCGTGGTGCCAGCGACCGTGGACACCAGCGTCGTGAGCACGTCTGTGAGTTTCACTTCGAGCGCTATCGACAATCCCACGTGCGGTTCCAGCAGCGGAGCGAAAGATGGCTGGCTGCTGCAAACCGCCACACGCGCAGACATCGGTTTGCCCGCGACCATAGCCCTTCCCCTCTCGTTCTAATCGGCGCTGCGACTACTGCGCGCTAGGAACGATCTCGACGCGTCGGTTCTTGGCGCGCGCCGCGTCGTCGGTCCCTGAGCTGACCGGCTGCGCGGAGCCGACCCCGCGCACTTCCACCTTCTCTGCCGGCACGCCGTGCTCCGTAAGGTAGGTCGCGACGTTGCGTGCACGCGAGCGCGAAAGGGTCAGATTGAGCTCCGCGGGACCGGTATCATCGCTGTGCCCGATCACGCGGATCTTAGTCAGCTCGGGATGCGCCTGAAGGATCGCAGCCGCACGAGCAAGCGCCTCTTCGTCGCGGGGGATGTCGCGGTTCTTGGCGAAGTCAATGGTGGGCAGATCAGCGAGCGCGGGAGCCGTAGACGCTGGCGCTGGCGCTGTAACGACGGCTGCCTGTGCGACCGCTTCTGGCTCGGGCTCGATCGCAGCAGCAGGAGGTGGCGGGAGCGATGTTGGCTCGGCAGGGGCGGGCTCGGCAGGGAGCGGCACGGGTTCGGCCTGGGCGACCACCTCCACCTTGGCGGGTTCAGCACGTTGGGAAGCGTAAGGCGCGTACGCCACCCTCAACAGTCCGCGCCCGTCAGGCGTACCTGGCGTCCGCACGATGCCCACGCCCGCCGCAGCGCCTAGCTGCCAGCTATCACCAACCCAATACGTGCCGGACAGAAATGCTTCGAGATGGGAAGCCTCTTGGCTGAAGCCGCGGCCATCATTCAGTACCGTGCCAAACGCGACCTCGGGCCCGACGTTGAGGCGATGGTCGCTGCTGGCGTAACCCACGGCCGCCGCTGCTTGCAGCTCATTGCCAACCGTGCCCGGGCCGGATGAAATGGCATTGAGACCTGCTTGCTTTCGCAACAGCACGGCGAAGTTGGACGACCACGAAAGGTTTCGTAGCGCATAACCCGCGAAGATGGCGCTCAGGCGGCCGCGCACGGCTTGGTCACCGGCGTGATCGTCTTCGGCATCGATCGGGATCCAGAGGGCGCCGTGCGCGTGCGCCGAGAACCCGTCGCGTTGCGCATTCCCCATGAGTCTTACGGTTGCACCCAAGCGAGGGTCTCCCATCGCCGGCGTGGACGCGGGGCCTACGTTGAGTCGTGCTTGACCAGCTTCAGCGAGGGTTACGGGCAAAGAAAGCGATAGCTGAAGGCGCGTCCACGGCGCATACGCCACATCGATATGACCGGTCCACTGATGGTCGACGATGCTCACGCCCTCGAACTCGTCGTTCTTGATGCGCCCTCCTTGCAGCACGTCGTGCCCGTAGTTGAGCGTTAGGGCGGCGGCGAAGGGTCGCGTGTCTGAATACCAGGGAGCCGCCGCAACGAATCCTCGCTCGCCCGCGGCCACTGGTTCGTACTGCTGAAGCTGAAACCCTTGTGCGTGCGCATGTCCGACGAATGCCCAGGCTACGATTGCGACGACGGCTGCTCTGCATTTCATGCGCGCATTGCACCTGAATCAAGCCGGTCAGCGCCAGATAATGATCGAAGAACGCTTGGAGACGTCGGCGTAGCGATCATCCTTACGCTTTTGTCAGTACGGGTGCGGGCGCGGTCGGACGGAGCGAGCGGGTTGACCAAGCGATGGCGCGTACGTCCGAGGTTTCGCCGCCCGCATCTTGCTCAACCCTGGGCGTCTTCTTGTCGCTGTCGCCGCAGGCGCCCGCGGCCAGCACGGAGCAGCTTAGAGCTACGGCACTCGTATTGATCATTTTGAGAATCATTCGGGTACTCGTTGGGAGGGAGCCCAAGAGGACGCGTGCGATGCTGCCCGCCGGGATGAATTTCGCGCGCGGTGTCAGGCTTCGCTGCGCGTTCTCTGGGGGACAAGCAGCACAACGGCCGCGCGCCCGGCGAAGCTTGCTGTTCCCGATTCCGTAATCAGCTTTCGACGCGCGCCAACGCGAAGATCTTCGGCTCGTCAGGTTCGCCGTCGTAGTAGTCGGCCTCGCGCAGAAATCCCACGCGTCCCAGACTGCGTACCATCACCTTGCCCGTGTCAGGGTAAACGGCCACCTCGTTCGGATCGTTGGGGCCGATCGCCAGATACACCAAGTCCTCGTCGTAGGGATTGGCGATCTGATGAGCAATCTGGGTGCCTGCGGGACAGGACACGCAGTCTCCGGGCCGCAGCTCACGCAGGTCGTCGCCATAGCGCAGCACGCCCCG
>JBBSJC010000615.1:0-4714 GCA_038257655.1 Polyangiales bacterium | reverse complement strand
TCACGCCGGCGCTCGCAGGCTCAGATCCAGGTAAGACGATCGCGCGCAAAGAGCTCACAAAAAAGATTCAGGACGCTCTGCTCACGCTGCCTGAGTATCACCGTCAGGTGATCTTGCTGCGCGAAGTGGAGGGGCTCAGCTACGAAGAAATCTCCAAGGTGATGAAGGTGCCCAAGGGCACGATCATGAGTCGACTGTTTCACGCGCGACGCAAGATGCAGAGCGCGCTAGCTGACTATGTAGATGGGGAACTGAAACCCCAAGACGAAGAAAACAATGGCGACTGAACTCGACGACGACACGCTGCAGCGCTTTTTCGATGGCGATCTCTCGCCGCTCGAAGAACGCACCGTACGCGCCATGATCGACCAGGATCCAAGTGCTCAAGCGCGTCTGGCGTCGCTTGTGCGCTTGCGCGCCATGTTCGCAGTCGCAGCCGACGACATGGGCGCAGGGCTCGATTCGGCCGCATTGTTTTCGGGGATCGAGAAGGACATCAAGCGTCAAGAAACGCTCGGGTTCGGCGAGCGTTTGCAGGTGATCACGGGCGAATGGATCGAGCACCGGCGCGGGGCCGTGATTTCGATCGGAGCTGCAGCTGCGATCGCTGCAGCGGCTTTGCTGATGGTGACTTCACCCGGACAGAACGACAGCGAAAGCACAGCCCGCAACATGCCCCAACCTCGCGAAGAGCGGAAGATGCGAGTTGCGGAGGGTGCACCAGCGATGCCGGCCACACAGCAAGGCTCGCAGATCGAAAACGTAGATTTTGGTCAGAATACGGGCACTGTGTTCGAGATCGAGAACGAAGGCGTGACCACCGCCGTCGTGTGGATTGCCGACGAAGAGGAGGACATGCGGTGATGCCTATTTCTGTCAAAGCCGCCACCCGTGCTGTCACGGCCAGCAAACGTGGCGGTTACATGCGCAGAGCATGGCTTCTCGCGTGCGCGCTCAGTGTGATTAGCTCTCAAGTGCTCGCTCAGTCGGAAGCTCCGGTTGCGATCACAGGTGCCGTCATGGTGGTCCTTGGATCTAGCGAGGGCAGCGGAGTCGACCCGGCCATCGCCAAGCTTGAAGCACTCCAAAAGGCGCCGTTTGACAGCTTCCCGAAGAAGACGCTGCTCAGCAACACGAACGTTGCGCTGACGCTGGGTAAAGAGACGGAGATCGAGCTGCCTAACGGGCGCAAGCTGCGCTTGGTGGTGCTCGAGAAGACGAGCGATGGACGCTTTCGGGTCACTCTCTCGATCAATCGTAATGGCAAGCAAGATTATTTGCCGTTGATGACTGTGGTTGCGACACCGGGCGATCCCTTCTTCGTGGCCGGCCAAAAGCATCAGGGTGGCACGCTGATTATCGGCATCACGGTCGGCAAGACGACCAGCGCGGCAGGCAAGCCAGGCTGATCGTCAGCTTTCCGCTACACTCGCCCCATGCCGACGTCGCGGCCGCCCAACAAGAGCTTGCCGCCCAAGCGTCCGAAGTCGCGATCGAGCTCGGGCACAACTCGCCCGGCAAGCCCGCGCGCCAAGGCGAAATCATCGTCCAAATCAGTTAGCGCGCGGCCGCGCTGGCTGCGCTGGCTTGCGCTGGCTGCCGCCGCGACGTTGTTCGTGACCACGTTGGCGCTGACGACTGCGGGTTTTGTGCTCTGGTACTTCAGCCGCGGCTTACCGTCTGCAGAGAGTCTGCACCAGTACGCACCGGCGCAGACCACGCGGCTTGTCGATCGTAACGGAGAGCTTATCGGCGAGGTGTTCTTCGAACGACGCACGGTCGTGCCGATGTCGCGCATTCCACGCGTGCTCGTGCTCAGTGTGCTCGCTGCGGAAGACGCCGACTTCTACCACCACAGCGGCATGGACTTGCCGGGCATGGCGCGGATTTTGTGGAAGGCCGTGGTCAACCGGCGTGCAACCCAAGGCGGCAGCACGATCACGCAGCAGGTCGTGAAGAATCTGTTGCTGACGCCGGAGCGCACGCTGTCGCGCAAGCTCAAGGAGCTCATCCTTTCGCGACGCATCGAGCAGGAGCTGACAAAGGACGAGATCCTTTTCTTGTATCTCAATCAGATCAACTTCGGGCACGCCCGCTATGGCGTCCAGGAGGCGTCGCGCTTTTACTTCGGCAAGGACGTGGAGAAACTGAATCTCGCAGAGGCGTCGCTTATCGCAGGCATTCCGCAGTCCCCGTCTTACCTTTCGCCACGAACGCATCCAGAGGCTGCGCGCAAGCGTCAATCCTTCGTGCTCGATCAGCTCGAAAGAAAGCACGACCTCTATTGGGATGATCTGCCGCTCGATGAGATCAAGCGCGCACGTAAAGCGCTGCCGGAACTGAGCCCCCTACCCGACCTGAGTGAGCGCGCACCGGAAGTGGCACAACTCGCGAAACAGGTGCTGGTCGAAGCCGTGGGTGCGGACAAGGCGCAGCGCGGCGGCTACACGGTCACGACGAGCATCGACCTCGCTTTAGAGCGTAAGGCGCGCGCTGCGTTGCGCGCTGGGATCGATGGCGTGAAGACGCGACTAGGAAAGCGGGCAAAGAGTCGGCCCGATGGTGCGGTCTTGGTGCTCGATTGGCGCACGCGAGAGGTGTTAGCGCTCGTCGGTGGCTACGAAGCGATCTCCGGCTTCAATCGCGCCACGCAAGCCGAGCGTCAGCCGGGCAGCACGTTCAAACCGCTCGTGTATGCGCTCGGGATCAAGTCACGGCGCTTTACACCTGCAACGCAAGTGATCGATGCGCCGGGCGTATTCGACCAATACAAGCCTGGTAACTATGAGACTTGGTCTTATGCCGGGCCTGTGCGCATTCGCCATGGGCTTGCGCAATCGATCAACTTGGTGGCAATTCGCGTGATCGAAGAGCTGACGGCACCCGCGGTCGTGACCTTCGCCCAGCAGCTCGGAATCGACACCAAGCTCGAGCCGACCTTACCATTGGCGCTTGGGGCAAGCGGCGTTCGCTTGTCTGAGCTGACGAATGCCTACGCCACATTTGCGGCTGGCGGGCGTTTTGCGCCTCTCAAGATAGTCAAGAAGATTGTCGATGCTTCGGGGCGGAGCGTCGCCTTACCCAAACAAGAGCCGGCACGCGAGGTGCTGACGGCGGCTGAGTCCTACGTGATGACGAGCTTGCTCTCGAGCGTGGTGCAGGAAGGCACGGGCGCCCGGGCCAAGGTTCTCGATCGCGCCGTGGCGGGTAAGACGGGTACGAGCAATCAGGCGCGCGATGCCTGGTTTGTCGGGTATACGGCACAGCTGGTAGGAGGCGTCTGGGTCGGATTTGACGACTATCGTGCGCTCGGCGCCAAAGAATCCGGCGGCAAGACGGCCTTACCGATTTGGATTGACGTGATGAAGGCCGCCCACGCTGAGCTCAAGCCCGTGCCCTTCACCATGCCAGGTGGCGTGGTCACGGCCCGCATCGATCCGGGGACGGGCGTACTTGCCTACGAGGGTCAGACCGATGGGATCGACGAGGTGTTCTTAGAAGGCACGGTGCCAAGTGAAACAGCCCGCCCGCCGGATGTTGCCGACCCGACTACGTTCATGATGGAACAACTCGGCGGCACGGGAGCAGAGTAAGCTCGGGGCGTGGACGTCCTCTGGAAGAGCTTGTTGTTTGCAGTGATCGCGGGTGCGTTCGTGCTGGCACTGGGGCTTTTCTTACAGGGCAGCGCGGCCGAGCATGCCGACACCCGGGTACTTTCGCTGGCCGTGTCGGTGCTGATCGCGCTTCTGCTCGGTGCGGCGTTGGGCTTTGTCAACGCACGGCGCGCGCGTGCTCATGAAGAAGCGCTCGAAGCGCTCGAGCGCGCCGCCGAGCGAGTTGCCGGTGGCGATCTGACTTCGGAGCTCGGCTCTCTTGCGGGGGAACGCGCTGATCAGACCTTTCGCACCTTTGACCGTATGACGCGCGAGCTGCGCGACATGCGCTCGCGCTTGCAGCACACGGAGCGTGAGACCGCCTTTCGTGATGTGGCGCAGCGCATCGCCCACGAGATCCGAAATCCGCTTTCGCCGATTCGCATGGCGATGGAAACGCTGCGCAAAGCCAAGCTGCGCGAGCGGGCAGACTTCGACGAGATCTTCGAGGAGTCGACGCGAACGGTGCTCGACGAGGTACAGCGCCTATCGCGGATCGTCCAGGATTTTGCCGAGTTTGCGCGCTTGCCAAAGCCGCGGCCCGGTGCTGTGGACTTGGCTGCGCTCGTGAAAGACGCGCTGACTTTGTACAGTCCGGAAGGCGTGACGACTTCGTTTGAAATCGAGGCGTTGCCAGTGAAGCTGCATGCAGATCGGGAACAGCTGGTTCAAGTATTAGTCAACCTGCTGAACAATGCCTGCGACGCGGCCAAGACTGCGAGCGCGCCCGAGATACGGCTTTCGCTCGCAGCGCTGGCAGGAGGCGCAGTGCTTCATGTCGATGACAATGGGCCTGGCGTGGCCGAAGCGGATCGCGCGCGCATTTTCGAGCCTTACTTTACGACCAAAGCGCATGGCACAGGGCTCGGGCTTGCGATCGCCGAACGTATCGTGCGCGACCACGGCGGCACGCTAACGGTGACGAGCAGTCCGCTCGGTGGTGCGCGCTTTAGCCTGCAACTGAAGCAAGAAGGGCCAGACGCGGTGTAGCGCGTTAGTCGGTTTCGATGCCGTAGCCGCGCAACTTGCGCTGCAGGGTACGCCGATCGATGCCGAGCGCC
>JBBSJC010000614.1:0-4732 GCA_038257655.1 Polyangiales bacterium | reverse complement strand
TTTCTAAGTGCGACGATGACGATCGAGCCCTTCACTGCTGGCGCGGTCGCGAGATCTTGAAGCCAGCGGCGTGCCGCGAGTTGTACGGTCGCAGGATGGGCAATCTTGCGCTTCGTAACACTCTCCCCGTAGCCCAGCGCTGCGCTATAGCCTCGCGCCGCCACTTTCTCTATGACCCTGCGAAAATCACGCGCTGACTGCATTGTCTCCATGGCCCCCTGTGAACGGCGCGTAGCCTAACATGCGAGCATGGTTCTGTCGCAGGCTAGTCCGCGAAGCGATTCCATTTGTGGAGTACGAAACTCGTGGGACACTGCGCGCCGTGAAACAGGCCGGCGCTGCCGATACCAAGGGGCGCACGCCGAGATCGCCTCGCGCACTCCTCACTCGCTATCGAGCGGTTCTTACCTTCGCCTCGAGTGCCTTGCTGGTACACGTTGCCTCTGCCTTAGCCAACATCGCGCTATTGCGCTGGGTTGGGCCTTCAGACATGGGAGCCTGGCAGGCACTAGTCCTGGTGCAGACATATCTCGGTATTGTGCGCGTCGGCGTGGTCAACGGCCTCAACCGTGAGTATCCATTTTTGAAGGGTGCCGGAGACGAGGTCGGGGCAGCCGAGATTGCGGCCACGGCCCGATTTCACTGTGCTGCTTCCGCGGCCGCAGGATTTGCCTATTTCAGCGTCGTCGCATCGATGGGAGCGCCTGGATCACGGCTCGGGACGCTCAGTATGGCAATCGTTTCTGCGGCGCAGTTCTATCGAAGCTATCTTGAAGGTACGCTGCGTGGGAGTAGTGAGTTCCGATGGCTCGCGCGCGTCAATGGCATCACAGGAGTGCTCCAACTGGTGACGCTGCCGCTCGTTGCTCTCGGCGGTTTCGATGCGATGTGCCTGCGCTTTGTCGGACTGGAGCTACTTGGTGTTGTCCTGCTGAACGTACGGCATCCGGCGCTCGTCTATCCGCGTCCTAGGCTCGCTGCGTATCGCAGGCTATTTACGACCGGACTGCCTCTGTTTGCATCCAACTACCTGCTTGCCACGTCGTCCACATTCGGAAGACTTTTCGTGCTCGCTCAGGGAGGAACAGACAGTCTCGGAATGTTTCACGTCGCGCTCACCGTTCAGAACGCCCTTGGCATGGTACCGTCTGCGCTCGTCCTCTACCTGGCGCCGCGATTTGCGCAGCAGTTTGGCAAAAATCAGGACGCCCGCGCAATCGCGTCTCGTGCCGTACGCAGCACGTCGTTCCTGCTCGTTGGCCTCGCGCCGCTCGCGGCGATAGGGTGGGCCCTGATGCCGTCCGTTGCGAAACATTTACTCCCGCTCTATACGTCTGCGGTCTGGGAAATGCGGGTCGCGCTGTTGACAGGTATCTTCGGAGCATCCCAAATCGCGCTGACCGCATTCGCAGCAACCAAGTCCTGGAGACCGATGTCCGTGTTCATCGCCCTGGCGGTTCTCTTTCGCTTCGCCGGTCCGCGCCTGATGGCAGTGTGGGAGCCAAACGTCATCCGCGCAGCTGCGACTGGGGCGTTGGCAGCAGAAGCCGCGTTGTTCTGCGCAGCCATTGCAACCGTCGGCTCTATCGGGAGGGTGGGTGCGCTGAAGCACCAGCGGGCGTCTAAGGAGACTAGATGAGCCCGGAGCACGCGCTGCACACAGCGGCCGCCGCTGAGGGCGTCGAAGAGCGACTGAGCAGTGCCGAGAGGCTTGGGCTCCTCATCTACTTCGTTGGCGCGTTTGCAGCGATGACCCGCGTCACCTTCGCGACGCTCCTGGGTGACTGGTTCCTTGGTGTCGCTACCGCAGCGGTCCCTGTTGCCGCAGTGGGCGTGATGTGGACCACCCTCTACGGTGTACGTCGTTCGGACGTTGAGTCGGCATCGAGACGCACGGTCACGTGGGCCCAACTAGTGCTCGCTCACGTCGCTTTACTTTCGGTTTTCGGGTTCGTGAATGGGAATCTTCCGCCTGACATCACTCGCGATGCGATCCCCTACGCGGTTATCGCGATGTTTGCCGTACTAGGCCACCGTGCATCGGTGTGGCGGTTCGCCGAGAATACCGCCCTTTGGGCGACCCTCGCCGCAGTGCCAGTTGCAATATTTGGCTTGGACTTGAGTGACATTGCCGGTCGCGGCTCGGTGCAAAGCGAGGCGTATCGAACCCAAGGGGTGCTCGGCCTCTGGCCTTTACTGCTCTTGGCTTTGCCAGGTCGACCCCCAGGCTGGCGTCGTCTGGCGATGGTAGGTCTGCCATTCTTCGTATTGGGCGAACAAGTGCTATTTCTGAAGCGCGCGCCAACCGTGCGCGTCGCGCTGGTGATCGTCCTCTTACTGTTTGTGGTACCCGCCCTCGCCCGCGTACATCGTCGCGGCAACACGTTACTCATTGCCGGGGCTATAACCGCGCTTCTAGCAGTGGGCATCTGGGGCGAGACATTCGTGACGGCGGCAACGAGCCTAGGCGATCGCTTTGAAGGCTCTAGTGGGATCAGCGCCACCTTGGTCGATGAGAACTCGCGGATCACCGAAGCACTGGCCTGGGCTGATTCCACGGGAGATATCGAATGGGTAGTGGGTCGCGGAATGGGAAGCTACTTCACTCACGTCGACATCCTGAACTTCGTCCTGTCGGAGGTAGATGCCCAGGCTACGTTCGCTCGTCGAAACCTGCATATCGGAATATTAGAGCCGATTTTCCGTGGAGGAGTGCTGTTCTGGCTTCTCTACTTCGGAGGTTTCATCGTGGCCCTTGGGCGCACGGGTATCGCAATCCAGCTAGCGCGGGCGGGGGAGGAAAACTCACGAACACTTGGCGGTGCCATGTTTCTCTATGTCTATGTGACGTTTCAGCTAACCGAAGGGGCAGCCTCCACGTCGTGGTACTTCGATCTCGCTGTGGTAGGGCTTGCGCTCGGGCGCCTGTTGAGTTCCGGCACGCGGAGCCTCCGATGACTGTTCGGACTGAGGTCTGGCGCGCCGTTCAGGCTGCCCGGCGGCGCGCTGCCCTACGCATCTGGAGCAGCTATGGGAATGTTCTACTGCGCAGTCACCCCTCCGTCCAAGTCGCAGGCGTGGTCGCATTGAGCGGCCCCTGCGACTTCGACGTCGATCCCAGAGGTAAGCTCCTGCTCGGCCGAGGCGTGCGAATCAATAGTGGAGGACTGATCAATGCGGTGGGTGGCTTCCGTCGCGCGTGCCTGCGGGTTCACCCTTCGGCAACCCTGGAGATCGGCGATGACGTCGGCATCAGCTCCTCATCCATCGTCTGCTGTAAGCGCATCGTGATCGGCGCCCGCACGTTCATTGGTGGCGATTGCGCGATTTACGACTCGGACTTTCACTCGCTTGATTTCGAGCAGCGGCAGCTTCGTCCCGATCCGGGAGTCCGCAAAGCCGAGATCAACATCGGCGAAGATTGCTTCATTGGCGCGCATTCGATCATCCTAAGGGGGGTGCAAATCGGCGCTCGTGCCATCGTTGGCGCGGGTTCAGTTGTGCGCTGCGATATTCCAGAGGGGGAGTTGTGGGCAGGGAATCCCGCCATTCGCGTTGCACCTGCGAAAGCCTGATGCACGCGCTCTTGCGTTTCGGCCTAGTGATTAGCGCCGCACTGCTTGGCATGGCCTGCTCGGAACGCGCAACGCTCCGCGTGCCCCGTCCGTCGGGGTTGGAGCTGGTTACGAATCACTCTTCCTCCCACGTACTCTACGTCGCTCGCGACGCACCGCGCGCAGCCCAGCTTGCAGCCGGGGAGTTACAGCGCCTGATCCGAGTCTCGACCGGGGCATCTATACCCATCGTCAACGAGCCTGCTGCACGCGTGATTGCCCTAGGCGAAGCTGCGGTCGCTGCGATTGCGCCAGAGTTAATAGAGCCGCTCGCGTCCGAGAGCTACCGCGTCGTCAGCCGTAGTCCCCACCTACTGCTCTGGGGTCGAGATTCAGACGAGGATGGCAGGAGTACTGGGACGCTGTTCGCGACGTACACCTTTCTTGAAGAGGTGTTTGGAGTCCGATGGCTCATGCCGGGACCACTCGGCGAGGATGTCCCCCATCACACCAACGTCTTTCTTAGTCATATCGATAAGCGCGGCCATCCCGCGTTCGGCGGGCGACACCTGATGTACGTGAATGATGTCGACCCGGACGTCGTGACGTGGAAACGAAGGCAACGGCTTGGGGGGCCCCTCACGTGGTCTCACGGACATGCCTGGGAGGATCATCCGCCACTCGAGGTGCTTCAGGCGCACCCAGACTTTCGCGCTGCGCAAGACCGCAAGCTTCCAATATCGCAGCCAGCTCGCAAACACGACAAACTATGCACGACAAATCCGGGACTGCTCGATGCATTCGCTGCAAGCGTCGAAGGTTTGCTTGCCGCGCAGCCCGGTGCGCAATCAGTCAGCATCTCGCCAAGTGACGGGGACGGTTGGTGCGACTGCGCAGCCTGCAGCGCGCTCGATGAGACAAGGTCCGATTCCCGATTTCCGGATTACGGCGGATACCATATTTCGCGGACTCGCCGCATCCTTACCTTTTACAACGAGGTCGCGCGAAGAGTTGCCGTTCGCTTCCCCGATCGTCTTCTCGGCGGACTTGCTTATGCGAGCTACTTATACCCGCCTATAGACCCCATCGCCCTCGCACCGACCCTTAGGATTATCGTTGCACCGCGCCCGTATTACTCGTTCAACCTCTACCGAGAGGATCGACAACGTGAGTACGCC
>JBBSJC010000613.1:0-4740 GCA_038257655.1 Polyangiales bacterium | reverse complement strand
TTCTACACTTTGCGGTGTCGATGCACGCCCAGGGAGTCAGCATCCGAGAAGATTGGAATACGCTCGGCATGCGCGCGACGGGCTCCCATTCGCTCGAGCTGAAGGACGTGTTCGTACCCGAAGATGCCATCACGGTCCGTCGACCCCGTGGGCAGTGGCATCCGTCGTGGAATGTTGTGCTCACCGTCGCTGTGCCGATCTACATGGCACCTTATGTCGGGATCGCCGAGCGGGCGGCGCAGCTCGCGCGCGAGGCTGCTTCCAACCGCGCAACCGATGCCATTGTCTTGCAGCACCTGGGTGAGCTTGAAAATGCGCTTGCCACCACGCGCATGGCGTTCAAGGAAATGATCGAAAACGCCAACGACTACAACTTCGAGGCGGTGGTCGAGCACGCCAATCGCGCTTTGATCTGCAAGACGATTACCACCAACGGTGCGACCACAACCGTGCGCAAGGCGCTCGAGATCGTCGGTGGTGGCGGGCTATACCGGCGTCATGAGCTCGAGCGGCTGCTGCGAGACATCCAAGGCGCACCGTTTCATCCCCTGCCCGAAAAGAAGCAGCTCGACTTCACGGCGCGCGTGGCACTGGGCATGTCGCCCATCGCCTAAAGAATTCTATATTTCCGATGTTCCCCACAAAGCCGAATGCGAGCTCCTGGCTTCTCGCCCTCGCAAGCGTACGTAACTCAGACGCTGCGCGTAAACGGCTTGGCTACACCTGGCGGGAAGGGGAGTAATAGACCTTAGCGCCGTACTAGGTATGGTCGCGATTACTCGTGCCGGGCCGCAGTACCGACGCATAATGATGTGTCTTCTGAGTCCACGCAATTCTTTGTATTTTCATAGCGTCAGCCGCGGTCATGTGCCTGCCTGGTGACGCTGGCCAGACTATCCAGCAATCCGAGAACGGGAAGTCTCAGTCCCCCTAATACGCAAAAATCGCGCTGATGATGTCCCGCTTCTCGAGCGAAAGAGGAAAGTTAACTATGCCGCTCGGACACAAACTCGGTCGCAAAACGTTACTTGTCAGCTCGCGACACTCAGTGTAGGTCATCGACACCGTTAGAAACAGATCTCCACGTAGGTCATCCGAGGCACTCGGGGTGTATCTTTGCTTTTGCGACTGGCCGGCTCTTACGCCGTAAGCATGGGAACCAGCCTGGTTTCCCGCCACGCTGGCGTGCCGTGCCATTGGGCTGAGAAGTCTGGCCGTACCCGTAGCTAAGCTTTTGGGCCTGTACCTGGCGCGCTTGCGCGCTGAAAGGACATAAAAATGAGACGTCTCGTGCAATTGACATTGTGCGCCGCAGCGCTCGTAGCGGGCATTAGTACTGGTTCTGCCCAGGCCGTCCCTGAGGGCTGCGAGAGCCCTCGCGATGAACGTGCATTCAACGTGGGGCGTGCAGCGGGCGCGAGCATCGCCCGGCAGGCATGGCGAAGCGTCAATGACTGCGACCGAGTCGAGCGCTTCGAAGATTTGGTGATCTCCGTGCTCGAACGTTACGCCCCGCCCCCGGCGCCTACCACTTACTCTCTGTGCCGCTTCGTCGGTGTTGCAGCTGGGATTGTCGACACGCTCGATGAAGTATTCTTTGGTTGCACAGACGCCTGTCTGTTGGAAGGCGAGTTTGTCGGCGAGATATCCGCGGTGGTTTACTGCGAGTTATCCATTGCTCTCAACGGCCTGAGCACGGCAGACGCCTTCGTACGCGGCCCTGTGCAGGTATGCGGGCTGAGCTTTGAGATCGGTTGTGACGCTTCCTTTCTTGGCACGGCATTCAGTTATGTAAATCCGCAAGGAATGTGTTTACCTTTCACCGAGGGTGAGTTCGAGCCGGTGTTCGAACAGGCGCGCGAGAATCAGTGCGCATATAACCCTGTGCCTGAAGATTTTGTGGCGGCCCAAGAAGCAGAAGATTCAATCCGCCATTGACCGGAAAGGAAGTGGGTTATGTCTCGATGGCTCTGGATCCCAGTTTTTCTCAGTGCACTGCTGCCCGCGCGTGGTCAGGCCGCCTTTGCGACGTGCTCCGACGCATGGGAATACGGCGCGAACTCCTCCGGCCTCTACCTGGCGCAGGGTTTTGCACGGCTCGAGTGCAACGAAGCGCTCCTGCCAACCTATAATACCTCGATCGCCCGCGCGATGTCTTCCATGAGCCTGCGCACCCAGGACTCCGACGCGGAGAAGCTCTGTTTCTATGGCGGCTTATGGGAAGGCATCACCACGCGGCTCTCGTTCGAATACACCATGTGTGGCGGCGCTGGCGATTTCGCCTGCATCGAGCGTCTCGATCTTGCCGCCTACGCAGGTAACATTCTGCGTGCGCTTGCCAATAACAGCCTCTCTGACCCGAGAGCATTTGACGAAACAGGCGTGCAGCTCGTGTTCGACACGGACAGCATTCCACTCTCTGGGGCCCCGCTATGTGGCGAGCGTCCATCCCAGTCCGACTGTGCTCGCGCCGTGAGGGAAAAGGGTGGGGGCAGCGCCTCTGGGCGTTACAACGCCCTCATCGACGACATCGCGCGGCTCGTCTGTAGCGGCTGACACTCCCTTCCCGCACTCCATTTTTCGACCATCCATTTGGTGCGCCGCGTCATCCGCTGGGTCTATGCCCCAACGAGCGGGGACGACTCGCGCCTTTTTCCTGCCCTTGACTTGGCTTGTCCGGCTTTTGCGACCTTACCCCACAAGAGAGAGAAACATCATGCGAGCTAATATCGTGCGCTTTGGCGCCATGGCAGTGGTGATCGGAAGTTTGTTTGCGACTGCAGAAGCATCTGCGCAACTCGTCGTGCCCGACGCCTGCTCGGCGCCACGCAATGCCCGACTCCTGGCGCTCGGAGAGCGCAAGGGCGCAAGCCTCGCCCGACAGGCGTTCGCGTCCACGGACATCGCATCTAGCTGTGACAACGTCGATGCGTTTGCAGATATCGTGATCGACATCGTGGATGGACTTACGGTTGCCGCCCCCTCCGATGCAGCCCTTTGTCACTTCGTGGGCACGGTGAACGGTCTGTTGGCGCAGGTTGAGGACATCCAGACTCAGTGTGCAGAAGACTGTTTTTTGGACGGTGATTTCATCGGCGAAATCGCCGGCCTGCTCTACTGCGAGCTGTCCATTGCGCTCGGTGGGCTCGGTCTCGATGTGACCTTTGTGCCCGGGCCAGTGGGCCTTTGCGGCGAAAATTTCGAGGCCGCATGCTTCGAGACCTTTGAGTCGACGACCACTGGCGATCCGCTGTGTGAACCCTTTACGCCCCTTGATCCGCCGGCAGACCCCGACTTCACTGAGGTTTGGGAGCAGACCCGCAACAATCAGTGTCTGTTCAACCCAGAGATCTGAGTCTTGCGGATTTAGTAAGCGCCCGCCGCGAAACAATCAGGTCGGATCGGCATCGAGGCGATCTGATTGTTTTGTGCCGGGCGCCAAGGGAACGTAAGCCGGCGCTGCGAGCTTAAGCGGCGCGTCTTTGCGCTTATTCGTCTTCGTCCAAGTACATGCACTGTTCACGACCGGTGCTGAGCCAGACGTCCTCAAAGGCTCCTGCGACGTATGGGCTGCACGCACGCCCGCGATCGTCTTGGTAGCTCTGAGTCGTTACGGTGTAGGTTTCAAAGCAAGCCGCCTCGAATCGATCTCCGCAGGGTGAGGACCTGGGTGGGGACAGCATGTCAGGCATGCCCAGGCCTCCAAAACGCAGGGAGAGCTCGCAGTACAGCGTGCCGGCCAGCTCACCGACAAATTCACCATCCATGAAGCACACCCCAAAGCACTGCATCTCGAGGAGCGCGAGCGCATCGTAGATGCCCGCGGTGAGGCCTTTGGCGATGCAGACCGGGGTGCCCTTGCCGTTTCCACTTTGGGGGATCCATTGTCCGAGGCGGTCGAGCAGCTCAGCCTGCAGCGCTTCGACCTGCGTGCAGCTGTCGTCCAACTTACGGGCGGCTTTGTCGACCGCGCGCTCGCCGCGCCGGTAGGCATTCTCGTAGACCCGCGCGAGATTGCGCTGCGAGCACTCGGAGGGAAGCGCGTCTTGTGCGCGCGCGATTGGGATATACACAGTACTACTCGCCAGCGCGGCGGCGAACCATGGGCTCTTGGGGATGTTCATCGCGCCGTCTTACTACGACGCACAGCGATTGATCCAGCAGCCATCCGCCATTAGACGCATGCCGGGGAAGATCGCGAGCAGTCCGGAGTCAGAAGCTAGCCCACCATGTGCGCGCCAGCATGCCAACATAAGTGGTATAACCGACCTCGCTGGTCGCAATCGAGCCGTCGGTACGCAGGAAGAAGGTCGTGGGGTAAGCGCTCACGTCGTAGCGCCGCGCAAGCTCGCCGGTCGCGTCATTGACCACGGGATACGGAATGCCGGCATGTTGGACGTAAGCTTGCACATCCGCTTCTGAGCCCGAGCGCGACGCGACGCTTATCACGCGTACGCGCTTGGCGGCGCTGATCACACTGCTCTCTTCGGCGCGACAGACGCCGCACCAGGTCGCCCAAAAGTGCAGCATGGTCGGCTGTTCGCTCGGCGCACCGAGATTGACGACGTCGCCTGCCAGCGTCTGCGCGGAGACACGTGGGGCCGGCCCTCGCAGGTGCTTGCGCGTCTGATAAGCGCGCACGAGCAGCAGCGCGACGAGCACGACTGCGACCTCGATGCCTACCCGCTTCCACTTTGTCTGCATGAAGCTCGACTGCATCAACCACGCATAGAGCAAAAC
>JBBSJC010000612.1:0-4759 GCA_038257655.1 Polyangiales bacterium | reverse complement strand
GCCAGCAATCGGCGAACGCGCCCAGGGACTGTCAGCTCGATAAAGCAGTGGAAGTTGCGCGCGTGGACGCGACGCGCTTTGACGCGATCGCGCTTGCGCCGCTCCGGGAAGGTGCTCTCGCGGGTTGGTCTGATCCGTCGGGCACGTACACCCGAGTCTTGGATGCACATGGTAAGCCACGCGCTAGCGCCATACGCGTCGGGGAGCGCTGCAAAGGGGGACTGGACCTTGGCGCGACGAAGGACGCAATGTTCATTGCGTGCTCACGGCCGAGCGCACGAGAGGATCAAGCGATCCTGCTGTTGATGCAGCTCAAGGACCAAGGCGAGCTCGAAGCAGAAACCGTGATAGGTCAGGTAGGCCGCGATGGATCAGGTGTCTCGATCGCGGTGGATGACGAGCGCGATCGCCTGCTCGTTGCATACCATGACGGCACGGTGCAAGCGCACGCGGCGCGTCTGTACATGATCGAAGGTCACGTGCAGTCAGCGAAGCTCTTGTCCGATCTAAGCTTTGCCGCGGGCCCGCCGACGATAGTTGCGCGCAAGGGGCATTGGGTAGCGGCCTTCAGTGAAACGAAGATTGCAGTGCACAAGACCACCACCCGCATCACCGTGTTAAGCGACGGGCAACCTGCACGCAGCTTGCGCGAGACGGCGCTCGCCGATCCAACGCCAACGCTGGTCTGGAACGATGCTTCGCTTTGGGTGGCCTATCGCGATAGCCACCCAAAGAATCCCAAGCCCGATCTGTACACTGCGCGCCTCAGCGGAAAGCTCGAAGTGCTGGGCAAGCCTGAGCCGGTAGGTCGCGCCAATAGTGAAGGCGCCCCGTCCGTGGTGGCGTGCAAGACGCTGCAACTAGCACTTTTGCCGCGCGAATATGCCTCGGAACGTTACATTGGCGTGCATGGGCTCGACGCGGCGCTCCACAACATCGGCGCAGGTCATCAGTACTATACGAATAGCCGCGACTTCGTTCTGGCCGCGGGAGCGTGCCTGAGTGCCTCGGCCCTGGTGCTCGCGGCGGAACGTAAGAGCCCGACTCAGCCCGGCGCATCACTCATGGCCTTACCTTTTCGTTGTGGCTCTTGAGTAAGGATGCAGGGCCCACGAGGGCGTGACTCTGCTGCCGTGTGGGCTTGCCCCACTGTGGCACTGGCGCGCGTTGTGCTTTGTCCCCCGCCCAAAAGCGCACGACGTCGGGCTGCCGCGTTGGGGCCAGCGGCGCTGAGGCGCTCTATGAGGGCACCTGAGCGCCCGTTGCGTGTGGCATGCAGGTAGCGGCACGCGCGTTGCACAGTCTGTTGCACACGCTGTTGCAAACATAGCGCGAGCCTACACTTGAGTGAGCTCGTGGACTGGAGGAGAATCGATGAAACCGCGCACGCCTAAGTTTGTGCAATCTCTCTGCGTTCGAGGCGGCCTGCGGAAGGTTGCGAAGCTGCCGCTGCTGCTCCCGATCTTTGGATTGTGCATGTGCGGCTATGGAAAGGATTCGAATCCGCCACCACTGAATAATCTCGAAGACTACCCCTCTCGTGGGCCTATCACGGCGCCCCCGTCGACTTTCGCCAAAGAGGGTGAGAGCGAAGCGGACATCAAAGAGCCAGACATGCGTGCGTATCTGCAACCGATCGCGCCAGCCAGGTTGGATGCGAGGGCCACGTTGAAACAGGTGGGGCGCGACGTGCTGATCGCGGTCCACGTCTCAGGAGGGCCGCCTGGTAAGGCGCGTGTGACCGTGGATCGCAAGAGCTGCGATGTGGTGGCCAAGGGTGCTCAGGCGGAAGCACAGGGGTCCGGGACCGCGCAGGCGGCTCCGAGCATCGGGGTCGGAGAGCTCATGGTGAACGAGAGTGGACTCGGTGAGCTTGTGACGAGCATCGAGGGCGTGACTTTGAGTGGCGATCAAGGGGCCGATTCGCTGGTTGGTAAGTCGCTCGTGGTTTACCAGTCCGAACAGCGCGCAAGCCCGACCGATCAGCGACCGGGCTTGCCAATCGCCTGCACTAAGATCTAAGTGCTTCGGAGAGCTCGCACGCAAGGTCATGTAGCAAGATCACACGACGGCGGTTAAGCATAGCATCACAGCTTTGCCGCTTCGGCTGTCTCTTCGGGTACCTGGTTGCGCGGAGACTGCCGCATGAGGGACTTGAACTCTTGCTCCATCTGCTCCCCCAGCGCAGACATGTCGGCCACGCCTTCTTTCCGGACGAGCTTGAACAGCTCATTCTCCTCCTCCTCGACATGGTGGTTTACGAGCTCCTCCATCACCTTCATTTTGGCGGTGAACTGCTGGTCGCTGGGTTCCATCTGGAGCAAGTCATCGATGATGCGTTTGACCGACAAGTGCTCTTCGACAGCCTCCCGAAGCTCGTCCTCCGTTTTGTCGGTGAAGACCTGAGGATAGAAGTACTGTTCTTCTATCGTCGTGTGGGCGGCTAGCATGTCGGCGATCTTGCTGAAAAGCCGCTTTCGATCACGGCTCGTCGTCGCCTGTTCGAACTTGGTGAATGCAGCCTCGACATCGCGATGCTGTTTTTCGAGCAGCTTGATCGCATTGAAGCGCGAGGGCTTCTTAGGTGCGCTCGCTTTGACGACGGGTTTGCCGCTGGGTTTTGCACTACCCGAGCTGCTGGGCTGTTCCGAGCTGCCGTCGATGTCGACAGATTCGCGACTTACAAGCTTGTTGAAGCGGCTGTCCTTCTGGTCCTGGTAGAGCAGCGCCAGCTCGTTCTTATCGAACCACTCAAACCACGTATCCCACTCAAGCGGCTCAAGCGTCTGTTTACCGCTATAGCCGGGATAGTCGATACGCAGGATGCCTGGGTCGTCCCCATCGGACGTGCTCGTCACGTGCGCCGGAGATCCGCCGGTCTTTTCGACCCAACGGCGGATCTCGTTGTGATCGGTGGTTGCTGTTGCCGAAGCCATCGTGTTCTCCTGTTCTGCCCCCATCGCTTGAGTCAATGCTCTACGCTCCATGAGCATTAGTCAGGGCGCGTCCCCTCGCACCGAGCACTCGCGCGGATGGATTCTCGTTCTGGTTGCGTTCTGGGTTGTGAGCTGTGCTCAGGCCCAAACTTGCAACAACCATGCAAGCGCTACCGAGCAGGGAAGGGCGAGGTCTACCGCGGCTGCATTCCCCCGATATTCACCGAATATCGCCACAATAACAGTCCCTACGCTGAGAGCGTAAGACGACTGGTGCAAAATGACTCGTGCGTTGCACGCTCTGCCTACGCCTCCGCCGCACATACAAAAAGGTAAGACCCGCTTGTGCTGCGGTTTCATTCTTGCTTACGAAGGCCGGGCAAGGGCGCGGACTTCGCAGGGAGCGAACCATCCAATGCCCGCAGAGGAGGCGCTATGTACAAGTCGTTAATCGTTCAAGTCACGCTGCTGGGACTCGTTTTGGGCTGCAATAGAGGGCAGGAGGCGCAACAGGCGGAGGAAGCAAGCGGGAGCTCGCAGGTGATGGCGCAGGGCGCCGAAGGGCAGGCCGAGAATGCTCCTGGCACGGAAGTCGATGTTGCGCGTGCGGTCGTGACGCCAATCGATTACGTGGGAGTGGCCGTGAAGGGTACCGGAACCGTGACGGAGGTGGTCAGCGACCGAGGCTTTTGGCTGGAAGTCGATGGCAAGCGTCTGTTCGCAGTCGTGCGTGAAGATGTGCCTAGGCCGGAAATGATCGAGATTCGACCAGGACAAACCCTGCAGTTCACCGGTCTCATGCTCAGCCCCGGGGCCAAGGACGATCTGGCCGGGTCACTGGAGCAAAAAACCAAGAATATCATCGGAGGTCAACCGGCATTCGTGGCCATGCACTGGCGAGATATTCAGATCATTCAAGGCCCCGGCTCGCACATGCCGATGCGTGGAACTGATCCCAACATGCCGATGCATGGAACTGATCCCAACACTCAGATGCAGGGAGCCGATCCCAACACTCAGATGCAGGGGACCGATCCCAATACTCAGTACTGAATAGGCCGAGCCGCTCGCTCCGTGGGGAGCGGTCCGATACTGGTGCCTGCGCTCAAAAGCGGTAGTCGGCGTAGGCTCCCAGCGAGAACAGGCGCATCGAGTAGGTCCCGTTTCCCAAGTCGTAGTCAGAGCTGACCACACGACGCTCAAGGACGGACTGCACATGGGTATCGAGCACCAAGCTCAGTCCACCGATCAGGTGCTGCGACAGGCCACCGCTGAATGAGAGACGGGTTCCATCGGGCGACGCGACATCGATGGTCGCGTCGGGGCTTGCCGCAGACTCGTAGCCGAAGGTGGCCCACAGCACGAGCTCCTTCGACAGGGCGTGGCGTCCCCTCACGATGCCACCCACCGTGTCATGCCAGTTACGGCGCAGCTTGAAGCCCGTGGAAGCGGGCAGGCCCAATTCCTTCTGTTCCAGGTCCTTGGATCGGGCACGTAGATCGAAATCGTCGATCGAAGACCAACCCGTGTAACTGCCCTCGAGCGCAATGCTTGAGCTTGGCTTGTGGCCCACGTCCTTGCCGAACTCGTAGCGGACGCCGAGGCGGGCCACGCGCGGCAACACGAAGGACAGCGACGCGCGACCCTTGACCAGTGCGGGGTACTGAAGGCCCTGACTCGCAAGGTCCTGGGTGAAAAACGGATCATCCATATCGAGGGTGAAGTCCCCGCGAAAGTTGAGCTGCGTCGTATGCTCGTAGCTGGCTCCGACCCACAGGTTATCCACGGGCTCGGCGCTGATGCCGATTCGACCCGTGACGCCG
>JBBSJC010000611.1:0-4785 GCA_038257655.1 Polyangiales bacterium | reverse complement strand
GCTGCTGCGGCACCACGCCCGAACACATCGCGGCTATCGCCCGCACCGTGGCCGGGCTGCCGCCGCGCGTGATCCCGGCGATCGAGCCGTTCACGAGACTGGCCGGGCTTGAGCCCTTCGTCATCACGCCGCAAACCAACTTCGTCAACGTCGGCGAGCGCACCAACGTCACCGGTTCCAAGCGCTTTGCCAACTTGATCCGTGGCGATGACTATCAGGCGGCCCTCAGTGTCGCGCTCGACCAGGTGCGCGGCGGTGCCAACATCCTCGACGTCAACATGGATGAAGGCATGCTCGATTCAGAAGCGGCGATGACCCGTTTTTTGAACCTGATCGCGACTGAGCCGGAAATCGCGCGCATCCCGATCATGATCGATTCCTCCAAGTGGAGCGTGATCGAGGCGGGCCTCAAGTGCGTACAGGGCAAGGCGATCGTTAACTCGATAAGCCTAAAGGAAGGTGAGGCGGACTTCTTGGCCAAGGCCCATAAGATCCGCGAGTACGGCGCCGGCATGGTCGTGATGGCCTTTGACGAGCAGGGGCAGGCCGAAACCGTCGAGCGCAAGCTCCAGATCGCCAAGCGCGCCTACAAACTGTTGACCGAGACCGTGGGCGTCAACCCCCAGGACATCATCTTCGATCCCAACGTGCTTGCGATTGCGACGGGCATGGAAGAGCACAACGAGTTTGCCAAGGCGTTTATCGAGGCGACGCGCCTGATCAAGGAGCACTGCCCCGGCTCACGGGTCAGCGGCGGGATCAGCAACCTGAGCTTTTCCTTCCGCGGCAACGATCTGGTGCGTGAGGCGATTCACTCGGCATTTTTGTTTCACGCGATCAAAGCCGGCCTCGACATGGGGATCGTCAATGCCGGTCAGCTCGTGGTGTACGAAGACATCCCCAAGGAGCTGCTCGAGCACGTCGAGGACGTATTGTTCAACCGCCGACCGGACGCGACCGAGCGCCTCGTCACCCTGGCAGACCAGGTCAAGGGTAAGGGTAAGGAGCGCGAGCACGATCTGGGCTGGCGCGACGCTCCGGTCGAAGATCGGCTCAAGCATGCGCTCGTCCACGGTATGGTCGACTTCATCGAGGTCGATGCCGAAGAAGCCCGTCTCAAGTACGGTCGGCCGCTGTCGGTGATCGAAGGCCCGCTGATGGCCGGCATGAGCGTGGTCGGTGATCTATTTGGCGCTGGCAAGATGTTCTTGCCCCAGGTGGTCAAGAGCGCGCGCGCGATGAAACGCGCCGTGGCCCATCTGGAGCCTTTCATGGCGGCCGAAAAGAGCACGCAGCGCGTCCAAGGTAAGGTGCTGCTCGCTACCGTCAAAGGCGACGTGCACGACATTGGCAAAAATATCGTCGGCGTCGTGCTCGGCTGCAACAGTTACGAAGTGATCGATCTGGGCGTGATGGTGTCCTGCGACAAGATCTTACAGACCGCGGTTGAACGAAAGGTCGATGTGATCGGGCTTTCAGGGCTGATCACGCCTTCGCTCGACGAGATGACCTTCGTTGCCAAGGAGATGCAACGTCGCAAGATGAATCTTCCCTTGTTGATTGGCGGGGCGACCACGAGCAAGAAGCACACTGCCGTCAAGATTGGTCCACATTACGAGCAGGAGGTCGTGCACGTGCTCGACGCGTCGCGCGCGGTCAATACGGTGGCAAGTCTCATCGACCCGAAGCAGCGACCAGACTTCGCCCAGGCCAATCGCGTCGAGCAGGAGCGCTTGCGCGTGCAGCACGCCAATCAACGCGAACGCAAGATCTTGCCGCTGGTGGAGGCACGCGCGCGCCGACATAAGCTTCCCTTCACAGAGGCTGAAATCGCAGTGCCCACGTTTACCGGGCGCAAGGTGATCGAGGACATGCCCCTGTCGGAGCTCCGACCTTATATCGACTGGCGCTTTTTCTTCAGCGCCTGGGAGATGAAGGGCGACGTGCCGGCGATCTTCGAGGACAAGGCTCAGGGTAAGGCCGCGCGTGAGCTGTACGACCAGGCCAACGAGTTACTCGATCGCATCGCCAAAGAGAAGCTGCTCGTGGCGAGCGGCGTCTATGGCTTTTGGCCTGCAGCCTCCGAGGGCGACGACCTCGTCCTCTACCAAGACACCGCGCGCGAGCAGGAAATCGCACGCTTTCCCATGCTGCGTCAGCAGGGCGATCGAGGCGCGGGCGAGCACAGCTCGAGCTTGGCTGATTTTGTTGCGCCTAAAGAAGCGGGCATCGTCGACTACATGGGTGCTTTTGCAGTCACAGCGGGCCTCGGTGCCGACGAGCTCGCGAAGAAGTTTGAGCGCGACAACGACGACTACAACGCGATATTAGTCAAGGCACTTGCCGATCGCTTGGCCGAGGCGTTCGCCGAGTACCTGCATGAACGGGTGCGCGCTGAGTGGTACGCGCAGGGCGAAAAGCTTAGTCGCGAGGATCTGGTCGCCGAGAAGTATCGCGGCATCCGGCCTGCGCTCGGCTATCCCGCCTGCCCTGATCATACCGACAAAGAGGGACTATTTACGCTGCTACAGGCGCGGGAAATCGGCATGGACCTTACTGAGCACCTGGCGATGACGCCTGCGGCAAGCGTCAGTGGCCTCTACTTAGGGCATCCACAAAGTCACTACTTCAGCGTGGGCGTGATCGGGCGCGACCAGGTCGAGGACTACGCCAAGCGTAAGGGTATGACGATCAAGGAAGTAGAGCGCTGGCTGCAATCGACGTTGTCTTACGATCCGGCCTAGAGCACCGAGCTCTAGAGCAGGGTGTTCGGTGCGCTAGAGTCCCTACTCTTCGGGGCGCGACGGCACGCGGCGAAGCTGAGCGCTGAGAATGCGTACATCACCCTGACGGTAGAGCTCGAGCAGCTCCGCGGCGGAGTGCGGCTCGCGTTCGATCATCAGCACGAGCGTCAACACGCTGGTATCCGCCGCTGGCAAGTCTTTGCCTGATAGGTCTTTGCCCGGCAGATCTTTGCCCGCGACTTCAAGGCGTACGGCACCGCTCTCGGCAACCTCTACCTGAGCTGGCACAGGCACCGCGCGTCCATCTACGACCGCGATCAGACTCGCGACGACAGGTCCTGCGACGCGGTCCTGGGGGCGTGCGACCAACAACAAGCGACTGTCTTCATGGTAATTGACAACCGTACCGCCGCTATCGGCACCGCGTACTGCCGCTGCACCCGCGCGAACGTCGAGCGTGTAGCTTGAAAGCTTACTCTCCGTCGGCAGGTTGAACACGACCAAGGCGGCGGCTGCTGCTAACACCGCGCCGGCTGCGCCACCGATGTAGCGTCGGGTCCGACTGCGACGGTCTGACTGGATGCGCGCCGCAAGGTTTGCGGTTGTGCGTGCACGAAACGACTCATCGAGTGGTGCATAAGCTTCGTAGTGCAGCGCCGCGTTCTCGCTCTCATCGGCGAGAGCGCGCAATAGCGCTTCTTCGTCGGGTGAAAGCTCGCCGTGGGCCAGGCCTTCCCAGGCGCTGTCTTCTTCAGGCGTTGCTTGCTCGCTATCGCGCGTGCTCGTCACGGCGCTCCTTCCGGTGAGAGCTCCTGAACCAGCTCGCGCGCGGTCTTGCGGATGCGGCTGCGCCAAGCGTACAAAGCATCCGCGCTCATTCCGAGCTCGGAACACACCGCTTCGGGCGAGTGCTCTTCGCGAAAGAGCAGCTCGAACACGCGAAACCCCAGCGGGCTCAAGGTGTGCTGCAGACGCTCACACATCACGGTCGCAAGCTGGCGGGTCAGCATACTCATTTCGGCGGTCTCGTCGGGCAGCGCGCTCGCTTCGAGCTGAGCCTGCTCGGTGGGGCGCTCGGTGTACAGACTGCGGCGCTTGCTACGCAGCATGCTGATCACCTCGCGCTCCGCCACCAGACCTACGTAGTGGGGAAGCGTAAGACCCCGTGCCTGGTCCCAAGTTCGCAACGCGCGGCCCTCCCGCGCAAACAAGCGCACGAAGACCTCCTGGGTAAGGTCGTCGACCTCTTGCCGCACCGAGCCACGCCTGCCTTGACAACCTGTGCGCAAAAGCACGCGCGCCACGCGCGACTGGATGGTTGGTGTCAGCGCGTCTACCAAGTTGCGCAGGACCGCTTTGTCCCCGCGGAGCGCACGAGCGATGCCCTCCTGGGTCAACACGGCTTGGATGGCGTTGGGAGAGGACAATTGAGGCAAACGCAGTGAGTAGAGTAGATATCGCCACGGCCGAGCCCTGATGACCGCCCCAGCTTTCACCAAGTCTACGCCGCCGCAACGCCGATTTTCCCTCAGGCGTGCGTTCCCCACCGAGCGGTGCATTCGCTTACATATGGATCGACCGGCGCGGCTTGTGCGCCCGAAGCCGTTTCGCACGCCTGCGCTGTGGCTGCGTGCCCGCGTGAGCAGGGCGAGTCGTGTCCGCTTTGCCCAATCGCTGCGGTTGGCGAACACGGTGATTCTCCCTGAGTATGCGAGCGCAGATGGTGGCGATGCGAGCAGCCTATTCGTCCAGTATTCGCGGCCTCAGCTCGAAACCTGACTTGCAGACAGCGAAAAAGAGAATCGCCAGCAGCCGCTGCCGCGGGCGCAGTGAGGGCGCGCAGTTTCAGGGCGAAAATGAAAGCAAAGGTAGGGGTGGACTGCGTGGGTAAGAATTGTTCATGCCCGGCTGGGGCCAGCTGTGCGGCGGCGCCCTCTGGGGACAAGTGGCTTGAGCCGAGCCACAATGGATTGTTTACGGCAGGTCTGCCTGCTGACGCACGCCAGGTAATAAGGCAGCAGATCAAGAACCAGCACGCGGC
>JBBSJC010000610.1:0-4789 GCA_038257655.1 Polyangiales bacterium | reverse complement strand
TGGCAAGGCGGCCCGAGCGTGGACCTTCGCTCCATCCACGGGCAACCGGCAATACTTAACAATGGTTGCTGGCTAACGTCGAGCGATCCACTTAGCACCCCACTCATTCCGGAGTTCACCATTTCTGCGCTGGCGGTGTTCGACCAGCCAGGGCTGAACTGGTTGTGGGGTCGCGACACCTACCATCCTGACGGAACGCGCACACGCACGGCGATTTACGCGTACGTCGGCGAGAACATCGCCGAGCTGTACTTCGATTCAACATCGGATTACGGCGGGCCCAACTCAAATGCCGTGGCCTCGCTGCGGGCGACCGTGACGCGAGGAAGACCTTTCAGCGTGACCGTGCGCTCTGGCGCTAGCGGCTCGGAAATCTACATCGATGGCCGTAAGGTCGACGACACGAGGCCGCAGGCGCGCAGCGCGCCCGCGCTTCCCACCGCTCCGGGCATCGCAATCGGAGGGGGCCTCGGTCAGCGTGTCGCCGAGCTTCTGGTCTACGACCACGCGCTGAACCCAGTCGAGCTTACCGAGCTGCATAGCTTTCTTGCCGGTCGTTACGGCCTGGGCGGCGCGAGCGCGGGCCCCAGCCTCAGTCGCGGTCCAGATGCGGAGCTGCAGTACGCGTACTCGGGCATGAGTCGCGTGCGCAAGACAGCCGTCGATGCAGATGGTGAAGAGCGGCACACGCTGTACGTGTTCGATAGCCTCGAGCTGCGGGGCGCCGCGTTCGATGCTGACTACGAGCTCAATGCTCGGACCGAGCAGGTGCGGCTGCATGCCGGGCCCGTGGTCGGTCGCGTTGTGCACACGCAGGAGGATCTACCGTCTTTGACGAGTGGTGGCCAACATCTGTTCCTGCAGTTCGGCGACCACCTTGGCTCGAGCTCATTCACCATCGATCACGCCACCGGCGAGCTCGTCGAGTACACCACCTACGGTGCCTACGGCAGCACCGAGAGCGATTACCGTCCCGAGCGCTGGGGCAGCTTTCGCGAGCCTTACAAGTTCACGGGCAAAGAGGAAGACATCGAAGTCGGCCTCGTCTACTTCGGCGCCCGCTACTACTCGCCCTACGCCGGGACTTGGATAAGCCCAGACCCGGTAAACATCCACGAGCTCGGCTCCGATATCAATCCTTACGGATACGTCGGCGGCAGCCCGATGATGGCTGTGGACCCGGATGGTCGCGATTTTGGTGCCACGGCCGGCACGCTGCTGATCATCGCTGCGATCTCTGCTGCGATCGCGGCCTCGTCGAGCGTAGCGGTTCAAGCCTCTCAGAACGGCTGGAGCAACGTCAACTGGGGCTTCAAGGGCGTGGCAGGCGCCGCCATCGTGGGCTTTGCCGCTGGTTTGGCGGGCGGCGCCGCGGGTGGTTTGGCAGCCGCGGGTGTTAGCGGTGCAGGGGCCAACGTGGTCGGCGGCGTTGTGGGCGGTGCCGTCGCAGGAGCGACGGGCAATCTCGTCCATGCTGGCGTGAGCGGCCAGAGCGTGAGCGGCAGCAGTCTGGGCAAGGCGATAGCCGTCGGGTCCGTCTCAGGGCTTGTTTCCGGCGGCGTGGTGGCCGGCCTGGGTGGTGGCTGGTTCGGCTCGCTCACCGCGGCCACCTCGGGCACCGCGACCGGCACGGGCATGTCGGTCGCGATGGGCGGCTCGTTCGACGTGACGGATTTCGCAATCTCGTTGGGCGCCAGCTTGGCGGGGGCTTCGGCAAGCAAAGGGGTGAGTAATGCGCAGGGACGGGCGGAGGCATCCCATGCCATGCAGGATTTGGACGACCAGGACCTCTCCTGGCTTGCCAAATCAGCCGCACCGAGCGTCGCAGACACTCCTGGGGCCCTTGCTGCCGTCAAGTGCCCCGCTAGCGGTTGTTCATCGCTAGACGTGTCTCCGACACCACTTACCCTGGTGGAGACTGCGGTAGTGCGAGCAGGTGCTTCGCTGCTACAGCGCTTTGTGGCCTGGGCGTTCAGTGCTACCTTCAAAGGACCCGCTGCGCGACATTTCGCACACAAAGTTGGCCAGAAGATGGTCGCGAAGAACCTAAACACGGTGATAGGTAGGGGCGTCGATATCGCTGGCGATGTGGCAGCGATCAACGGGGGGCGGGCGACGCGCGTGGGCGGCAACGTTCTGGTCAACGGGAGGACCTACGGCATGCACGGAGAAACCCTCTATCCCATATCCGGACCTGGGCTAACCCAGCTTAACCGGAGTGCCTTCAAGGCGCTCGGCGTCCTCAACAAGTTCGGCAATTCTCAACAAGCTGCGAGCATTCTCAACCGAATGGGTGTCAGTGCCGGCGACAGGTTGTCGGCGCTCCGCGTATGGCAGCGACTCTGATGCTTTGGCAAGAAATCATCTTGGATGTACTCCCGTCACATGCGTCGCTCGCTGCAGCGTTGGCGGCTGCGTTCGGTGTTTCGACTGGCCGCGTTGCTATTGTTGATTCGGAGGTGTTCCTGCCGGAGGCCGGGTTGGTATCTGTCGCGTGTGAGCGCACCGAGTTATCCGGCGCGTTTCCGTTGCGACTGACCGTGTATGTGTACGATCACCGGCTTGTGGCTAGCAAATCTGTGCACGCCATAGCGACTGAGTTGGCGACGCAACTCGGGGCTCGTTGCCTCATTTCCGACGACGAGGTCAATCCGTACACCAGGACAATGGTGACCGCGGAACGCGTTCAACCGGTCACCCTGAACGTGAGCAAACTGGACGAGGAGGAAGAGTACTGGCTGGACTAGATGTTGGCGGCCGAGCTGACATCGTGTGCGCCAGGAAAGCTTGGTGATGAAGGAGTGTTGGCGTCCGAGTTGTCATCGTACACGATCGCAAAACTGACATCGTACGATTTCGGGCCAGCGGCCGCGCACCCAGCGCAAAAGTAAGCCCACCCCGTCGTAGCCCTACGACGCACCGAGTCGACTGCGAAGTGACCTGAGCATTCGCTGCGCGCCCCGTCAGGTCGTAGCGACTCCGCCGCGTACGACCCTTACGGTCGACCGGCCGACCAGCAAGCCGCATACGACGACGCCCCAGACGACCGCATGAGCCGTCCGGGGCGCGGTGCCTTACTATGTTGTGCGACGAATGTCAGAGCGCGTCCTTGTGCTCTCGCTGTTGACGGCCGCACTCACATCGCAGCGTTTCACCGATCTGACGTCGCACGAATTCGGCTTCACCGCTTGCCAAGAGTGACCCGCCCTTGCTCTTGAAAAATGACCCGCCCCGCGATCGCGTTCGCACCGCCGTCAATGGCTGAGTGTTGACGGCCGCACTCACATCGTAGCGTTTCACCGATCTGACGTCGCACGAATTTGGGCTCTCGGCCGCGCTGACGTCGCAAAAGTTGCCCTTTCAGGTCGTATCGATACGACGCGGCCGGCCACCTCGAACGCGATCTGAGTGTGCTGACACTCGGCCGTCGAGGTCGCAGCCGCTTGTCTTGTGACGACGCCGACGGTCGCCCGGTCGTCCAGTTGGCCGATATGACGACGCCCCCGCGACCGCGAAGGCCGCAGGGGCTGTGCATCGTCGAACCTTACTGTCTACACACGGATGCGTCAGAGCGTGTCTCTGTGCTCACGCCAGTGGGGCTGCAAGAGCACACGGTTGACCTGCTTGAGGTCGACGCAGCGCGAGCGGTCTCTGATGGCCTCGAGCAGCGCGCCGAGGCACAGGTTTCGTGCGCGCCTTAGGACACCTTCTGAGGAGCGTACGATGAGCGCGAGCGCGTCCTCTGTAAACGTGGTGTGGGCGAGCGCGACGCGGTCGAGCTCTGCACGTATGAAGTCTCGCATGTCGTCGGGCGCGAGCTTGGGGACGAGCACGGAGTAAGTGACCCGGCTCTGAATGTCCTCGTTGGGCGTGAGCGCCAGGGAGGTAAGCAGCCCGGGTTGAGCGACGAGGATAAGGTTATGGTTCTTTGGAAAGTCTTCAAACAGCAGCCGGAGCCGCCGCAGATCTCTTACGTCGATGAGATGTGCGTCGTCGATGATGGGCGCCAGCATTTTTCCTGCGTGGTTGATGCGGTGTGCCTCCTCGATGAGCCTCTTTTCGCAGCGGAAATCGCGCCCCTCGGTGTCGATCTGAAAGGCCTCGCACAGGATGCGCAGAACGCTGTGGTAGGTATGTAAGGTTCGATTGACGACGGGGGTGATGAGTCGCTTGGGGTCATGATTGACGAGGGCGTGTTTAAGGACGCTCTTTCCTGTTCCCGGCTCGCCTACGACGAGACACAGGCCGCCTTGTTGGCAGTGCACGCGCAGGGTGTCGAAGACCTCTTGCTGCTGCGGTAAGAGGGTAATGTTGTCCTGCGAAAAGGGGTGTCGGTCAAGGCCGAAGTGAGCGCGAATCATGACTGCCCCACCTTCCGCGGCGCCGGCATCCGGTCGTTGGCCAAGAAGTCGACGGGGCGCGCGTCACCCATGCGCTCGTTCTTGTAGTAGGCGACGACGCGACCGAGGCGCTTGCGGTCAAAGCGCACCTGGATCTTGCGTGAACGCAGGTCGCGGGGTGCCTCGAAGCGGACGGATTTGAGCGAGAAGGTGTTGTCGGCGAGCACGGTACGGTCTTCCTCGACGAAGAAGAGCTCCTCGTTGACCTGGTTGGGCGGCAGGAACCGGATGCGCGAGAGGTCGAGGCCAAAACGATCGATGGGGCGCATGTGCACGGCGGAGTGCTCGCGTGAGTTATACTCTTCTTCGACCCAGTGGGTGAAGTCGCGATTGAGTGTGGCGATGCTGCTAAGGTCGAGGTTCTTCGTCAGAAAGCTCATGCGCACGGT
>JBBSJC010000609.1:0-4811 GCA_038257655.1 Polyangiales bacterium | reverse complement strand
TCAGCATCTCGGCCGCGAGTGTAGCCCGCAACAATCTGGCTTCGCGCGCTGAGGCAATGACGCCGTGACAGCCGGCAGCTGCTGCAAGCTTCGCAAGACTTACTACCTGTTCATCCACCGAAGCAGAGATCCCGATCTCGACCAGATCATGTTCACGCATGCTCGTGATAACGGTCAGAGCGAGCACCCTCATGTTCGGAAACGGGCGAGCAGCAGCCACTGCCGCACGCAGCACGCTGGTACCCGCCATCGCATGGACCGAGACCATGGTTGCTCCTAGCGCCCCGGCCGCAGTCACCGCACCAAAGACGGAGTTAGGAACTTCGTGCAGCTTGAGATCCAAAAATACTTGCTTGCCCTGTGCGGCAAGCTCCCGAACCAGCGATGGGCCTTCCGCCGTCAATATTTGTAGCCCTATTTTATAGAACGAGGCCGCAGGTCCCAACTGGCTGATGAGTCGCCGTGCCTGCGCAACATCGTCGAAATCGAGCGCGATGATGACACTACTGCTGGCTGTCATGGTGCGGGCGCATAGCACGTAGGTTTGACTCACCCCGACAATTACCTTCTCGCGTCGCAGTCGTTCACTACACTGGGGCATCTGGCGCAGGCTCCGCAATGCTGCCGCGCCGCTCGGTAAAGACACCTGACGAGCTCCCCCCATTGCCGAAAGAGCCCATGAAATCCGTACTACTTACTATTGTACTTCTCACAACAACCTTCTCTGCGGCGCGCGTGCGAGCAGAGGTGCCCGATTCGCCGAACCCCGCGCTCGCAAAAGTGACGGAAGGATCAGGACGCTGGTCGTTCGGTGCTGGCGTGGGCATGACCCTTTACGGAAGTGACTACGGCCTAGGGAGCACGTCTGGCGCTGCAGGCTTAGCGCGACTGGGTGGAGTGGGCAGCAGCGGACCGTTCGGTGTGGGCTTGATCGAACGCAGCCTCAGCCCGGCCTTACGGCTGGGGCTGAGTGTGGTCGGCGGCTACAGTCAGGAGCAGAATAAGAGCAATGACCGCGACCCGAATGTGGCGCCGCCGTCGCGTACGACCAGCGCGAGTGCGGGTGGCGCGGTATCCCTGCGCTGGGTGCTGAATCCAGGTGAGCTTGTAGAAGTCTCTCCGTTCGTTGCGCTCGGTGCACACTGGGCAAGCCGCGAAGGTGCCCTCACGAGCTGGACACACGGCTCGGAGGGTGAGGTCGTCGCCCGCAACGAGCTCGACGTTGAGGGCTACGGGCTCAACGCGCGGCTAGGAATGGTGGTCGAGTATCGGCTGTTGACGCGCCTCTATCTGAGGCTCGAAAGCCATTTGCTGCGCTTCGACCGTACGCATGCCAAACAGAAGAATCTCTTCGAGCGCGTCGACGCACCGTCCGAAGTGGGACGACAAACGGTGGTTGTGACATCGCTTGGCTTGGGCATCCAGCCTATGTTGCAGCTGCGCATCTTACTATGAGCAGCAGGAGGCGCCCACGCGACGACGATCTGCACCGTTTCTGAGCTACACGGGAGCTTACTGTCTCCTGCGTAGCCGTCTCTGCCACATCTACTTATGTAGGAATCGTTACAGGATCCCCGGTGATGTCCGCCGACGCCCAGGAGGCCCACAGCGCACGTCCCAGGCTTATCCTGTGGTTGCTTGCAAGTGCCACCGTGCTCAGCGCTGCAAGTGCGGTGGCGGCCACCAGCTTCGAGCAGATGCGTGGGCTCAGGTTGAGTCCGCTCGAGCTTGGGCTGACGCTCGCGCTGGTGCTCGCCTTCTTCACCAGCCTTACCATGTGGTTTACACGCGGCATCTACGGGCACGTCTGGAAGAACACGTCGCGCGTGGTGCTCGTTGCTTGCCACGTGCGCGCAGGGATACTCGCCGCGATCGCGGTGTTTGGGCTCGGGCCACTCGCCGTGCACCTCGTCGTAGGTGGCAGCGCATCGTGGCTGCCGGACTGCTGCTGGGATCGGGGCTCGCGCTTTCAAGCGGGCTCATTTACGACAGTCTTGTGTGGCGAGCGAACCTGAACGCGATGACCGCGGCGCCAGCCGCTAGATCCGTTGTCTCGCCACTTGGTCCGAATATCCGGCCCTAACTTCGGTTTGCACCCCGGTCTAAGTGTCAGGCGCGACGCGCGGGCCACGCGCTCACGCGCGCGATCGACGCTTTAGGCTGCCAGGTGTGGCCGAGGCGGGCGCGCTTCAGATGCGAAGCCAGTGCCATGCCGGTCAATCGCAGTGCCTGCGGATCGGGATCGAGTTGGCCTGCAACCCACGGCACAGCTTCCGCGGTCTTGGCAAACACCTTTGCCGGAAAGGCCTTACGCGACAGGATGGCGGACATCGCGGAACGTGCGGCGCTCGAGCCAAAGCCGGTCGCTTCGAGCACCTGGGCCAGGCAGGTAATGCGGCGCTCAAATTGCGTGTAGAAGGCTTCGATTTCCCGCCAGGCTTGGAGCGCGGGTGGTCGCGCGCCCGCTTCGATCACCAATATCACTCCGAACTTGGGGTGGCTGCGAAGGAGCTCCTCAGCGATGGCGATGTGCGACTTGACGTTGGCGACCTGCGCGGTGCCGCGCCACAGGCTGAACATGCACGCGCCGCCGCGCGCCAGACCGCACTCCGCATCGACCACGAATTCGAAGTCATTGCCCATGTTGTCTTCATAGTGGAGCGTCTGATGTTCTTTGAGAAGCGACCAGGAGGAAGCAAAAGGCGCATGATCTCGCCGCTGCAATGAGCCAGAGGGTCCGCCCCCACATGCGCTCGCACCGCTTCAAGTCACGGGCTTAGGGCGCGCGGTCATCGGCGTAAGCTCACGATTGCCCACAGAGCTTCTTAATCAGTCTAGCGCCGAGATGGTCGACCCACCTCACACAAGCCTCCTCATCCGCAGCTGCCTGCGTGCGCTAGAGCTCACGGGAAGCGCATCCCAATACTCAGATCGAGGGAAGCCCCAAACCCGAACTCAACCGCGTCGGCGCTGCCACTGACGGGTGTCACCTGGCCGTTTTGCGCGTCCACCGCGCACTCCCCATCTGCCTCAGGGTATCGCGCGAGTTCGCTCGTCCACGAGCGAAAAGCGGGCCGCGCGCGGTACGCGACATACCTGACCACGTAGGCGCTGCGTGTGGCACTGGACGCATATTGCGGTCAGGCAGCTGTCAGCAGAGCCAGCGCGGTCGCGCCTGCGCAGCCATGGAACGCACTAGGTTGTGGTCCGCTCCCAACAGGGTGCGGCTGACAGGCCGAGCTTTTATCACCATGATTTCGCGGCGCGCGGTCTGTTTAGCGCTCGGCACGATGCCTGCAGGCCTGCAGCGGCGGAGATGCGCCGATCATGCGACAGAGCTCAGTGAGGATCAGCCTGGCCAAACGCCTGGCTTGGCCTATGGCTGTTGTGACCTTACTTTTCGCTAGCGTCATAGCGCTCTCGCCAGCCCGCGCCTACGCACGTAAGAACGGCATTGCCGTCGACGGCTGTACGGGCTGTCATGGCAGCGAAAAGACCGTGACGGTCAGCGCTAGCCTCACTGCGGCAAGCTTCAAACCGGGCGACGAAATCATCATCGATGTGTCGGTGGGCGCAAGCGACATGACGGTCGCGGGCCTCTTCGTAGCGGTCGAGGATGGCGCCGGAAACCTGGGGACCCTGGCCGGCGAGGGCTTAGCTGCGAGCAGCGGAGGCCTTACCCATGTTGTACCCAAGCCCTCTTCCGCTGGGGTTGCCCAGTTTCGCTTTTCGTGGCGTTCTCCGAACACCATCGGAGCGACACGTTTCAGCATGTACGCGGTCGCGGGCAACGGCGATGGCAAGCGTACGGGCGACTTCGGCGGAGAAGGCACGCTCGACGTGGTGTACGGCTGTGAGGCGCAAGCGTTTTACTATGATGGTGATGGCGACGGCTTTGGCCGTGACGAGGCACCTACCATGCGTTGCGCAGGTCAGGCGCCCGCTGCCTATGCTGCGGTAAACAGCGACTGCGACGACTTCCGCAGCGACGTCTATCCACAGGCCCAGGAGCTATGCAACGGGCGAGACGACAACTGCAATGGTGAGGTCGACGAAGGCGCGATCCCGATCACGCTTTGGCCGGATCAGGACGGTGACGGGTATTATAAGGAGCGCAGCGGACAATCGATCATGGGTTGTGTTCCCACGCCTGGATACGCGGCCGAATGGGGAGACTGCGACGAAACCAACGCCAGTGTGCATCGCGACGCAGAAGAGGTGTGCAACCTGCTCGACGATGACTGCGACGGCCGCGCGGACGAGGGCGTGCGCCCACAGTGCGGAGAAGGTTGGTGCCGCCGTGAAAGCCCCACCTGCTCGATGCAAGATTGCGTAGAGGGCCTCCCCGCAGCCGAGCTGTGTAATGGCGTCGACGACGATTGCAACGCCGAGATCGATGAGGGCGTCGATTGTGGGGCCGGCGCCTTGTGTATCGAAGGCGTGTGTCGGTCCGCTTCGGACGTGACAGGTACGCCTGGTACCGCTGGTACGCCGGAGCCAGGCGCTGAAACGCCCCGTGGCGATCGCGATCAAATGGGAGACAAAGCTCCCGTGGCGAATCAGACCTGCGCCTTGACCATGCCATTACAAACAGGCGCAGCGGGCATGTGGGTAGGTTACGGCGCAGTCCTAGGCGCGCTTGCTTTCGCGCGTCGGCGGTACCGCGCCGCTAAGTACAGGTCCCCAGAAGTAGGTGATCACTAGGGCTGCCCGGACGTTTTCTCCACGTGGGCGTGAGCGTTGTCCTGGTCGTGAGCCTTGACGGCGACGGCGACGGCGACGGGAGCAACTTCGGTCGGCCTTGGCCGATA
>JBBSJC010000608.1:0-4816 GCA_038257655.1 Polyangiales bacterium | reverse complement strand
TGGCGGCGGGGGGGTGGTTGGGGGGGCGGGTGTTTTGTTTTTTTGTTTGTGTTTGTTTCTGAGGTGGCCGTTCGCCGGGTTGGTCGTGCCGCGCGCCGTCCTCCCCCCCCCCCCCCCCCCCCCCCCCCCCCCCCCGCGCGGGGCTTTGCGGGCTGTTTGCTTGGGAGAAGCTGAGCGCGCGACGCGCCTTCCACCCCATGAACATGTCCAGCCATCGCATGCCACCCGACACGTCGGACCGCGGCGTGATCCGGTACAAACCACGGTGCTGAGGTACTAGGTCCCCAACGAGGCCCTCATCACTGGGTCGCGCAAAGATTCTTGCGTTGTGTGCGCGTGCACGTGAGTCCAGGCTCGGGGAGGGAGGCGGCTCGTTCATGAACAAGATTGATGCCTACGAGAAGGCCGGCAGGTTAGTCCTGTGGTTATCTATTGCGTCCTGCTTTGTCCTTGCGTCCCTGACATACGTGAGCTTCGTATCGGCGGCGAACGAATGACAGAAGAAGGCCGAGGCCACCGAGAAGAAGCTGGCCGACGCGCTCAGCCGCAAGCCCGACGATGGTCCAAAACGTCTGGAAGTCACTGGGCCGATTCTATTTGGGATTAATGCCGCGAGCAGACAAGGGAACCTAAGGTTTTCCAACGTGTCACCGCGAGCGGGTGTCGTTTGCATTAGCGGGGCGGCCGTCAACCCGGAAACCGGAGAGAGGACGCAGTCGCTAGCCACTTGCAAGCATGTGGCACCTTACGAATCGAACGTTGATCTTGTCCTTGAGTTCGCGGGCAGCACCTTCGATCAGGTTTGCAAGGGCGTTTCGTGCGAGCTGAAATTCAAGACTGAACCTGACGCTCCTGTGCCCGCGCAGACCAACGCCGAAGCGGTCGCACGCGGGAGTTAGACTTTCTCGGATCTACCTTTGCGTGGTGCAGCAGACGGCCAGGTAGCACTGCGGGGGGCGGAGCCAGCGGCGCTTTCCCAATTTCACGTTTTGAGCTCGCGTTGACGCAACCTTGCTCACACTCCGTGCCGATGCATGGGGCAGGCCGCGTCTCGCCAGAAACCTGAGAGTCGGTTCGGTCCACCAATTGATCGCGCGGTTTGTAGACCGCTCGTGCCAGTTGGCAGAGCGCGAGCGTGCCGAATATTTGTCGCGCTTGGTGCGGCAGTCGGGCGAGCCAAGTGGCGCGCTTGCTCAGCTACGCGTTGATGAGCAGCCATGTGCACATTTGCGGATCTCGCGGTCACGTGAACACCTGGATCGCCAGCATGCGGACAGCTGGACCGGCAGGGCGAGCGGGTTGCACTCGGCACTTGGGCTCAAGCGCGTTGCACGGGCTTACGAACCCGAGCGGGTCGAAGCGGCACGCGAGCAAGCGCTGCGCTTTGACGGTCGCTCTTACCTCCAGACCGTAAGGTTTGAGAGTCCCGATGAGCCGTGCTGATAAGCTTACGCGCCTACACAGGCCGTCTCGGTGTCCACGCAACCACATTGATGCGAATTGACTAATATGGCTAAGATCTTTGGTGGATGGCGCGACCTAATTTGGGCGGGCACATTTCTCAACGTAGGGAAGCATCACATGTCACAACCACCGACGATCAAATGAAAAACTTGCGACTCCGGCAAGATGGTTCGCAAGAGCACGCACCGGATGAGCGGGCCCGCTGTGGTCGTCGGGTATCTCTTTGTCGCGCCGTCGGTCCTTGGCGTAATCCTTGGGATCATCCTGATGATTGTAAGTGGAGGCGCCACTGCCTCAGCGGCATCTACGGCGCATGAGGAGGTATCCACTTCACTACGAAGTCAGGGCATCGAGGAGACCGTAATAGTCGCTGTGTTGGCGGGTGAGCAAGTGGATGAAGGAACGCTAGGAACCTACGAGCAGCGGGCAGCGGTTAGCAGCGCTAAATCGCGGTTGGCAGGCGCCGAGGTTGGCGCAGGGGCCGCTGCAGCTCTGAGCTTTGGTTTCGCACTTTTTATGATCGTCGGCTCTTTTGTTGGGGGGCTTATCGGCTACCTGCTCACGATGAAGAAGAAGATCCTGCAATGCACGTCGTGCGAAGCGGTTGTTCAAGCAAGCTAGGAAACCCCGTCGCCATGTGTGAGGGCTCCTGCGGAATCAGCGCATCGAGGCCCACTCGTTGTTTCGGCTTGTGCGACGGCCGGTACGCATTGCTCAAGCTCGCGTACGTTGCCACTGAACGGGTAACTGTAGCGTCCGACGACCCGGCTTCACCGTTCGCGTGAAAGTGCCCAACCTTGCTTGAGGTTCTCGCCAACATCCCCGCGCGCCGTTTCCTGTTGTGCGTCTGCCAGCACGCGTGCATGGAACCGTACCGCTCACGCTGCCACAGGCGACTCGTGCCAGCCTTGGCGATCCGCGCGCAGACCGATCAACGCGTGCTTCTCCTTGTCGACTATGTTCACCAGTTGGTCGATCGGGTATTCATCCACCGGACGGTCGCGAACGACCATCAGACGGACCAAGCGATCAGCCAGTGATCCGATTGGCTCGTGGCTGTTTTCCCAACGGGACACGGTCGAAGGATCGACGCCCATCCTCGCCGCAAAATCGGTACCGCTAAAGCCCATGTACTTACGCAGAAAACGGACCTCTTCACCGCTCAGCCGCGCGTTCGTACGCACGACCGCGAGGGCCATGGCGCGGTGAAGCTCCGTGACGCGTGGGAGTACAACCTGTTGATCGCCACATAGCGGACAGGATCGGACTTCCACGTCCTGCAGCACCACGTTGGAGAGCCCGCTCTCGGTATAGCGATGATTCTTGCGTGCGCTCTCGAGCACTCCCTCTCCGCACGCTCGACACTTCTTCATGGCGATGTCCTCCACGCTGTCACGATGCACAACTCAACTTCGTCGTCGCTCTCGGCATATTCAGGATCTGGGTCGAAGGCGACAACGACTGTCATGCGGTGAGTTCTCAATCGATATCGCCACTCGCAGTTTTCCCACTCAGGCGGTTCCGCCGTGCCACCGCGAACCACGTTAACGAGATCCACATCCGTCAGGTTGTCCTTGTTCATCTCTTTGCGTGCGTGGCTGCGCGCCGTTGGCGAGACGAACTTGCCATCGTCGAGCAGCCGACGGATCAATGCTTTGGCCGCAACGGGATTCAACGGCATGTATGATCTTTACTCGATAGTTGAGTAAAGATCAAGTGCTGATCATGCGCCAGCAGGACCACGCAAGCTGAAGCAAGTCTCTGGAACTCATGGTCGTCCAAGAGTATCAGACATCTGCTATTCAGCCGATCCGCGCATCGCGAATGCCGTTCGAAGAGACTCCGCCTGGGCCAGCCTCAACCGGCGTCGTTTTCGGACGTGGATCGCGGGTGGTCGGACGCGGCCACCCCTCGTCGCTCGATCACGACGACACGGTTCTTGCCACTCGCTTTGACGCCGTACATCTGCGCGTCGGCCTGCTTCAGCATCTCGCTGACATCGCTCGGTGGCACGGCATAGCTGGTGCCTCCGATGCTGGCCGTGACCGAGAGGTTTCGCTCTCGCATGCGCGCTTCGACTCGTCCGCGCAGGCGTTCGAGCAAGACCTGCGCGCCAGCGGCGTCTGTTTCGGGCAGCAGTAAGGCAAACTCGTCTCCGCCGACGCGCGCCAGCACGTCGACGCTTCGCACCGACTCCGTCAGCACCCGGGCAACCGCGCGCAAGACGGCGTCGCCCTCCGCATGACCGTGCTGATCGTTGACCTGTTTGAATCCGTCGAGGTCCACGTAGGCGACCGTCAATGGGCGCTGATAGCGTCGCGCGCGCGCGAGCTCACGCGCGGCCTCGGCCCGAAAGCCGCGCGTATTGTGCAGCTCACTCAGCGCATCGTGGCTCGCCATCCATTCTTCGCGCAGGACACGTTTTCGCAGCACCGAGATCAGCAGACTCATCGTCAGGAACGCGCTCATTTGGGAGACGATGTTGAAGGCACCGATCCACGACGTCAGCACGGCCATGCCTGCCGCTTGATTGGCCAAGGCCCAACTCAGCGCGCACGAGAGCGACCCGATCACCGCCATCGCGCGACTCCCGTACCAAGCGGCGAGGCTCAAGGGCAAGAAGTACAGGGGATACACCCGCAGCTCGGTCCCGGTGACGTAGTCGATCCAGCCGATGAGGGCGACGCCGAACCCGGCCATCAACAGAAGCGGGGCAACTCGCGGACGCAAGGGCTCAGCGCCGTCGTTCATGGGGCGATTGTCACCTGGGCGAGCGCGGTTGCCAAGCGATGGACCTCTACGTCACGAAGATGCCGCTTCGAACGCCGTGCGAACTGGGCCAAAGCGGTTCACGTCGGGATGGCGCAGTGGTTGACGTTCGGGCGGCCTCGGTGCCGTGTTCGCCGGTCGACCTTACTGTGAGGCTGTCGACCCTGAACAGCTCCGAATCCTTGCGCTCCACTTCCATGGTCACGATGCCGACGCCGACCGAATATGGTGCGGCCACCGGGGCGGACTCGCGATGTGCAGGCAATGGCATGATGGATGGAGTGTACCGACTCTGCTCGCATGGCGGCCGAAACGCAGTCTCCCCGGGCGGGGCGCATGCGCGGCCCGTCAGGGGAAAAAGTGCCACGGTCGTTGAAGACTACGACCTATGCCGGTCCTGCATGGTCTTGTCGTCTCGCTTGATGACGATCTCTTCTTCACGAAGCTTGGCGCCGACCTTCTTGGTGTCCTCGACGGTACGCTTGCCCACAGCGACGGCTTCCTTTGCGACCGTTCGCTTGTTCACGTCCACCACCTCTTCACGCAGGGTGACGCGTTCGGTCTCGCTCTTACCCGAGATCGG
>JBBSJC010000607.1:0-4835 GCA_038257655.1 Polyangiales bacterium | reverse complement strand
GTCAGGCCGCCCATCGCTCGTTGATCCAGCTATCGCTGCGCAGTCAGAGCGGGGCCCTGATCGTGGCTGTGCGACGTGGGGGCGAACTATTGGCGCCCTTCGATCCCAACCTGCCGCTCGCGCCGGGCGATGTGGTCTACGTGGTCGGCACGAGCACTGCGATTCGTGCCGCCATGGGGATTCTCGACGCACCCTGATCTAAAGCGCTGAGACCGGTGCTGTGGGCCGGCCGAGCTTTGTTGCCCGGCCTACAGGGAGTGGAGGCGTATCTCGAGGTCGCGGTTAACGAAGAGTAACTGTTGGTCGTCGAGACCCTCATAGCCGGGCGGAACGTCCGGCCCACCCGCGACGAGCATGACGTAACGCAGCAGCGGAGAGCCCGGTCGCGCTTCGGGTTCAGCGGCGGCGTCCGGATTGGTGGGGTCGCTCACGCCGGTGCGTTGCACATAACCAAACGACCCGCCGTGCCTGAGCGCGAACATGCCGCGTCCATTCGACAGGAGCATGTTGAGCGTGCTCGGTGCACGTGCGGGGCCCACCAGCCCCTCGATCTTGGCCACCGCGTTTGAGATCGCCTGCAGCACCACGGAAGGGCTTGGCGTTTGTGCTTCCAGCTGATTGACCTCGTGTAGGCCAGCAAGGATCCAATGGAAGAACAACTCACTGTCAGAGCTGCCTCTGATATTGCGGCGCAGAAAGTCAGGCAGATCAGCGCGCAGCTTGTCGTGGATCTCTTCGAACGCAGTGAGCGTGCCGACATGCGCGAACAGCCACTGCCGAAGCCGAAAAGGATGGGTATTGTCCACGCTGAAACCACCGACGGTCGCCAAGCGCACGTGGGCTATCGCGCAATCGGTTCTGACGTTTTCGGTGACCGCGCTCCACTGCACCGCGCCATCGGGCGTGGGCTGTTTTTTGTGCAGCACTTCGTCGCCTTGATAGAAACCGATACCCCATGCGCTGCGGAGGTCGGCGGGCAACGCGGTGATCGCGGCACGCTCCTGATCGAACGCATCGCGAAGGCGATCCGCGCGGTTTGCCATATATCCGATGAGACGGGCCATAGGATGAACCTCGCTTGGTTAAGCTTGCGCCTTTGGGGTTTCGACGTCTATGCAGACGAAACGTTTCAGGCTTCTTTGCGGCTAGCTATCGTGCTCTTGCTTCGCGCGCGCGATCGCGCGGTCGCTCTGTCGCACCACGTGGCGTTTGCCCAACGCGGCGGTCACGCGCAGGCCCACGATCGCTAGCGCGGTCGCGAGCAGTACCAGAATCAAGGTATCCACACGCAGGTGCTCGAGGGAGAGCATGGTCAAGTCAGTGTACCACAGCCCGGCGCCACAAATGCCCTTCGTCGCTTTCTTCTGAGCGCTCGCGCTACGTGCCAAGGTGGCACGATGCCGGACGAATCCACTGCTTTGTGGGTGGACGATTACCTCGATCACCTCAAGGTCGAGCGCGGTCTTTCGCGCAACACGCTCGAAGCGTATGCGCACGATCTCGCGGTGTTCCACGCGCACCTCGACGCTCAAGGCCGCACGCTCGGCGACGCAGGCATCGAAGACATCGCGGGTTTTCTCGATGCTTTGAGGTCGCGCAGCGTGGGTGGTCGATCCCAAGCGCGCTATTTGTCGGCGCTGCGCGGTTTGTTTCGTTACTTGCGATCTGAACGCCGGGTAGCAGCCGACCCCACCGAGCTGCTCGACAGCCCGAAGAAACGGCCTGGCCTACCGGTCGTGCTGACGCGGGACGATGTCAGTCGACTGTTGGCAGCGCCCACGCTGAGCACGCCCCTGGGGCTAAGGGACGCGGCGATGCTGTACACCATGTACGCGTCAGGTCTGCGGGTCAGTGAGCTAGTCGGGCTGCGGCTCAGCGGGCTCTCGCTGGATCGGGGACTGCTATGCGTGACGGGCAAGGGCGATAAACAACGGCTCGTGCCGATAGGCGATGCGGCTGTGGCGAAGATCACGGCCTATCTCGAGGGCGTGCGCGGAAAATGGGCGCAGCCAGATGAGGCATGCGTGTTCGTGACGCCGCGTGGCCGCGGCATGACGCGCCAAGCTTTCTGGCTTCTGATTCGAAAGCACGCGCTGTCCGCTGGCATCGTCAAGGCGTTGAGTCCGCACAAGCTGCGACATTCGTTTGCCACGCACCTGCTCGAGGGCGGGGCGGATCTGCGGGCGGTGCAAACCATGCTCGGGCATGCCGATATTTCGACCACCCAGGTCTATACGCACGTGATGGGCGATCATTTGCGCGCTGTTCATCAGCGCTATCACCCGCGCGGCTAGGAGGTCCGGACAGGGCCAGGCCAGCGCTCAGCGCCCGTTTTCGCACGGGCTCGTGCCGGCGGGTCACCGTGCTATAAGCGCCCAGCTCTTGACGCGTGTGGGCTTGCCGACTGTTTGCGGCTCATGTGCGATGAACGCCGTCAACCATCCGGAGAAGAACGCCCGATGAGCAATGCCGAGTTTCCGTGGCCCAGCGCCGGTACGCCCATCACGCTGGGTCTCAGGAAACTGAACGTCCCGGCCGGTCCGATCATTCCCTTCGCTGAAGCAGGCGGAACGAAACGTGACACTTGGCCGGGGGACCTATGACTTCCATCGTCCGATGCAAGGCGCGACCAAGCGCCAGTGCTGCTCAAGTGCTGCGAGCTTGGTGACGCCCTGATCAAGGCGATGTAGCAGCCGCTCATCCACGTCCTTCCACACGTCTCTTTCCCGTTCGTTCCCATAAGGAGTTTCGTCATGCCGCAGCGTAAAAAAATCGCCCTCATCGGCGCAGGTAATATCGGTGGTGAGCTTGCCGCCGCAGCCGCACGTCGTCAGCTTGGCGACGTCGTATTGCTCGACATCCCAGAGAAGGAAGGCGTTGCCAAGGGTAAGGCCCTCGACCTTGCTCAGGCGGCAGCGGTCGAAGGCTTCGATGCCAAGATCACCGGTACGTCGAACTACGAAGACATCGCTGGCTGCGATGTCGTGATCGTGACGGCCGGCGTGCCGCGCAAGCCCGGCATGAGCCGCGATGACCTGTTGTCGATCAACCTCAAGATCATTCGTGTCGTCGGCGAGGGCATCAAGAAGCACGCGCCCAACGCCTTCGTGATCGTGATCTCGAACCCGCTCGATGCGATGGTGCACGAGATGAAGAAGGTGACCGGCTTCTCGAAGCAGAAGGTCATCGGCATGGCTGGCGTGCTCGATAGCGCACGTTTTAGCGCCTTTTTGGCGATGGAGCTCAACGCGAGCATCAAGGACGTGCGCACGCTCGTGCTCGGCGGCCACGGCGACACAATGGTGCCTTGCCTGAGCTACTGCACTGTGAACGGTGTGCCGATCACGCAGCAGATCAAGCCTGAGCGTTTGGCCGAGATCGTTAAGCGCACGGCAGGTGGCGGCGGCGAAATCGTGCAGCTGATGGGCACGAGCGCCTACGTGGCGCCCGCCCAGGGCGCGATCCAAATGGCCGAAGCTTACCTTGGGGCGCAGAATCGCATGCTCGCGTGCGCGGCGTATCTGGAAGGGGAATACGGCTACAAGGGAATGTACATCGGCGTGCCCGTGATCATCGGTGCTAATGGCATCGAGAAGATCGTCGAAGTGACGCTCACTGAATCAGAAAAGGCCCAGCTCGATAAGAGTGCCGCGGCTGTCCAAGAACTAATCGAAGCCGCAGCAAAGCTCTGAGGTCCATATGAATATTCACGAGTATCAAGGTAAAGAGCTGTTTCGGAAGTACGGCATTCCCGTACCCCAGGGCATTGCCGCCATGAGCGTGCCCGACGCGGTCAAGGCAGCGGAGCAGCTGATCGCGGAAACAGGCAGCGAAGTCGTCGTCGTCAAAGCTCAGATCCACGCCGGTGGACGCGGCAAGGCCGGCGGAGTGAAGGTCGTAAAGGGCGTGCCGGCCGCAAAGGAAGCCGCCGAAAAGATCTTCGGTAGCACGCTTGTTACGCACCAGACTGGGCCTGAGGGTAAGAAGGTACAGCGCTTGCTCGTTGAGCAGGGCTTGCCTATCGCCCGTGAGCTCTACCTTGCGCTCGTCGTCGACCGCGAGGCGCGTCGCGTGACCGTGATGGCGTCGACCGAAGGCGGCATGGACATCGAAGAGGTCGCTGACAAGCACCCCGAGAAGATCCTCAAGGTGGCGGTCGATCCGGCCGTTGGTCTGATGCCGTTTCAGACCCGTCAGCTCGCGTTCGCCCTCGGTCTCGAGGGTAAGCAGAACGGCGAGTTCGGTAAGCTTGCCACGAGCCTGTACGAGCTGTTCATCAAGGAAGATTGCGCGCTGCTCGAAGTGAACCCTCTGATCGTCACCAAAGATGATCGCGTGATCGCGCTCGATGCCAAGATCAACTTCGACTCGAACGCCGAGTTCCGCCACGTCGCGCAGTGGGACGGCTGGCGCGACATGAGCGAAGAGAACGAGACCGAGATGGAGGCCAAAAAGACTGGCCTCAGTTACATCCAGCTCGATGGCAACATCGGCTGCTTGGTCAATGGTGCGGGCTTGGCGATGGCCACGATGGACATCATCAAGTACGTCGGTGGCGAGCCTGCCAACTTCCTCGACGTGGGCGGCGGCGCGAACAAAGAGCAGGTCACCAAGGCGTTCAAGATCATCCTTTCGTCCTCGGACGTAAAGGGCATCTTCGTGAACATCTTCGGCGGCATCATGAAGTGCGACATCATCGCCGAGGGCGTGGTCGCAGCGACCAAGGAGCTCGGCCTTACGGTTCCGCTCGTCGTGCGCCTCGAAGGCACGAACGTGGAAAAGGGTCGCGAGATCCTCAACAACTCCGGCCTCAAGATCACCGCCGCCAGCAACAT
>JBBSJC010000606.1:0-4836 GCA_038257655.1 Polyangiales bacterium | reverse complement strand
CATTTGGGGTGCGGGGCGCTTGCTCGCATTCGTGGAAGAGCGGAGAGCGACCCAAGTGACACGTTCCCAGGGGGGCTTCGCCGTGACCACCCACAACCCCCAGACAGCGCTGCTCGTGGAAGGAGCGGACCACTGGAGTGTCGATGGGACGCCCGCCACGGATGGACCGCGGCTGGAACTGGGCGGTGCTCACTTCGTTGAGCTGCCCCTGGCCGAGGGGCAATTCCAAGTCGAACCGGGCTAGTCTTCCGAGCCCGGGCTGCACGTTCGAGCGGTTGACCTGTGCAAACGCACCCTCCATAGTGTTCAACGATTTCTGAAAGTTCTGCGCGATGCGCGGAGGGGAGCCTGAGACGCTATGATTTCGGTGACCCACAGCAAGGCCTTGAAAGAGGCTGCCGCACGAGAGCCCTCATCGGCCGCCGCAGCGCAGCATCTAGGCGCGATTACGCAGCTTCTTTCGGATACGCTGCCGACGCTGGAACGCGTGGTCAGTCTCGCTACTTCGGGGCCCGAGCCACTCGATGTAGCTAGTCGCCATCTTGTAGACGCGGGCGGCAAGCGTGTGCGTCCCATGGCCGCTTTGCTGATGACGGCAGCCTGTGGCGGACAGCCTGCGCGCTGCGTGTCGATCGCGGCGGCCACGGAGCTTATCCATTCGGCCACGCTGCTGCACGACGATGTGATCGACGAGGGCGAAGAGCGCCGCAATCGCCCGTCGTCGCGCGTGTTGTGGGGCAATCTCGTGAGCGTGCTTTCTGGCGATCTGTTGCTCACGCGCGCGCTATCTCTAGTAGATGAAGCCGCGGTGCCCGGTGCCATGACCGACATGCTGCAGACGCTCGAGCGGCTGATCGGCGGTGAAGTGGCGCAGCTCAAGGCGCGCGACCGCGAAGATTTGGGCGTCGAAGGTTACCTCGAAATTGTGCGCGGCAAGACCGCGTCTCTGTTCGGTTTTGCCTGTCGCAGTGGCGCGCGTGTCGCAGGCCGTCAGGACCTGATCGAACACGCCGGTCGCTTCGGTGAGCAGGTCGGGATCGCGTTTCAGATCATCGACGACGTGCTCGATTTGGCGGGTGATTCGCGCGAGGTCGGTAAACGTCTAGGCGCGGACCTGGCAGAAGGTAAGACCACGTTGCCGCTCGCCTTTGCCCTTTCGCGTGACAACGGTCAGATCGCCGCACTGTTGCCAGAGGCCCGGCGCGGTGACCTGAATGCGGCGCGCGCGGTCAGCAGCCATCCTTTGGTACGCGAGGGCTGCAGCGAGGCGCGCTCGTTTGCGGCGGACTGCAGTCGCGATGCCCTCGAAGCCCTCAACGCGTTGCCCAGCGCGCGTGCCCGTGATCTGTTGCGCAGTCTCGCTGTCGTGCTGACGCAGCGGCAAGCCTAGGAGCTCGTCATGGCCGAATCGCCGGACGCACCTGAAAAACCGTCAGACCTATGGGCGAGCGAGCAGCTGCTCAGCGACGCGGTGGGTCGACTGATGGAGTTTTGGGGATTCAAGAGGCACATGGGCCGGCTGTGGGCCGTGCTCTACCTCGGTGATGAGCCGCTGAGCGCCAACGATCTGCGCGACAAAATGCAGCTATCAGCAGGCTCGGTCTCGATGTGCCTGAACGAGCTGATGCGCTGGGGCGTGGTGAAAAAGGTCTGGATTCAGGGCCAACGGCGCGAGTATTTCGTGGCCGAAGGCAACCTGTGGAAGATGATCTCGCGCGTATTTCGGGAGCGCGAGCTCGTCGAAGTGCTCGAAGCGATTTCGGCGATGGAACGTGCCCTGAGCTCGCTCGAAGACAAGGTGCGCTCCAAGGACCCTGCAATTCGTAGCCGCGCGGTCACGCAAAAAGCACGCATCGAGCGCTTGCTCGATCTGGCGCGCTTGGGTCGCAAGCTTATCGAAGGTCTACTCGAAACGGCCCGCATCGATGCCGGCCCGATTGCCAGGTTCCTGCTAGGTGCTCGCAACTGAGAGTTAGCTACGCTCGCGACCATGGCGTTGAGTGCGACGATGTTTCGGTTGAAGGTAGAGCTCGCGGATTCAGATCGCGGGGTGTACGAGTCCCTCGACCTGAGGCTTGCGCAACACCCGTCCGAGACGATGGCCTATCTTGTGACGCGCACCATCGCCTACTGCCTCTGTTACGAAGAAGGCATCGTTTGGAGTCATGGCCTCTCCCATGCGGATGAGCCCGCGCTCTGGGTAAAGTCTGCCGATGGTCGGACGACAGCCTGGATCGAAATCGGCACGCCGGGCGCCGAGCGTTTGCACCGCGCCAGCAAGAGCTGTCCGCGCGTGATCATTTACACACACCACGATCCGGCGCTGCTCGTGCGCGAGGTGGGACGCGAGACGATTCACCGCCTTGACCAGATCGAAGCATACGCCCTCGACCGTCCGCTTATCGAAGAGCTTGGCCAGCGCCTGGAACGCAACACGCGTTGGGAGCTGACGCGCTCGGGTGGGCAACTGTATGTCACCGTTGGCGGCAAGAGTTTCGAAGGCGCGTTGACACCGATTGCACTCACGCCCTGACTACGCCGCGACTCACGTCTACACTACGGAGGTGAGCTCCACCCCGCCGCCCCACGCGCCACCGATCGGAGGCGCGGGCATCGCGTTCATGGCGGCGATGTTGATCTACTCGGTGTTTCGCGCGCTCGTGGTCGGCCAGACACTGACGGATTACGGAATCAATCCGTGGGTGTTCCTGGTTCTCGACGGTGGGTCGGCGCTGCCGATGGCTTGGGGTCAGGTGCGCCTGGTGCAGGGGCTGAAGCGAAATGATCCGCGCATGGTTCAGCGCTCGCTGACGATGGTGGTCGTGTCGTTCATCGCGCCCTACGCCTACCTTGTACTGGGTGCCGGTCGACCCTTGCCAACGGTCGCCTACCTGGTGATCGCGCTGCTGGTCGTGGGGGTCGGTGCTGCAACGGTATGGCGTATTCGCTCCGAGGCGCGCAGCGAAGGCCGACGCACCGGAGCAAGCGAGCTGTAAGCGCGTTTCGCTGCGCGATGCCCGTAGTGAGCAAGCGTGTTGGGCGACGACAGCGTTACGGGTAAGATGTGGGCCGCCACACCGAGCTGAGGGTTGGTGGAATCCGGCGTTCCGTTCGCGCTGTTGAGAAGGAAGGGGAGGTAACTAGTGATGCAAAGCAAGAAGGCCCTCGCGCTGATGCTGGCGCTGTGTGCGGCCTGTTCGGACGACAAGAAAGATTCGAAAGACGACGTGGACGCCGCGACGTCGAACGATGGGGGAAGTGCGATGAGCCAAGATGCAGGTCCGCCTCCGGGGCCTGTGTCCTTAGGCGATGAGCCCGCCCTTGGCGCATCCTGTAAAGGTAAGGCCGTACCAGGCGTGACCAGTCCCTTGCCGTCGTTCGAAAAGAACGTGCTGTTCAGCAAGCCAGGCGCCGCCTATCTGAAGCCGGCTGATCTTAACGGCGATGGTTATCCGGAGTTCCTGCTCACGACCCTGGCCGAGGGCATCGACTTCGCAAGCTCGCCCCCCGTGTCCAATGGCGGCGCCTATGTCGTGGCACGTACGGAAGCCGCAGACGTCAAGAAGCTAGGCACGTGGAAGGCCAGCAAGGTCTTTGACCGTGACACGACAATCAAGGTCGGCGACCAAGAAGTCGGCGTGGGGTTTCCGAACTCGTCCGAGCTCCTCGACGTGGACAACGACGGCGTGAAGGATTGGGTGATCGGCGCAGGCTTTCTGATCAAACCCACCGGGCTCATCGTTTGGATGAAGGGTAGTCGCGATGGCACGTTTGGCGCACCGCAGCTGATTCCCGTACCCGATTCCACCTGCTGGTACCACATCACCATGCCGGTCGACATGGATGGCGACGGGGACGAAGACTTCGTCACGAGCTGCCACATCGGCACCACGATGATGATCAATGGTCCAAGTCGGACGGAGTGGTTTGAAAATCCGGGCGATGACTCGGGCGTGTTCACAATGCACCCCATCGGCGATGGCGGCGGTTCGCTCGTCACGCTGCTCGACATCGACGACGATGGCGACACGGACGTGCTCGCGCCGCAGTTCTTCGAAGCAGGGGCGCTAATCTGGTACGAGCAGACGGCTAAAAACGGAGCAGCCTGGGAGAGGCACCTGATCAACGACAGCACGGGCCGCGGCTTCATTACCAAGCTCGCGGATATGAACGGCGATGGTAAGGTCGACATCGTCTACGGCAATCACAACAACGAGGATGCCGTCGACCCGACCCACAAAACGATGGGCCTATACTGGTTCGAGCTGCCGCCTGCCAAAACGGTGCGCGAGCTTGCGAACTGGGACGCTCAGATCCATACGATCTACGAGGGCTTCGCGGTCGAAGGCATGGACAACGGCGATAGGGCGAGCGCACCTGGTATGCTCAACGTTGGCGACATCGATGGCGACTGCGACATGGATCTGGTCGTCAGCGGCGATGGCGACCCAGGGCTCTACGCATTCGTGCAGAACGCGGACGGTTTCGAGCGCGTCGACATCAGCGTGGACCCGGCCAACGTCAACTCGGGCGAGCAGCACTTGTTCGACCTCGACGGCGATGGCGACCTGGACATCATCTGGGCCATCTACGGGGTGCAGGCCGGGCCGACCATGCCTGAGCTTCAGTCGTACGTCGCCGCCTTCACCCAGAAGTAGGGCGCCTGCGGGCCGCGCATCTTGAAATGCCGCCCACGACGTGTCGCGATAGCCGCCCTTAGTACAGCTCCCCAGAAGTAGGTGATCAGTCGATGTCGGGCGGGAGGGGCGGTTTTGTAAAAGTTGCCAGGCTCGAGCGTTGTGATCGTATGCGGGCATGGCGATGCAAACCCCGATT
>JBBSJC010000605.1:0-4843 GCA_038257655.1 Polyangiales bacterium | reverse complement strand
CCGCCCTCGGCGCTCGAGCCGTTCTTACTCGTGGCCGGAGCCAAGGTGCTCAAACACGGCTTTTCCGCGCTCAAAAATGCCATCGCGCAAGGCCAGTACGACTTTCCCCAGGGCGTGTTTTTTGGCGGTAAAGCTCCCTCGCGTAGCCAAGTCATCCTGACCGACCACGCGCGCGAGTGGGTAGGCAAACCTGAGCGTGTGCTGCACATCGACTTTCATACCGGGCTTGGACCGTGGGCCAGTTACGCGCTGTGCGCGGATCTACCTGTCGACAGCGCACGGGTGGCGCAGCTGCGCAGCGAGTTTGGCTACAACAACGTGCAGAGCTACGACCCCAGGGGCGTGCTCTACGAGATCAAGGGCGGGCTTGGTCGCTTTCTCGAGTCGCGCTTCCCGGAAACGCAATACGACTGCCTGCTCGCCGAGTTCGGGACCTACTCGCCGCTCAAGGTCTTGCAGGCGATGCGCACCGAGAACAGCGCACACTTGCATGCTGCCCATGACCAAGCCCTCAACGCACGGGCCAAGGCACGTTTGGTCGAGGTGTTCTGCCCGCAGGCCGAAGGCTGGCGCAGCACGGCGCTCCAGCGCGGGCTAGCGGTCGCCCGGCAGGCGCTGCGAGTCCTAGGTTAGCTGCGTGCTCGCATGCGCCGAGATGCGCTCAGACTTTGACGCCGCCAGCGCGCAGACCGCGCACGATCGACTCAAGGCCGAGCTTGTCGATCTCGCGCATCGCAGACACGCTCAAACGCAGACGAATCCAGCGGTTTTCGCTGGCCAGCCAAAAGCGCTTGTCCTGCAGGTTCGGCTGGGTGCGCTTGATGGTCTTATGGTTTGAGTGCGAGACTTTGTTGCCCTTCATCGCACGCTTGCCAGATACCACACAGACTCTCGACATGACCTTCTCCGAAAAGCTTTGCCCCAACCGACCGTGCCGAGGGGGGCCTTTTGTGCTCGCGATCGGGCCCGGCGTCAAGTCGACGAGCCCTGCATCTTAGCTTGGTTCCGTGGCGGCTAAGTTATTGCCCTTCAGCAGGACGGGTTTTTCCGGGTCTCGTCGCCCGCATGGAAGAGACGATGCCCAGCACGACTGCCCCCAAGATCACGAGCAGCGAGGCTGCGATCGGCAGGTGAAACACCTCGTGCAGCATCATTTTTGCGCCGACGAAGACCAGGATCACGGCCAGCGAATACTTGAGGTGCGTGAAGCGATCCATCATGTCGGCGATCACGAAGAACATCGAACGTAGGCCGAGGATGGCGAACACGTTTGATGTGAACACGATGAACGGATCGGTCGACACCGTGAGCACCGCAGGCACCGAGTCGACCGCAAACACCACGTCTGCGATCTCGATGCTAATCAGCGCGACGAAAAGCGGTGTGGCGTAGGTACGCCCGTCCATTTTCGTAAAAAAGTGGCCGGTGCTGGCGCCTTGTTGCAGCACCGGCACGAGTTTGCTTACGCTGCGTTCGATGATGGATACGCGCGCGGGTTCTTCTTCGCTCTGTTCGTCTTCGTGCTTGAGCTGCGCCAGGCCCTGCCAGATCAGATAGACGCCGAACACGTAGGTTATCCAGGTGAAGCGCGTGATCAGCCAGACGCCGCCGAAGATCATGCTCATGCGCATGACGATCGCACCGAGGATGCCCCAGAAGAGCACGCGGTGCTGGAACTGCCGCGGGATCTTGAACTGCCGCATGATCAGAACCATGACGAACAGATTGTCGATGCTCAGACTCTCTTCGAGCACGAAGCCCGTCAGATAGGTGAGCGCAGCAGTGACCCCGGAGTAGGGGATCGTGCCGCCCTTGTCGCCGCTGATCGTGCCGTAGAGCTTGTACTCGTAGATCCAATACACGACGCCGGAGAACGCGACGCCCAGGCTTATCCAGCCCGCGGTCCACGACAGCGCCTCCTTCAGGGCCGGCACGTGGGCGCGTCGATTGAGGACGCCGAGGTCCAGCGCGAGCAAGACGAGGACCAGAGCAACAAAGGAGACCCAAAGCCACGTCATGAGTGGCAGTCAGGTAGCTTACGCTGCCTAGGATCGCAATGCTCTGGCGCCGGGAGTAGCCGGGAGTAGCAAGCGGCTAACGCAAATGACCCAAGCTGGGCGGCCTCGCCCTCAGCCCTCCGGCACGTCGTTGTCCGAGCTACCGATCGAGAGCACGCCGTGTTCTTTGAGCTTTTGCTGCAGAACCGGCGAGCCAGTCTTCACAAAACGTTCGTAAAGGCTCAATACATCATCGCGTGTGCCGAGCGCAGTCGCTTCGCGCACATCGTCGAGCACCTCTGCAAAAACGTCGAAGCGCGAGCCGAGCTCGTCAAAGACGCTGGCTTGGACGCGTTCTACCGCGCGGAAGCTTGTACAAGCGAGCTGGCCCGCATCGCGATAGGCGCGGCTACCCACCTCCACGATGTAAGAGCGTGCGATGCCGAGGCGCTCGCGATGTGCATCGAACAGACCTGAGTAAGACAGCGCATGGTCGCCCAAGGTGCGTAGTTTTTCCAGGCGTGCGCGCCGCTCAGTAATCTGAGCTTCGATCGAGAGCTCCACGAGCGAGGAGCTCAATGCTGCGGTGTCGTGACTGAGCTGGGCAAGGAGCAGCACGAGGTAGTGCTCGGTGCTCGGCGTGAGGGTCACGCGCCGTGTGGATAAGGCGCGGCATAGGGTTTCTCGAAAGAAGTCTGACAAGTCAGCACAGGTCTCGATCGCCTGCGTGGGTCCTTCGTTTCGTGGAGCGTGGGAGTTCAGTCCCATCTAGATCGATTAACACGAACGCTGCCCCGCGCCGGGTTTCACGCGTTCTTTGTTGGCAGTCTTTCGCGCTGAGTGCCAACTAGCGCGTGATGTGCTGGCTAACGCACCAAACCAGGCAGCTACGTAGCTAACGTGGCTTCTTCTTCTCGCGTGCGGACTTGGCGAGCGCGAGCGCGCTGAGCACACGGGGTGAGGTGCGCACGGAGTCAAGCTCGAGGTCGGGTTGGCGCTCCAGGGCTTTTTCGAAGGCGGTCGTGGCGAGGTCCTCGCGACCCAAGGCGACGTAGGCTGTAGCGAGCTGCAGATGAATACTCAGCTGCTGATTGCCTGTGAGCTGGTCCGTGCCGAGCAGTTGGTTGCCAAGGGCTAGCGCCTCGGCGTACTCACCCTTTGAAATGTGCTCGCGCAAATTGGGGATCTGCTCATCGATGCGTGCCTGAACCGCGCGGGTTTCTCCCTGCTCTAACTGTCGGCCGGTGCTCGTTTCGAGCTTGCTGCGCCCCTCGTCCGACAGCAGCAAATCATAGAGCGGAATAAGTAAGATGTGCCCGCGCGTGAGACGACCCTTGGCTCCGTTGAAGCCGCGGATCCAGCGCACTTCTGCGCGATCTGCGTAGTGCAGCTCGGCAATAGTAAGCAAGGATTCGCCCTGCTTGACGACATGGCGCACGGGATAGGGCACCAAGAGCTGCGCGCCTTCGTCGGGATTGGTGCCGGGCTTGCTGCCGTTGGCGCGCAACAGCACCGCCGCCCGATTGCCCTCGCCGTAGTAGCGCTGGGCCAGATCGCGCCAGGTGTCGCCGGCCTTGACGCGGTGATAACGCACCGTCGGGATAACGAGTCGCAGGCCCTCGACGATCGCTGAGCCGCCCTGATCACTCAGGCCGTTTTCCGACACGAGCACGCTCTCGCGCTTGGCATCGCCGTAATAACTTTGGGCGATCGAAGCCAGGGTTTCGCCCCCGCGCACGACATGGATGTAGGCGACATCATCTGCGCGAGCCTGAGCGAGCCAGCTCAGACAACACGTCAGCACGAGGCTGGCGGTCAGATGGCGGCAAAGGGCGAGCGCGCTGACGCTGACGCAAAGCCGATGCGCTGGCGGCCTCAAGGCGGCGCTCCCGGTACGGGGGCGGCCAAGGCCTTGGGCGTGAGCGCTGCTTCGACGCGTACGAGCTTACCTTGCTCTACGCGGATCTCGCGCGATGTCACTTCGTAATGGGGATTGACGAGCTTGATGAAGTGACGACCCGGTGCGACCAGGATCCGTTCGGAGGTGGGCGTGACCGCGACGAGCTTGCCGTCGAGGTAAACTTGCGCCCACGGGTCGACGAGGACCTGCACATAGCCGGCGTTTTCCGGGGTCAGAAGCTCGCCTTCGCGCACGCTCTCTGCCGCGTCGTCCGTCTCGAAACGACCCGACACGGTTTGGATGACGACTCCGCTCAGCACCAAACTGACGAACAGACCGCCCATGACGAGCGCCGTATGCCGCAACAAACTCCGGTCGCTTGTGCGTTGGCGCGCGCCGCGCGAGCCTGCGGCTTCCAAAATCTCGTCGGCCTCGGCGTCGGTGATGACGGTCACCTCGCGCAGGAACATCACCAACCGTGCGCTGTGATTGATCGGCACGCGCGTGGCGAGAAACTCCACCAGGTCATCGATCAGCGCCTGGGTGCTGCCGTAGCGATTGGCCGGCATTTTCTCCATGCAGCGGGCCATGATGTGATCGATCGCGCGCGGTACGAGCGGGTTGAGCTTGCGCGGCGCTACGTAGCGGTCGAGGCGGATCTTCTGCATCACCGTGTGCGAATCGTCTTCGACAAATGGCTTTTGGCCAGTGAGCATCTGATAGAGCACGATGCCGAGCGAAAAGATGTCGCTGCGAAAGTCGAGCTTATCGCCGAGAATCTGCTCGGGACTCATGTAACTGGGCGTGCCAAGGCCGGTCCCGGTCTCGGTCAGGTCGCGCATGGTGTCGTCGCGCGCGATGCCAAAGTCCATCAGCTTCACTTCGCCCTGCCGCGAGACCATGATGTTGGCGGGCTTGACGTCGCGGTGAACGATTCCGCGGAAGT
>JBBSJC010000604.1:0-4861 GCA_038257655.1 Polyangiales bacterium | reverse complement strand
CTTCGTCGCGCACGGTATCGCGTAGGCCGCGGGAAAGGGCTGTGTACAAATCCACTCGCTGCAGAAGCGCTCCTTCTCCGGCGCCGAGCAGGTTTTGTGCATCATAGAAAGCATAGAGCGCCTCATGGCGTCTGAAGAGACGCACGACGCCGGCCATGGCGGAGTCTGCTGGCTCGAGCGGTCGCATGCCCACGATGCCGCCCTCCTGAAACAGGACACGGTCTTGACTCTTGCCTTGCTTTTCGTTGGGCCCCTCAGGCCACACGGCGAGGGTGCCGGTCAGCCGCTTGCCCTGAATGTACAGAAGCAAGTGCGCGAAAGGGGTTTTGGCCAAGCTTCCCTGCGCCGATGCTTTGAGAGTCATCGCCGGGCCATCTCCCATTTGGGGTGTCTGCTCGCTAGGGAATGAACCACGCTGAGAAAGTGTCGCACACACGCTCAGGCGTTCAAAGCTCCGTTAGCGTCCTGACGGGGGCCAAATCCGCCCAGGACCTGAGTCGCGGGCCGGCGCGCCATGTAGTTGATCTAGCGGTACTTTCCGCCGATGTACTCCCCGGTCTGCTTATTGCAGTACCCCCTTTCGCCCAGGACCGTTCCGTGCGTGGAACTATGGCCTCTTCGGGCGTTAACAGGAGAGAGCGAGATGCGAAGTGTGAACTGCCGATGGCTCGCCGTAGGCCTGCTCGCGGCTCTCGCAGCCCTGACCGGGTGCGCGAGCGATCAAGAGACCATCAATCGGGTCCAGCCCGATGGTGCGGTCCAGAAGAGCCTCCTCTTGGAGGGCGAGTGGTACACCCACACGACTGTCATCGATACCGACTTCGGTTCGCTGACGTTCGTCGGTGACGGTGATACGTTCCAGCGAATCAAGTTCGAGGTCCAGCGCGACTTCCTCGTGGCACGTCGTGTCGACGAATGGATTCGTAACTCCGAGGGCACCCAGAGCATCAGCGGTCAGGGCGAGAAGACCGCCGTCGTCGCGATGTATCCGATCTTGAGCCACTTCGACATCAAGCGTGACTACAACCCGGTCACTGGCGAAGAGCAGAACGTGATCGGCGAGAACACGGTCGATCGCCCGTGGAACGAGCGCGAGTTCATCCGCGTCGACTGGAAGCAGAACGAAGTCAAAGACGCGGCGTTTTCGGTCACCGGCGGCCTGGGCGGCATCAAGCTCTTGCCCGGTAACTACTGGAACCAGAGCGACGAAGAGAACGACGCCTACAAGTCGCGCTTCGAGAAGAACGAAAAGGGCGAGCTCTACTACTTCGACGTCGTGAACAAAAACTTCGCGGAGCCTGCGCAGGTGATGATTCCCGGCCCCGCGGGCGTGCCGCAGTCGATCCCAGCTTGCTTCCTCATACTCAACTCTCACCAAGATTGCGCGCCTGGCAACATCTGGACGCGCCGCGGTTTCCTCAAGGTCGCCGATCGCGACTACGAGCCCTCGATCTACACCTCAGATCGCATGGAGCACTTCGGCTTCTTCCTGAATCAGCGCGATGGCTACGATCGCGATTACGGCGTGGCTCGTTTCGCCCGTGACCGCTTCGTTGCGCGTCACAACATTTGGCAGAAGAGCCACAAGCGTAACGACAAGGGGCAGCTGCTTGGCTGCGTGAGCGACGCGCAGTGCGGCGGCGGCGGCTCCAAGTGCGACGTGGCGTGGGCCTCGGCCTACAGCAAGTCTGCTGGTGCCTGTACCATTCCGCATCGCGAGCGCGAGATTCGTCAGGTTGCCTATCACCTGTCCAAGGGCTTCCCTGAGGATCTTGTCAACGACGCATTCGATCTCGTGGCGAGCTGGGACACGACGTTCCGCGCGACGGTGGCTTCGCTTCGTCGCATTGAATGTACGGAGACTAAGGGCTCTAGCTGCGACAAGTTCACGCCCGACAGCATCGATCCGATCTTCGTGGCCTGTCACAGCCCGGTCGCCAAGAGCGACTCGAAGTCCTGCGGCGCCGAAGGCACGATCGCTGAAATCGGCGACTTGCGTTACCACATGATCGGTTGGGTCAACGAGCCCCAGACGAACTCACCGCTCGGCTTCGGCCCGTCGTTCACCGATCCCTTCACGGGCGAGATCCTGCAGGCGCAGGCCTTCGTGTACGGCGCGCCCCTCGAGACCCTGACTGCACAAGCGCGCGACCTTATCGCGATGCTCAACGGCGACCTCGATCCGCTCGCGCTTCAGGATGACAGCGAGTACCAGGACTGGATCACGAACCTCGGCAAGAACGATGAACGTCAGGCCAACGCGACGCGCGAAGCCGACTACCACGCGATCCCGATCGACGGTGAGGACGCTGCTTGGGCCAGCGCGAGCATGGACGACTCGTGGGTCAAGGCGCGTATGAGGACGAAGCTCGGCGAGCTGCCAATCGCGCAGAACGAAGCGCAGCGCGTGCTGCAGTTCAAGGCGATCAAGAAGGCACTCGGATCGATCGGCGAGGACATGGCGCTCGCCCAAAAGGGTCGTGCGAACATCGAAGCACTCAAGGGCACTGGCATCGAGCAGCTCTTGATCAACGACGAGACCTACCTGCAGGCAGGCATGCCCCCGCCCTCGCTCTTCCCTGGCCAGAAGATGTCTCCCAGCCAGCTTGAGCAGTACTCACCGCTGCGTGGCCGCTCTGCAGCAGGCATGGACACGCTGCGCGACGCACGTCGCACGCTGTCGCTCAATCGTCAGCACTGCATGCTCGACAGCGAGTTCGCGGACGCCGGCTTGCTCGGCCTCGTGCGCGCCGTCGACAAGGCCGCCAAGACGGGCGGAACCGTCAACTGGTACGGCAAGAAGTACAAGGTCTCGGACAAGAACGGCATCAACTACGATCTCGTGCGCGAGATGGTGCGTCACCCGATCTTCCACGCCGTCATGGCGCACGAAGTCGGCCACACGCTCGGTCTGCGCCACAACTTCGCGGGCTCGTTCGATGCCGTGAACTACTCGAAGCGCTATTGGGAACTGCGCGACGACGGCAAGATGATGGGCCGTGCGTGGGATCCGCTCAGCAACAAGGAAATCAACGGCCGCATCCGTGAAGAGCAGTACTCCACCGTGATGGATTACGGCACGAACTTCATCGTCTCCGATCCGAACGGCGTGGGTCACTACGACCATGCTGCGATCAAGATGGGCTACGGCGATTTATCCGAGGTCTTTACGAAGGTGCCTGCGGCCAACGTCAGCAGGGTTGCAAGCTTGGTCACGCAGGTGACCTCCGGCGCCATCGGCACCCTCGATCCCGACTTCGCCCGCACCGGCGTCGCCCGCATGATCCCTTACACCGACTGGCCGAAGCTTGTGGGTGGGGTGAAGAACCTCGAAGCACGTACCGACGTTCGCTACACGTCGCTTAAGAACGTGACGAGCGCGCTGTTCGGAACCAGCGAGCCGGCGATTACCGAAGACGGTAAGATGCCTGCCGTTCCCTACAACTACTGCGGCGACGAGTTTGCGGACTTCCAGCCCGATTGCTTGCGCTACGACTCCGGCGCAGATCCCTACGAGACCCTGCAGTCGATCATCGACAGCTACTGGGATTACTACCCGCTCAGCCACTTCATGCACCAGCGCATCGGGTTCAACCCCGACAACATCGCTGTGCGCACGCAGAGCCGCTTCTTTTCCAAGCTCGAGACGGCTCACCGCATCTACTCGTTCTATCGCGGCATCTTTGCGACCCTGCCCACCGGCGGCGACACCAACGCCTTCCTCGAGTCGCCTGAGGGTCTTGGCGCGTACACGCTCGGCGCACGAGCATCGTTCGATCTGTTCCGACAGGTCATCGCGACGCCCGAGCCCACGCGCTACACGCAGACCACGCGTCCCGATGGCACGATTGCTCTCACGCAGGGCGGCGCCACGCAGTTCGATCCGACCATCGATTCGTTCAACGGACGCTATCTGCGTGCGGGCTACGATTTCGGTCCGGACTTCAGCTGGCTGTTCTTCAGCCGCGCCGGCTACTTCCACGATAAGCGTCTTGCCGTCGAGACGCTAACCAAGGCCGAAAATCAGTTCGTCGGCCAGGACACGGACACGGATGCTCGTCAGTTCGCGGTGAGCTTCTACACCACGTTCCCGAACGAGATGAACGAAGTGCTGCGCGGCATGATGTCCAACGATTGGCGCAGCTTCGCACCGCGTCAGGGCGACACGGCTGGCCTTACTTACCCCCGTGGCGACGAAGTGCTCAAGCGCGGCGTCGGTATGGGCGGCACGATGGTGGATCCGAACTTCGGCTTCTCCCTTCAGGTTACGGCGATGACGTTTGCCACCGCCTACATCCCGCGCAGCTTCACGCAAGACTTCATGAACAAGGCCCGCTTGTTCGCGAAGGGTAGCGCACAATCGATCGACCTTACGGTTCCGACCATAGAGTGGAACGACGCGCGCAGCGGCATCACCTACGTGGCAGGCTCCTACATCAACGCCGACGGCGAAGAGACGGGCATCGGCGCATCGATGCTCGGCTGGGCAAAGATCCTCGAAGATAAGGGCCTCAACGATGAGCTGGGCGACTGGATCGATAACCTCGAGATCATGCGCCACCTGACGGCGCATGGCGGCACCGGCCAAGACGGTTTCATCAAACCCAACTAGTGAGCTGTCAGCTCGAGGTCAAATGACCCCGCAGGCGCCTCGCACCTTGATTGGTGCGAGGCGTTTTGCTTGTGGGTACGCTCTTGCACGCGCGGCTCTGGCGGCTCGTCGTCGAACGTGAACCGCTAGGCCCCTAGATGCTCCAAACGCAACAGCACGCCTTCGGGCGCGGCATTTTCCCGTAGGTCGATGTTGCCTTCGACAAACCAGAAGCCGTCTTCGTCCGGATCGACCAACGTCTGACGCACG
>JBBSJC010000603.1:0-4877 GCA_038257655.1 Polyangiales bacterium | reverse complement strand
TCCGCTATGCTGGCGATGAACCTGACGTCCCGCATCCGCACGCTGCCGCAGCCGAACATACGAATCTGTAGCGGCCCTCGGCTAGAATCGGGCGATACGCCCGAGATCGCGATGCTTCCCTGCACATTGCGCTCAGTCACGATCGGCACCGGAATCACACTTTCGCGCGCAATCGGATAACCAAACTGCACGAGCGTAGGATACCAATTGACGCCCTCGAGCCGGAAGTAGCCGCGGAAGGAGCGCAAGGGCGTGGGCAAGTCGAGCGTGACCGCGCCGTCGTTGTCGGTTTTCTTCGTGCTCGAGGGGCTGGCGCACTCCATGTCCGAAGACGCGCATACTTTGACGCTTATCCCCGCCGCCGGCGCACCATTTAACGCATCGTAAAAGCGCATGCGCGCAGACACGGACTTTTCGGCCGTGGAACCCCACGAATACTTACCAAGACAGCCCCAGTCACTGGTGGTACGACACTGCCTCGCGCAGTTGTCCCGAAATACGCAGTTATAAAAGGGTCCGCCCAAGCCGCGCGCGATGATGTCTTCCGAGCACCACTCGGCATGCTCGCTGCGACAGCGCGAGAGCTTCTCCGGGTTGACACTCTCCGCCACGCAGGCCGTGAAATCGCTGCACTTCGCATCCTTGCGACAGGCCCTTTCAGCAGATGCGCAGCTTCTATTGGCGCAGGTCTCACACGTTTCGTCGACGAACGCTTCGGCTTCAAACAGGCTGATTAGCTTGTCGGGAAGGTTTGCTGGCATTCCGCTTTCTGCCGATCCGTCACCGTCCGCCATCGAGCCATCCGCACCCTCGGAGCGGTAAACCTTATCGAGATCGTACTTGCATGCAGACAACAGTAAGAGCAAGCCACTAAGGCTCAAGGTCCAGCATAGGTTGCGCATCAGAATGCTCCGCGCACGAACAAGGAAGAGGGGCCGAGGCCCACCGCTACATGCTTATCGCTCGCGCGCGGCCACTCCACAAAGGCGAGCACCCCGGTCGCCAGCAGCGAAGCGCCAGCCAAGCCCAAGGAGACGCTGGTCAACAGCTCATAGCGTTCGATCTCAGACATGTCGGTCTCACTCGGGCGGCATGGAGAGCCTTTTTGCGCCGCATCGTCACAGCGCTCGGTCAGCTTATCGACTTCGTCCGCACCCAAAAGCCAGAGCACGGCCGCAGCGCCCCCGAACGCGGCGCTGGCGCCGAGTGCCAGCCACGTGTAGCGCAGACGACGCTCAGACTGGGGCGCTGTCTGCAGTCTGTTGGCCGCACTACTTTCATCGTCAAGGTCGAAATCCTTGACCTGCACAAGCGGCGGCTCCGCCGACTCCGCAATGACAGGGGTCAGAGGCACAAGCTGGAGCTTCAGCTCACCGCGCTCGCCGCCGTGCACCGTAAGGTGCGTGCTTGCCATCTCGTAACCGTCAGCGCTCGCGATTAGTGAATGCTCGCCAAAGGGTAAGAGCAGCCTGCCATCGGCTTCGAGCTGCACCTGATCGCCATCTAGCGAAAGCTCGGCCGTACCTGGCTCGGTGGTCACCGTGTAAACACCGACGAAGGTCCGCGCCCGAGACAGCAAGGTGTCAACCTCACTGCGCTGCTCAGGATTGAGCGGCTGGCGCGGATCGTCGATGGCTGCGTCGAGATCTCGCATCGCCTGCACGTAATCGCGCATCTCGTAGGAAACCACGCCCATGCCACGCAACGTGCGCGCACTGGGGCTCAGCTCGTGGGCCCTTCTAAACAACACACGCGCTTCAGGCCAGTTCTTATGTCGAAACTCCGATAGCGCTTGCTCTATCAGCTGCTTGTACTGTTCCGTCTTACTTACTGTCGCCTGCGCCCACGCCGACCCAGTCGGTGTAAGACACAGCGCCAAACACAACCCGAGAGTCCAACACAAAAGCGCCCGCCACGTGACCCGCGAGCGGCAAACCGACAGGACCTGAGCCTTAGAAGTCATCGACAGACAGCCCTTTTGTGCGATCACCTGGAACAACGCTAAGTCCGCTGCTTCGGCTCGCACCATCCCGCCTGAGCGACTTCTTGCTCGAACGCGATGTTACGTTCCTTTTGTTCGGCGCGAGGGTAGTCGCTTCCATGTCAGACGTCGATGGATCGACGGAGTCTGGTACTTCAGTCGGCGCGAATACCATATCCGCGGGCTGTGCCGGCTCTGTCGGCTCGACTGCTACCGGGGGCTGCGCCAAGGCGGGCTTGTCTGCGGGCGCCAAACCACCGGTACGCGACACCGCAGGCGCAGGCATGGGCAGCGCGGGTGCGCGGGCTTCGCTGGGCGTGTTTTGCGACCACCAGATCAGACAGCCCAACGCGAAGCACAGAGCAGCCACCGCGCCAAACATGAACGCTCGCGTCCGGCGGCGATCAGGCAGGGGCGTCGGTGATGGTGGCGTGCGCATCAACCCCGGCTGAGGGATCTCCCCAGAGGAGCGGGACGCGTCCAACATCGGCCGCAGGTCACGGTTGGCCGAGCTTGTGCTCATTCGATAGGTGGTGTCGCCCGAATCGCGAAAGCGAACGCCAGGCGCAAACGGCTCGAGCGCACGCGCGAACTCCTCGACACTTGCATAGCGCTCATGACGCAGCCGTACGATCGCGCGCAGGATCACAGCTTCGAGGTCGGCCGTGAGCTCAGGGCGCAACAGCCGCATCGGTGCGGGGTCCTTCGTGCCAATCTTGAGTATGACTTCGCCTAAGCTCGACCCATCAAACGGATAGTGTCCCGTGAGCGCGCGATAAAAAATCACGCCAAACGCGTACACATCGGTGCGTCCATCGATGGCGCCGCTTCCGTCTACCTGCTCAAGTGCCATGTAATGCGGCGTGCCGACCAGTGCCCCAGTGCGGGTCAGGGTGGAGTGGGGAATGCCGTTGCCACTGATCGTCTTGGAGACGCCGAAGTCCAGCACCTTGGGCACAATCTGCCCGTCTACTTCGCTCAGGATTATGTTCTCGGGCTTCAGGTCGCGATGCACGATGCCGCACTGATGGGCAAAATGAACGCCGCGCATGACCGGGATTAGAATCCCGATAAGCTCCAGCGGATCAAAGCGTCCGCGCATGGCGAGGATGTCGCCCAGCGTCTGGCCCCGCAGATACTCCATGACCAAAAACAGACCACCGTCGTGTTCTCCGATGTCATAGATGTCAACGACGTTCGGATGCTCGATGCTCGCGGCGATGCGTGCCTCGCGCAAGAGTCGCTCACGGCTGGTCTCGCTGGCTTGCTCAGGCAGCAACCACTTGATCGCGACGCGCTTGCCGGTCAGCGTATTTTGCGCAGAGAACACCGCACCCATGCCGCCCTGGCCGAGCACGCTCTCGATGCGGTACTTACCCGCTATTTCTTGGCCAATTGCGGGCAATCCGCTTGGCGCTGGCATGCCGTCCATACTATCCACACTGTCCACACTGACCAAGCGTGATTGTAACAGGCTACGTCGCTGGCGTGTGATGCTCGCTTGCGCCTTCGTTTTCCGACAGTAAAGCAGGCCTGCGGTCCAGGCCTCCACGCCTGTGCAACGCCACTCGCCCTAGTGTTGATACGCCGCGTACGAGCCGTTATTTCCCAATCATGCGGTCGTCCGTTCAGACAGACGAAAGTGTCTTACAGGCCCTGCCAACACCGCACCTTGACTGCGAGTTGCTAAGGATGCCGACACAATGGGTCCAAGTTCGGCTTGCGGCCGAGGCTCTGACCGAGGATGGGTAAACCAGTGAAGGTCGTCTTCTACCTGCTCATGCTCGCAGTCTGCAGCCTATTTCCAGAGCAAGCGCGTGCTGAGCTCTGGCTCAAGCCCGAGGTTGGCACGCAGTTTGGCACCACCGACTTCGAGCTAGAGCTCGAGCAGCGAAGTGGCGCAGGGGATCTCAAGGTGCGCAGTCTGCTCGCCTGGCCGGTGGACCTTGTCCTAGTCGGAGCTGAGGCCGGCGGCTCCTTGCCAGCCCTGCGCGCCTCGGACGCTTGGCTCATCGAAGGCCGACTCAATACTAGTCTTGGTAACTCGCGCGGCAAAATGGTCGACTCCGACTGGATCTCAAGCCGTAGCGAAGACTTGCCCCCGACCCTATTCGCGCGAACCGAGTCGAAAACCGAGGCGTTCGCGCTGCTGACCGACCTGAGCTTGGGTTATCGCTTCGGTCGCCTGCAAAAGACGCATCGCCTGGTCGTGGATGTGCTCGCTGGAGCGCGACTTGAGTATTACGCGCTGAGAGCCATGGGCGCAGAAGGCAAGTACCTTGACGAACAAGGCGAGTTCAGGGACGTAGTGATTTCAACCAACATCGAGGCTGCGGTCTACTCCGTCTTCCACGTCATGCCATTTGTCGGCTCCCGTGTGGTCTTTCGACCCTTGCCCGAGCTGAGCTTTCCGCTCCTCGCGCGCCTGTACGCGCTGCTCTCCTACAGTCACGACGATCACGTGCTGCGCAACAAAGACGCTTTCGGTAACGCCTACGGCCTTGCCGTCTCCGCATCGGGCGCCGCGGAGTACAAGGTGACCTCGCTGCTGTCCCTGGGTCTGTCAACGGAAGTCTATTACCTGGCAAGCGTCACCGGCGTGCTCCGGCAAGAGTTTTACGATGACGATCCCGGCTCCCCCGCCGATGAACGCGACAGCGTGGTACCCGACTCCGACTTCGCCGTCGAGAGCCTGCGCTTACAGCTGATGGCCTACGCGCGGCTGACATTCTGATCCAAGCTGTGCCCATTTGAGTAAGCGCCCGGCACAAAAGAATCAGGTCGGATCGGCGTCGAGGCGCCCCGTCGGCGGTGATGAAAATTCGCAAGGATACTCGCTGTATCTGAAGAATTTTCAGCGCCGGTGACGGGGATGCGTCGGCGTCGAGGCGATCTG
>JBBSJC010000602.1:0-4881 GCA_038257655.1 Polyangiales bacterium | reverse complement strand
CAAGACTTCACCGGGGTTCCCTGCGTCGTCGACCTCGCGACCATGCGCGAAGCGTTCGCTACCCTAGGCGGCGAGTCCCAGCGAATCAATCCGCTTCAACCGGTCGATCTGGTCATCGATCACTCCGTTCAAGTGGACGCTTACGGTACGAGCAAAGCGTTCGATCAGAACGTGGAGCTGGAGTTTGAGCGCAATCAGGAGCGCTATCAGTTTCTGCGCTGGGGTCAGAGCGCGTTCAAGGATTTCCGTGCGGTCCCGCCAGGCACAGGCATCGTGCACCAGGTGAATCTGGAATACCTCGCGCCTGTGGTGTTCACGCGCGAGATCGACGGTCGCACCGTGGCGTATCCCGACACGCTCGTCGGCACCGATTCGCATACCACGATGATCAACGGCATCGGCGTACTCGGCTGGGGCGTGGGCGGCATTGAGGCCGAGGCAGCGATGCTCGGTCAGCCGGTGACGATGCTCGTCCCGCAGGTCATCGGCTTCAAGCTGACGGGCAAGCTGCCTGAGGGCGCGACTGCCACCGATCTCGTGCTCACCGTCACGCAAATGCTGCGCAAAAAGGGTGTGGTCGAGAAGTTCGTCGAGTTCTGCGGGGACGGTCTCGATCAACTGTCGCTTCCCGATCGTGCGACGATCGCCAACATGGCGCCTGAGTATGGGGCGACGGTCGGGTTCTTCCCAGTCGATGACGAGTCGCTCAACTACTTACGCCTGACGGGTCGCAGCGAAGCTCAGGTCAAACTGGTTGAGGTTTACTCCAAAGCTCAGGGCCTGTTCCGCACGAAGGAAGCGCCCACACCGCGCTTCACCGACATGCTCGAGCTCGATCTAGCGAGCATCGTGCCGTCGATAGCCGGCCCTGCACGGCCCCAGGATCGGATCGAGCTTACGCAGAGCAAGCGCAGCTTCCGAAAAGCGTTGCTTGGCATGATCGGAAATGACGTGGAGCAGACCAAGGCTGACGCGTACATCGCCGGAGGCGAAGCGCCGGCCCATCTTGCAGACAAGTCGACGATCCCTGGCGGCAAGCATCAGTCGCTCACCCATGGTGACGTGGTGATCGCGGCCATTACCAGCTGCACGAATACGTCCAATCCTTCGGTGCTCATGGCCGCGGGGTTGGTCGCGAAAAAGGCGATCGAAAAGGGCCTGACTAGCAAGCCTTGGGTTAAGACGAGCTTGGCGCCCGGATCCCAGGTCGTCACGGACTACCTTACTAAAGCCGGTCTACTCCCGTTTCTAGAGCAGCTCGGTTTTTACCTGGTCGGCTACGGCTGCACGACTTGCATCGGAAACTCGGGTCCGCTCAACGATGAAGTCGTGGACGCAATCAGAGGCAAGGATCTGATCGCTTCTGCTGTCCTCAGCGGCAACCGAAATTTCGAAGGTCGTGTGCATCCGAACGTGCGCGCGAACTATCTCGCATCACCGCCGCTCGTTGTCGCTTATGCGCTCGCCGGTACCATGGACATCGACCTCTACAACGAGGCGATCGGAACAGGCTCAGATGGTAAGCCGGTTTTTCTCAAGGACATTTGGCCTTCGCAAAAAGAGATCGCCGATGCCATGAGCGCGCTGACCAGCGAGATGTACGCCTCGCGTTACTCCGACGTGTTCAAAGGCCCTTCGCTCTGGCAGAAACTCAACATCCCCAAGGGCGATACGTTCACTTGGGATGAAAAGAGCACTTACGTTCGTCGCGCCCCGTTCTTCGACGGCTTGAGCAAGGAAGAGCCCAAGCATGCAAGCGACATCTCGGCCGCGCGTTGCCTGGTCAAGGTCGGCGATTCGATCACCACCGACCACATCTCACCGGCCGGCAACATCGCCAAGGGCAGCCCGGCTGCGAAGTACTTGGAAGCGAACGGCGTCGCATCCAAGGATTTCAATCAGTACGGTGCACGCCGCGGCAATCACGAGGTGATGATGCGCGGTACCTTCGCCAACATCCGCTTGAGGAACCAGCTCTGCGGCGGCAAAGAGGGCGGCTTCACGCGCTATCTACCGACGAATGAAGAGATGAGCATCTTCGATGCGGCCATGAAGTATCAGGCCGACAAGACGCCGCTCGTCGTACTCGCCGGCAAAGAGTACGGCACGGGCAGCTCACGTGATTGGGCCGCCAAGGGCACCTTACTGTTGGGCGTCAAGGCCGTGATTGCAGAGAGCTACGAGCGCATTCATCGTTCGAACTTGGTTGGCATGGGTATCTTGCCGATGGTCTTCATGGCGGGCGATTCGCATGCGTCGCTTGGTCTCACGGGCGAGGAGACTTTCGAAATCACGGGGCTTGCCCAGGGCATTACCCCCGGCATGATCGTCGACGTGAAGGCCGGCACCAAGGCGTTCAAAGCCAAGGTGCGCATCGATGGCCCCCAGGAAGTCGAGTACTACTTGAACGGCGGCATCTTGCAGTACGTGCTGCGTCAGATGCTGAAGGCCTGAGCGTCACTGCTCGCGCAGGAGCACGTCGCAATAGTACTTCACGCGCTTGATGAGCTTGCCGTGCGGACGCTTGCCGATGTCTTTCTTGAGCGCGAGCATGACGCGGCGTTGAAAGACGTACCTGTTGAAGATGGGCGGCTTCGGCAGTTTGGCGCCGCCATGGGCTTCGAGCGCATCGAACACGGTCGAGGCGGGATATCCCCATGTCTCGAGATCCTCGGGACGCAGACGCGCGATGATGTCGCGGGCGAGCTCGAGCTTGGACGGGTCACCTTGCAGCTCAGGCACCCATTTTTCGACGCTCTCGGTGCTGGGCCGATCGTGTTTCTTTACGCCGATCGGATCGCCCATACCTTCTTTGGCATCGAAGCGCTTTCCGTAGTTGGCCGCATCGGGATCGTCGGGTAGGGCGAGGAAATCGAAGATGCGCTTGAGCTCGAGCTCGGGCGCTCGCACGAGTGATTCGTACCCAACCTGCAGCAGGGGCACCGCTGCATCGCGGATGATCTGCGCCATCGCAGGCACGTAGCGTTCGAGGATGGGATTGAACGCGTGCGCTTCGTTCCAGTCGCCGACGAAAAAGCTATTCGCGTAGCTGCTCATGACGGCGAGTGGATGACGCGTAAGGACGACGTACTTTGCGCGCGGGTAGAGCTTGGTTAGAAACGGTAATACCGTCGCGTAAGCAGGCGTTTTGTCGAGGAAGTAGCGACGCCCGCTCGACTCCAGCATGCGCCCATAGAGCGTATTAGCGTAGGCGCGCACCGCGTCGAGATAGTCTGCTTCACCGAGAGGAAGGCGGCTGACGAAGGCCCGCATGGCTTCGGCCGCGTTGATGTGATCGTACGGCGCCTTGTCGACGGTGGCGTGGTAGCCAAGGTAGGCAAGCGGTGTGATCAGGTGCGGTTCTGGATGCGTGTAGATTTCGGCGTGGGAACCGAGCATCTGCTGCAACAGCGTCGATCCAGCGCGAGGCGGTGAGATGACGAACAACAAACGATCCTGCACGTGTTTCCTCCGCGCCTGCGGACGCGCAGGCAACGAGCCGAGCATGTCACGTCGCTTGCACACGTCGACTGCGCGTCGAACTGTGAGGCTGCGCAGCCAAAATGTGCAAGGATCGCGCTAATTTCAAGCGCATCTCATTCACTCACGGCGGGAGGAAGTCATGGCACTTCGCGTGCTCACGAACGATCGAAAACTTACTCCCGCGCAGGCAGCCGCGCCGCAGCATTCGCTCGAGCATCGTGAGCTTTTGGGCGGAGAGTTTTGGCGCACGATTCCAGCATTTGCCCAGGTCACCGAGGCGGAGTTCCTCGACCACAACTGGCAAGCGCGACACTCACTAACCAAGCCGAAGGTCTTGCTCGAGTCGCTTTCGGGGCTCCTCAGCGAGGAGTTCGTTCAAGACGTAGCCGAGGGGTTTTCGCTCTCGACAATGAGCCTGCGCGTATCGCCTTACCTTTTGAGCGTGATCGACTGGAGCGATCCGCTGCACGATCCGATTCGGCGCCAGTTCATTCCCTTGCGTTCGGAGCTGCAGCCAGATCATCCCAAAGTGGGTCTAGACTCATTGGGCGAACAAGCAGACTCGCCCGTGCCCGGACTAACGCACCGGTATCCCGACAAGGTACTGTTTCTTCCATTGAACACCTGCCCGGTTTACTGCCGATTCTGCACGCGTTCTTACGCAGTTGGCCCCGACAATGCAGAAGTGGAGAAGCTCAGCCTCAAGGTAAACTTGGCGCGTTGGGAGCAGGCGTTTGCCTATCTCAAAGACCACCCCGGCGTCGAAGACGTGGTGGTCAGCGGTGGCGACTCCTACACGCTCAAGCCCGAGCAGTTGCGGTTCATTGGTGACGCGTTGCTCGACATTCCGAACATCCAGCGCATCCGGATCGCGACCAAAGGCCCGGCCGTGATGCCGCAGAAGCTCTTGTCCGATGACCCGTGGTTTGGGGCGCTCGTCGGTCTGGTTGAGCGTGGGCGCAAGCTGCACAAGGAGGTCGTGCTCCACACGCACTTCAACCACCCTCGGGAGATCACTGAGATCAGCAGACGTGCGATGAACCGTCTGTTCGAAAATGGCGTGTTCGTGCGCAATCAGAGTGTGCTGCAGCGGGGCGTGAATGACAGCGTCGAGACGATGACACTGCTCGCGCGTCGCCTTGGCTACGTCAATGTGCACCCTTACTATGTGTATCAGCACGATCTGGTGCGTGGCGTCGAAGACTTGCGTACGTCGGTACGGTCCGCGATGGAGATCGAAAAGGGCGTTCGCGGAAGCACGGCCGGGTTTAACACTCCGACGTTCGTCGTCGATGCACCCGGTGGCGGCGGTAAACGCACAGTGCACTCGGCCGAGCACTACGACGAGGTCACCGGCGTGTCGGTGTACGCAGCTCCGTCGGTCAAGCCCGGTCTGCT
>JBBSJC010000601.1:0-4898 GCA_038257655.1 Polyangiales bacterium | reverse complement strand
GTCCGCGGTTCGCAACGTAGATCAGGCCATCGGCTTTACGCTTTTTCTCGCAGAGCGATTCGTCGAAGCTCGCGCGCTCGACGAGACAGTCATGCAGAGCTACGCCGCCGATCCCTACGCTCGTCCTGACGAAGTCGCCGTTGTTTGGAGCAACCTTGGTGAAGTTAGCAATCGGCTGGGCGAGCCCAGAAGGGCGCTGGAAGAGTGCGGCAAAGCGCGCTCGCATTGGGAGCGGACCACTCCGAACCATCCTTACCTTGCCTATGCGTTGCACTGCGTCGGAGAAGCAAACTACTTGCTCGGGCAACGCGACCTGGCCGTGGGTGCCTTGCAGGCAGCTCTCTCGCTCCGCGAGCAGCACGGAACAGAGCTGGAGGTCGCCGAGACCCAGGCGGTACTTGCCTATGCGCTATCGGCCTCTCCGACCACGCGAAAGCAAGCGAAACACTTGGCGAACAAGGCACTCCACGCTTTCGAAGAGAACGCCTACCGCAGCCCTCATGACCAGGGAAGACTTGCAGAGTTGCGCACCTGGCTCGCAGCGCGGCAAGGTAATAAGTCACTGTAGCTGACAGCTTCTTTTGGCGGCCCATCAAACGTCAGCGCGTCGGACGTCAGCGCATCAGACGTCATGGCTGGCATGACAGCTATTTGCTTCGGCGCCTGACGGTCGTAGCGGTTGGGCTTGGATCCGTCGCACCAGCAGTTTGTGCTTCGAGCAAGGTAGACAGCAGACTGCGATGACAGCGGGCAGGATCGACGCAGGCCGAGGAGCACAAGAGCGTGAGAGCCTTACCGGAGGTTGCATGCGCTGCAAGCGCGCGGATCCAAAATGTTTGCGCCTCCATCTCCCGCACGTACCTGGCCGCATACTCCTGCCAGTCGATGGGCGCAGCAGCCTTGCCGTAGAAGGCGGCATGCAAGGCCTTACTGGGCCCAAGCTGTGGCATCCAGCCATCCCAGGTCTCCTGCTCCTTGAGTACGCCACGGGGACGGTAGCGCGAAACGAGCACTCGAAAGCCGTCATGCTCGTGGGCGGGGTCGCACCAGCGGCGGGTGTGGATCACGGCATCACCATCGCGGATAGGATGCGCTGCGGCACGGCAGCTTGCACGTGGGAGTGGCGTAGGCGTCTTGCCAGCATAGTGACCGTGCGCTTTTCCCGTATGGCAAAGTACGGATCTAGACAGGCTTAAAAGCAAAAACTCAAGACTCGGACCGGGTAGGTCTAAGTCTTGAGTCCGTACCGGCAGCTGCGCTAGCTCAGCGCGCCACTTGCTTCGTGCTTACCAGCTGAAGCGCTTGACGTTCACGTCCATGCTGTAGCTAGAGCCGTCATCGAGGGTAGCGGTGACGGTATACACGCCAGCCGCGACGCCGCGCGTGTTCCACCAGTAGTGGTAGGTAGCGAGGAAGGTGCTGTCGACGGTGTCCGTTGCGACCACCACGCCTGCTGCATCCTTGATTTCGATTGCGACCTTGAGGTCGGTTTCGAAGCGGCCGGAAGCTGCATCACGAACGCGGAAGCGAATCAGTCCGGGGAAGCCGCCAAGGATGGTGCTGCCTGGGCCCGTGGGGGCAAGGAAGCCTGAGAACACGTAACCAGAGAGCTCGATCGAAGCGCTCGTGGTCTCGGGCAGGCTGTTGGGATTGTCTACGGTGTTGGTCGCGGTGAGGGTGAGCGTCTTGCCACCCAGGGCCGTGGCCGCGCTGGCCTGGAACTCGACCGTGGTGGGCGTCGCGATGCCGGCTTCGGTCGTGACGTTAAGCACGACCCTGTTGCCGACCCGAGCGCCGCCCGAGCCGTTGACGTAACGAACGCCGGCCGGGAGCGGCACGGTGATTTCGTAGTTACGAGCGACGTCTTCGTAGTTGGGGCCAACCGTGAAGCTGACAGGGAATGCTTCGCGCGTCTTTGCAAACGCGGGCAGCGACATGGAGACGTCATCCGGCGCGCGCACGAGGCGAACGAAGATCTCACCTAGCTGCGAGCCCTCTTCCTCGGTGGCGTTGCGGAAGACGCGGACCTTACCGTAGGCGATGTCGCCGACGTTCGCAGGGCTTACCCAATTCAAGGTAAGGTCCCAGGGCGTGCCCGCAGCGATAGCTCCGGCCGGTCCTTGCGGAATGAGGTTGCCGGCGTCTTCAACGCCGACGAGGGTGGTTCCCACGGTCACCGAGTCGATGGCGTCGGGGGCCGAGGCCTCCCAGTTCTGCACGGAAACCCAAAGCGGCACGCCGCCCAGGGATTGGCCGCCGATGTCGATCGGACAGCGCTCGAGGGTCGCGCCAGTGGCCGACGCGCAGATCTCTTCGTCCACGCTCGGTAGACCATCGCCGTTCAAATCGATACCCACGCGCAGGTCGGTGTCGACCGAGTCGGTGGCCGTGATCTCGGCGATGAACATCTCGGTGTTGTCAGGGATTTGCACGAGGGTGGTGACGACGCCGTCGGCCACGTCATCGTAGAACTCGGCGTTGGCGCTGTCTTGTCCGACCTCGAGCTCCTGCTTCTGAACTACGCCCATGCCGGAGACGCGGAAGGTGAGCGCTTCGATTTGTACGGCTTCGACGCCGCGGATGGCACTGGAGCCCTGGTCGCGGGTGGCGACGATCTCTTTGCTGGTGGGAAGGCTCGAGCCGGAGGGACGAACCACCGAAGGGATGTGCTGGACAGGAAGGTCGGCCGATGCGGGAGTGAGCAAGACGCTGCCAAAGGCGAATTCGCCGATCGCAAGCTCGCGCGAGTCGACCGTGATCGTAAGCTCTCGGGTGGCGCCTGCAGCGAGCGTGAACTCGGCGGGCGTGATCGTCATGTAGGCGGGACCGGTAACGGTCCACGTGCCTGCGACGGCTGCCGTGACGGTGCGCGTCCAGCCGCACTTGACGACACAGGTCTGACGGACGAGCTGGGCGACGTTGAGCTCGCCAGGGTCGCCGCCCACGTCCGGATTGCCCGCGTTGAAGCCGGCGATGTCCTCGTTGAGCAAGAGGCCGGCCCGCACAGCCACATCGACCTGCACGCGGCCACCGCCGATGTCATGCACGTCGGCGGGTGTGACGCCGTCTTCCTTACGAACCGTGGTAACGCCGGTGGTGATCAGTGCCGAGAGGATCTCAGCATCGCTCCAAGTCGGGCGCACAGCCCTCATGAGCGTGGCGACACCCGCGACGTGGGGGCTTGCCATCGAGGTGCCGCTGATGATGCCAAAGCGGCCGGGGACGCTAGCTGCGCCCTTGAACGCGGAGCCCGCGGCCATGATGTCGACGCCAGGGGCAGCGACAGTGGGCCCGAGGAAATCAAAGCCGGTGTACGGTCCGCGTGAGCTGAACCCAGCCATGACGTCGGCGGCGGACAGATCGGAGGTGGGGCTGGGCGAGGCCTCGATCGTTCCCGCATGGCCGGTGCCAGTGGCAAGCCAGGTGCGCAGTAGGTCGGCGGAAGCCGCATCGACGTGGATGGCGGGGATGACGTGCAAGTCAGGGTCGACGCTGGTGGCGGCGCCCGTCACGTTGCCCTGAATCATCGCTCCGGCGCCGCCGGCGCGGACGTTCATGCCCTTTTCGATGCGACCGTTTTCGCCGCGATCGCACAACACGATCATGTCGGGCGTGAACGTGCCGGCCGGGAACGGTGTGAAGCACAGGTTGGCCTTGTCGTAGCCAGGCTCGCCCGCCACGCCGAACTTGTAGTTGGCGGCATAAACGATGCGGCCGGTGAAGCCGCCAGTGAAGCCCTTGCCCACGATGCCCGTGGGTGCTGCCGTGTCGCCGCCCGTCAGGTTGGTAAGACCCTTGAAGCCAATGACGCGATCGTGCGTGGTAGCGGCCACTGCAGCTACCCAGGGAGCACTGCCGGTGTATGCGCCGGTAGCGGGTGCGGGGCCTTCGTTGCCCGCGGCGCTCGCCACGAAGATACCGGCTTCACGTGCCGCCAAAAACGCGAGGCCCGTACCGTTGCGCCAGGGGCTGCCGCTGCTGCTGCTGATCGAGTGGTTGATCACGTCGACGATGCCGTCGTTGATCGCCTGCTCGACCGCGGCTGCGATGCTGACCGAGCTACATCCGCCAAGACGGCAGACTTTGTAGCTGATCAGGTTGGCGTGCGGTGCCACGCCGGAAACCTGAGGGAAGGTGACGCCGCTCAGATCGCCGTCGCCGTTTGCAAGCGGCGCGTCTTTGACGACGTTGCCGGCCGCAGTCGAAGCGACGTGCGAGCCGTGGCCGCCGATGTCCTTGTAGTTGTAGATGATGTCTTCATTGGGCGCGGCAGGATCGGCGCCGTAGCCGTAGATGCCGATGAACTTGGAGTTGCACCACTCTGGGTGCTCGACGCAGGCGCCGAGGTACACGCCATCACCGAGCGGATTGACCGCTGTGTAACCATCGTCGCCCGTGGCGTCGAAGGACGGGTGTGCACTCAGCTGTCCGTCGATTTCTATGTTGAAGGCGATGCCGGAATCGATGATACCGACGACCATGTTCTCGCCCTTGCTGGCGACGCCACTGGCCGAGCCATCCCAGACGCCGGGTGCGCCCACAAGCATCGGGCCGCGGTCGGTCACAAGCTGACGGATTTGCTCCGGCTCGACCATGGCCACGAGGCCGAGCTTGGCCACGCGCAACGCTTCGCTGTGGTCCATGTGCACGACGGCCGCGTTGAGCGCGGACATATACGTGCGCTCGACCGTGTCGCGACCAACGAGCTGCGCGATCGTGTCGAGGTGCGCGCGCTGGGTCGACTCCAGCTGCTGCTTGTACGCCACCATGGCGGGGTGGACCATGTTGAGGCGCGTGCCGAGGGGAACGCCCTGGACGGTCTTACGCAGTCGGCGCATTTCGCCGAAGTGCTTTGCGATCGACGGCTCGCCAAAATGGACGATGTAGCGACCGGTCTC
>JBBSJC010000600.1:0-4932 GCA_038257655.1 Polyangiales bacterium | reverse complement strand
TGGATGCGACCACCCGTTGCGATTCAGACGCCAGCGTGCGCGCCGTGCTCGTGTCCGCCTCGGGCAAGATGTTTTCGGGCGGCGGCGACCTGAGCTCGTTCGCGACCTACGGCGACGATGTGGTGCGCGCGCTCCGTGAGCTCACCGGTTACCTGCACATTGCGGTGTCCCGTCTCATTCGCATGCGTGCACCCGTCGTCGTCGCTGTCAACGGCGTCGCCGCCGGCGCAGGCATGAGCCTCGCTCTCGCAGGTGATTACGTAGTAGCCGCCGAGAGTGCCCGTTTCACCATGGCGTATACCAAGGCGGGGCTTGCCCCCGATGGCGGCGCCAGCCACGTGCTGCCGCGTCTGATCGGACTGCGACGCACCCAGGAGCTGATCTTCACCAATCGCGTGCTCAGCGCGCGCGAAGCGGAGACGTGGGGCCTTATCTCGCGCGTGGTCCCAGATGCGGAGCTTTCGGCCGAGGCCGAGAAGGTGGTCAAGCAGCTCGCCGAGGGGCCCACGGCCGCCTACGGAGAGGTCAAACGCTTGCTCGCCGGGACGCAGTCAACGTCCCTCGAGACGCAGCTCGAGTTTGAATCGCAGGCGATCTCCCATACCTCCCAAACCGCTGACGGTAGAGAAGGCATGGCCGCCTTCGTAGGCAAGCGCGCGCCCAAGTTTATTGGACGCTGAAGTAGACGTGCCGCCCGTTGAGTTGCGTGGGCCACACAATGCTGGCTACGTTCAAGACATGACCCGCAATAGTCTATCGAGTTTGCTGCTGCTCAGCGTGTGCGCCCTGTCCCTCGCTGCTGCGTCGCGCGTCCAAGCGCAGTACTACGAAGAGTCGGAATACGAGCTCACGCCCTACGGTTATCGCGATCACACCGGCTTCTTTTCGCATATCGATGTCGGGCTAGGCTGGACGTCCGCGACCGCCGACTACGCCGGCACCGACGTCGAGAACCGCGGTTTGGGCTCGGCCTGGCATTTCGCGATCGGCGGCAGCGTCATGCCGCGTCTAGCGGTGCATTTCAGTGCCTTCGGCTTTGACACCTTCGGCGGCGATCTGTTGCGCGATGGCGAGAAGGTAAAGGGAGTCGACGGTGGCATCACATCTAGCGCCCTCGGTGCGGGCGTCACCTACTACTTGCCCATGAACGTGTACTTCAGTGGCTCGTTGGGCGTCGGCTTTCCCGCAGTCGCCGATGTCAGGGGTGATGGCAGGACGCTCAAGCCCGGCTTGGCCGCGCGCGCAGCGGTAGGTTACGAGTGGTGGCTCGGTGCGTACTGGGGCCTCGGCGTAGCGGGCCAGGTGCAGTACCTACGCGCCAAAGACGATGACTTCGCGGGCGAGCCGATCTGGCAAAGCGTCGTGTTCGGCCCCGTATTCACGGCCACCTCGAACTAGCGCGCGCAAGCGTCAGCGAACACTTGAAGAACAACGGCCAACGCTCGCTAAGCGCCTGTCGCTTCAGAATGTGACGTCGCTCGGGCGTTCCGGCGGCAAGCTTACGGTCATCAGCTCGATCTTTTCGCCACGCAGTGCCTTGTACTCCACGTAGTAACCGAGCACGCGGCGTACGTAACGTTTGGTCTCCGTGAACGGGATGCGCTCCAAGAATGCATCGAGCGGCATCTGATCGCCGGCCCCTCGGATCCACTTGCGCACGTTATGCGGTCCACCGTTGTAGCTCGCGATCGCCAGTGGCAGATGCCCATCCATCCGATCGAGCAGCGTGCGCAGGTACCATGCCGCGTAGTTCAGGTTGGTTTGCGCATCGAGTAAGTCGGTGGTGGTGCGATCTGCCTGGCCCAGCTGCCCGGCGATCAAGCGACCGGTGCGCGGCATGATCTGCATCAGGCCCACAGCGCCCGCGTGGGAGATGATGCGACGCTGATACACGCTCTCCACACGCATCACAGCAAACAGCAGGTCCGGATCGACGCTATACTTGCGCGCAGCCAGCGCCACCTCGTGGGGGTACGGGTAGGGATGGCTCTCTGCCCAGCGCTGTCCGCCAAAGAACGTGGCCGTGCCGTAGTCACCGAGGGCGCCCGCGGCCTGAGCCAAGCTTTCGCGTGTTGCCATGTTGAGGCCAAGCCGCGCCCTACGCGTCGCCGCGTCTGGGGCCGGCCTCATCACGCTTGCACCACGGTAGACAGCCTCGCGTCCGGCACGCAGCGCACTGCGACGCGCAGCGGAACGGAACGCCAGATAGGCCTCATGCAGCTCGTCGCTGGCCGCTGCGATCTCGCCGATACGCGTCAAGTCCAAGGCGCGCACAAACCAAGGGTAAGCTGCGCCATGTTCCTCTGCGATCGGCGTCAAAATCGCGATCGCAGAATCGACGTTGAATGCGAGCCCGTTCTCGAGCGCACTGAGCGCCTTGTCGTGGCTGGGCCTGGCACAGGTGACAAGAGGCGCGCCGACACAGCGCTTCGTCAAAGCTTCGCCCGCAAGCGCACGCAGGCGTTGCTCCGCCCAGTTGGCGTAAAAGCGCGTGCCGCGATCGTGCTGTTGAACGAGTAAGAAATCCGTCTTGGCTTCATCGACACGGCCCGCACGCTCGAGCGCACGGCCGCGATGGTAACGCGCGGCTGCGCCCATCGTCCGGTGACTCACCAACGTATCTGCCAGCGCGATCAACGCCGTGTCACTCGCGCTGCCCGATGAAAGCGAGAGCGCATCGAAGCGCACGTCTGCTGAGATCGATGCAGCACGGCGCGCGAGCTCGAGCACGATCACGTCGGCCACGTCCGTCATGCGTTCGTGGGTGGCCGCATCCAAGGTCGCGAGCAGCTGAAACGGCTTCTGCTTGTTGATGCGCGCTTTCTTGTTGATCATCGCGCGCACCCGCTTCTGGCGGGCTTCCTGAGCGAGCAGATCCTGCGCGCCTTCGTTGCTGCCTAACTCAGGAGCCGGCTGCGCCGATGCATCCACGCGTATCAGGGTGGTGTACATCGCATCGAGCAGGCGCCGCTTCGTGTTCGTAAGCTTCTCGGCCGCAAGATCTGCAAGCACGGTACGGGCGAGCTCGACCGGCCCGGAGCGCACGAGCAACTGCGCCCGCGCGATCCGCTCGTCCTGGGTGTAGGGCGCGACGGTGATGCCTTGAGCACGCAGGGCGTCCAGTCGCGCGCGTGCTTCCGCCGCGACCGGATAGCCGGGCAGGGTGAGGTCGAGCATCCGGTAAGTGGCCGCCGCCGTGCGCGGTGAGCCTTGTGCCTCGCGATAACGCGCGAGATCGAGCTTGAGCAGCGGCCCCTCAGGCAGGTGCGGATAGCGACTTAAGAGCGCGTCGAGCTCCTTTTGCGCGGTCGCATCGCCCGCCGCAAGCAAGCTGCGCACGAGCTCGACATGGGCGCTGGCGATCCAGTCCACGTTGACGCTGTCCGCCATCGCTTCGCGGTAGGCCGTGGCCGCGCGTGCCGGGTCGCCTGCTCGCGTATGTAACTCTGCGCGGAGCACCGCGCCGTAATCGCTAATGCGCGGTAACGTCGCTTCGATTACGCGGTAATTGAGCAGCGCCTCGTCGTAGCGTCCCTGCGCTTCGAGCTGTCTAGCCCGTATCAGCGCGTTCTTGGCAACGGTGTAGGCTTCATCGCCGTGCACCTTACCTGAGACCGGAGCGCACAAATCGACGCTCGACATGCGCAACAGATGGGGCGAGCGAGGGGCGCACATCGCACCGTCGAAACTCTGAAGTTGGTCGAAGCCCGATTCGGGAGCACGGCACATCGTCTCGCCCGTGAAGGCGCGACTTTGGCCCGGCACGCCGAGCAACAAACCGATGACTAGCCCAGCGCGGAAACGCACCACCAGACTCCTTTCCTCATCCTGCGGGTCAAACGAGGTTTACGCAAAAATTTCCGGCGTCCTCGCGTTCGACGTCGGTGCGGCCACGCACGTGCAAAGCATACGGAAAGAGAGTTGGTGAGCGGGCCGTCATCTCACCAGTAGCAACACAACCTGTCTCTTTGACTGACTGTGGTTCCGTACCTACCCAGTCGGGTCGTGCTCGTTCGAGCAGAGAATAAAACATCAGTAACAGCTGGCACAGGGCAGAGGCGCAGCGCCTATTAAGGCACGCTTCTGATCCGTTATTAGTCAATATTATTGACTAAATGCCACGCCAAGAAGGGACGTGTGTGACCTCGCGCGATTGTCCGCAATCTTACGTTGCTGATTTACTTGCGCCCCGAGCTGGTCACTTTCGTGCGTGCCTTCACGCCGGCGCGGCTCACTTGATCACGATGAACGTCTGGTGATTGATCGCCAGCAGCCGGCCATCTTCGCCCCACAACGTGCGCATCTCCGGCGACCAGCCATCGCGCGCGAACAGCGTGTGTGAGTCGTGATACAGCGGCGCATCGGGATCCAGGCCTTCACAGCAGCCGACGACGTCGATGGTAAACGTGATCGTCGCTGCAGGTCGCGGGGAGCTCATGACCGCCAACAGGGCGGGCCACCAAGCGTCCGCCATGCCCACGATAAACGCGGCATCCCGTGCGCTGCCTGGCTCGCGGGGTCGCACCCAGCCCGCGGACGATGGGGTGCTGGCACCTGAAAAAGGGATGTTGCCCGTGTTGCGATATTCGAAGTGGCGCGCGAACGTCGCCGCCATGTCGTTCGCGGGCAAGGCCTGTACCCCACGCCAGGCGGGCATTGCCGGTCTCGGCAGCCCGTCGTACTGCGGATCGGGATGGCGCGCCTTACCGAGCACGATTACCGCATGCGTAAGCACCTCCCCCTGTTGCGTTAGGCGCGCAGCCACGGTCGAGGTGCCGGAGCCGATGCGCAAGGCCTCGAGCTTGATCTCGACCTCCCCCGCCATGACTGGGCCGCACAGCTCGGCAGTCATCGTGCGCAGAGTAAGGTCAGGCCGTCCTGCAAACGCGTGCGCCGCACGGGCAAGGCTTGCGAGCACAAGGCCGCCGAACG
>JBBSJC010000599.1:0-4976 GCA_038257655.1 Polyangiales bacterium | reverse complement strand
GCGGTGAAACTGAAGGTTCGTGGACCCGGCCCGCAGCTGGGCGTCGGCGTCGACTTCAGGCAACGGGATCGCATCAAACGAGCCGAGCCACAGCAGCTCCGCTGTCAGGCGCTTGCTCAGCGGCTTGCGAATGCGCACCTGACCATCGCCGTAGTTGAACTTCGTGCCCTCCGAGATCGCTCCGAGCGATTCCGCGATCAACAGGGCAAGCCGGGGGTAGCCGATGCGTCCGCTGATCGTGACGACGCCGTCTCCGAGCGGCGCTTCGACCCAGGCGCCTGCGTCGATCAAACGCAGCTCAAGCTCAGCGCCCAGCTTACGTTGAGGCGCAAGGCCCTCTGCGAGCACGAGGCCGCCCGCGCGCCGGCCGTACATGGCGGGAGGCACACCGGCGTAAAAGTGGATGGGCCCCGTGGTACGCGGGTGGATGACCGCGGGCCCAAAGGCGCCATGATAGAGCTGCGGCAGCGGAATGCCATCGTAGACGTAGCCCTGGGCGGCCGGCGGCGCGCCGCGAATGTAGACATAGGGCACGCCGCTTGCGATTGGAGTGACGCCAGGTAAGGCATCCAGGATGCGCAAGGGGTCGCCAAAGGCGCCCGGCAAATCGCGCGCGGCGGAGGCGCTGATCCGTAAGCTACCTGGGGTCGGTCTGTTTACCGCGGCACGTGCGCCAAAGGCCGGCTCCTCCTCGGGCTCGGCTGCTGCGGGATCCGGCACGGGCTCAAGTGTGACGGCCGGTAGCGGCCCGACTGGGCTGGCGGGCTCGGCGCTGGGGGCGGGCGGGACTTCGGTCGGAGCGGGCCGTGGAAAGCTGCCGTCGAGCGGATACACGCGATCGACGTCAGGTGGCTGATACCGTAAGGCGCCGTCTTGCGCGTGCGTTGGGCTCACGGGCCCTGTACAAACTACAGTAAGGCACGCGCCCACGATGCAGAGCGACCAGGCTGCAGCGCGGGGTCTTGGGTGTGTGCGGCTCACAAGGCTGCGAACCACAGTCCCTGATCCCGTGACCCATTGGTCGTGTAGAGCAAGCCAGGCACGTTCGGATCCGCAACCAGTGCGTAGGACGTCACGTCCTCGCCAATGCTTGACCCGAGCTCGCCACTCAGCACGCGCGTATCGAGGGTGCCTTGATATCTTGCCGGTCGCCCTTCCTCTTGCATGATCTCGGCGTCGCGGACGTACACGAGCACGGGCTCGGCGACGGGCACGATCTGCAGGACCGAAACGCTACTTGGAGCCACGTCTTCCGCGATGGTTTCCAGGCGGAAATCGGGCTGTTCGAGGTAAGAAAGGGTGGCGACACCGTCTTTGATCTCGTGCAATGCCACCCAGGACAAGCGCCGGGTGCGCGAATCAATAAAGCCGACCACGCGCCCCGCCGAGCGTAGGAGCTTGATGAAGTCGCCCCCGATCGTGTAGACGCCGAAGTTGTTGTCTGCATCTCGCCCCACGATGCGCTTGCTATCGAGTGCCTGGACCTCACTCACGAGGGTCGGGATCACCTGCGTGCGCTGCCCGTCGAGCGTCGTGACGAACAACACGTTGTTGTTCTCCTCATCGACGGCGCGCTCGAAGGTGAAGCCGTCTTGCTTCCATTCGGCGTAGACGCCCGGTTCGAACACCTCAAGCACGCCCGTCTGCAGGTCGAGCCGGTTGAGCTGGCGTGCCTCGCAGGGCGAAAAGAATGAGAGGGTCGTGCCCGCGTAGACCGGGGTGCACGCGTTCTGCGCCAGCTGCCCGGGTTTGAAGTCCGGCGCGGCGGCATCGTAGAGAATACCCTGATCGACATAGGCGACGCGCTGCGTGGCCAGGCTCGCCTGGCTGAGCTCCGTGACGGCCTTGCCGCGCGCTACGATTTTCGTGCCGTCGAGCGTGCGCAACGTCAGCACACCACTTTCGATCAACCACAACATCTGCGGGCCGACGGGGATGCCATTCATTTGTGGTCGCTGCACTTGAACGAAACGTCCCACGCCAGTTGCGATCACAGTCAGTTTCTCATCCCAGGGATCGTAGAGCGAAAGCTTGCCGCGATTGTCGCCGAACAACACCACCTGACGCTTATCTGCATCGAGCGTGACCGGGAAGATCGAGTCGCCCACGCGGGTGTCGAGCTCGCGCAGGTTGCACTTTTCGTCCGAGAAAGTGAGGGTGCGTCTGCCTTCGGTATCAAAGCGTGCAGCAGGCCAGAGAAAAGGCGGCCCGTCTTGGCCAGTCGGCCCCACGATGACCTGGCTGAGGGGGAAAGTGTCCTCTGGCAAATCGCAGTGCTTACGGGTGCGCAGATCGAGAATCCCGACGCGCGGCGCCGTCTCCGGATCGCGTACGAAGCCCGCGTAGCGGGAGACGTCCAGCATGCCGAGCACCTCGAATGAGCCCTCGAGCAGCTTTTCTGGTTGTACCGGGCGTGCGGATGGCTCCCAGGTGCAGCTCATACAAGCTGCAAACGTCAGGGCGAAAAGAGCCCGCAGTATGCCGTGTCCCATCCAACGCTTCATCGCAACAGGTAGGCTGTCACGGTCTAAGAATAGGCACAATGGTCGCGCAAGCATCAGGCCGGAAGAGCGAGGGTGATGTCACGCATTACGTCGGCTTGTGCCGCGTGGTCAAGGTCGAGCACAGTCATCGTATGAGGTCGTTGATCGTTGAGCAGCGTCGGGGATTTGCGGTCGAAGGCAGGCACGAAATCGATGCCGTAGCCTGCGACGCAAGCGGGCGAGTGACCGCCGCGCTCGGTGAGGATGCGCTCACTACGTTTCGCAGCGCCGCCAAGCCGTTTCAGCTCGAAGAGTGCTTGGCCGCGCTCGACCCAGCCCAACGCGCGCGTTTGAGCTCGGAAGATTTGGCGATCGGAGCAGCCAGTCACCACGGCGAATCCATGCACGTCCAGCAGGTGGGCGCGCTGCTTGCAAAGCTTGAGCGGACGCCCTCGCACTTGTATTGCGGTGCGCACGCGCCCGCCCACGCGCCGAGTGCCCAGGAGCTGTACGCAGCGGGCCACGAGCCGAGCGTGCTGCACAATAACTGCTCAGGGAAGCACAGCTTCATGGCGGCGGCGTGCGCGGCGCAGGGTTGGGACGCGAACTATCTGACGCCCTCCCATCCTCTGCAGGAGCGGATCTTGGCGCGCATGAACGCACGCGCAGGCGGCACCGTGCAAGGCGTCGTGATCGATGGCTGCGGGCTACCGTGTTTCGTGCTGCCCCTATCGGGCATGGCGCGCGCCTGGGCGCAGCTGGCGGTCGCGATGAATGGGAGCTTCGGCGGTAACAGCGGCGGCACCAGCCGCGAAGACAGCCTCAAGGGCACCGAAAAAGGCGAAGATGAGAACCTGGGGGCGGTCGGTCGTGCGATGCGTCAGCACCCCGCGTTGATGAGCGGCAGTGACGCCTTTGACGGCTGGCTCGTGCAGAGCACGTCCGTGCTCGCCAAGGTCGGCGCTCAGGGTTTGTTGTGCGTGGCGCTGCCCGAGCAAGGCCTCGGACTGGCGATTAAAATTCGTTCGGGAGCCGATGTCGCGCGGCCCGTCGCAGCCTGGGCGCTGCTGCGTGAGTGGTTCGCCTCGAGCCTGGGCGCAGAGCTGCCCGAGCGCTTTTCAAGCGTCAAGAACGTGGTCGGCAAGTCCGTCGGCGAAATTCGGGCTAGCTGGCTGCCGCGTGCGTCGGCGGTCTGAGACGCGGCTTTTTGCGGTATTAGCCTGCCTCGCCGCTAGGCGTTGAGCGGCGGGGTCACGGGTAGAATCGGCGCCCAGTTCAGTCGATACAGCACCTCGTCGCTGATGCGCATGCCGCGATCGCTGAAGAAAAGCGCGTTGACTTCGATGCCTTCGTGACGCTCACCGACGAACAAAATGCCGTCGCCTTGCGGTGAGTAGCCCAGCTGAACGATTGCGTTTTTGCGCCAGACGCCGCTGTCACCGACGCGCAAGTCGTCCGGAATCGTGTAGAAGCCCTCGGCCGGCAAGCGCTTCAACGTACGCTCCCATAGCGGATCGGCAACGGGTGTGGTGGGCTCGCCCCAATACCAGCGATTGTGTACATTGCGGCCGGGACGAACGACGAACTGTCCGCCTCCGCTGGGCTCGTCGCCCACGTACACGAGGGTGTTCGCGGGGACGCGCTCGGGGTCAAATGGATGCGCTTGCGTGGTGCGGTAGAGGCCAGCCTGAATCGTCATGGTGCACGAGGATAGCAGTGCCCGCGCGCGTTTGCCGTCCTGTGTTGGGGGGAAGGACAGAGTTAAGCGAGCACGCCCTTCAGAAAACGCGCCGTGTGCGATCCCTTGACCTTGGCCACCTGCTCGGGCGTGCCCTGGGCGACAATGCGGCCGCCGGCTTCGCCACCTTCGGGGCCGAGATCGATGACCCAATCGGCGCACTTGATAACGTCCAAGTTGTGCTCGATCACGAGCACCGTGTTGCCAGCCTCGACCAGCTTCTGCAGCACGACGAGCAAATGCTGCACGTCCGCAAAGTGCAGTCCGGTGGTCGGCTCATCCAAAAGGTAAAGCGTCTTGCCTGTCTGACGCTTGCTCAGCTCGCGACTCAGCTTCACGCGCTGGGCCTCGCCGCCGCTGAGCGTGGTCGCGGGCTGCCCGATTTTGACGTAGCCAAGGCCGACTTCGCACAGGGTCTCAAGGGTGCGTGCAAGGCCCGGATGCGCGGAGAAAAGCGCGCGACAGTCGGCAATATCCGTATCGAGCACATCGCTGATGCTCTTGCCCTTATACAAGACCGATAGCGTTTGTTCGTTGTAGCGTTTGCCGCCGCAGACGTCGCAGGGCACGTACACATCGGCGAGAAAGTGCATCTCCACTTTCACCACGCCATCGCCCGTGCAGGCTTCGCAGCGGCCGCCTTTAACGTTGAACGAAAAGCGACCGGGACCAAAACCGCGCGTGCGTGCCTCCGGCAAGCTCGCGAACACCTCGCGGATCTCATCGAATGCTTTGGTGTAGGTCCCTGGATTGCT
>JBBSJC010000598.1:0-4987 GCA_038257655.1 Polyangiales bacterium | reverse complement strand
GGAAACCAGGCTCAAGGTCGCGGTCAGTGCTTGGGTGACAGCCGCCCAGGAGATTGTGCCGATGCCAAAGCCAGCGCGAACCTGCATCAAGAACGCATTGTGCTCGCCTATCGTGCGCGTGGGCTTGGCGCGCAGGTGCACGGAGAAATCTGCCAGGTTTTTCCGTGGGCCCTGCAGCGTCACTTGAAAGGGCTGCTTGGGATTGGCCTGCCGAATGCGAAAGGCCGGACCTTCCACCGAGCCGGTCACACCGATTTCGCGCCAAGCGCCGTCCTTGTGGGGCAAAAGCTCGTAAAAGTCATCGAGCTGAAAGTCGGCGAGCTCTTTCCAGGATTGCTCGACGAACTTCTCGGTGGGAGCGTCCATCTCGGTGCGGGCGAGGATCGTGTCCATCGCTTTGTTCGCAGCACGCAAGGAGCCAACGGCGCGCGCGGTGTCGCCTTCGCCATGCATCGCGACAAGCGGCGCCCAGCCGCGTGCAAGAGCGCTCGATCCATCGAGTGCTAGCGCCGTAGCCGCTAAGCCAGCCGTGAAAGACAACACGCCGATGCTGGCGCACTTAAGAATCTTATGGCGATGCTCCACGTGTAAACCTCCCGCAGAAACCTCCCGCGTGGCCGCAGAGTTGCACCCTGCTACGCGAGGCCGCAAGCGCAATCTTACCAGTGTCAACTTGCTCTGACCGTTGGCAGGTCAAGAGACTGCCTGGGGCGAAGTAAGCTTTCAGGCTGACGGTGCAGGGTGGTCGCCAACGCTCAGGGTCGAGCGTGCGCGCCTCAGCGCGAAAGGGCGCTCAGCTCGAACCCTTGGTGGATTTCAGCGATCGCGCGGTCGAGCGCGAGCGCATCCACGGGCTTACCCAAGCGCGCATTGGGAATACTCGCGAGGAAATCGCGCGCCTGCGTGGTGTACGTGCCGCCGGTCACAAACACGAAGCGACGCGCCAGGTCTGGATCGGTGCGCGTGAGGCGCTCGAACACGTCCATACCGGAGGGTTCAGGCATCATCACGTCGCTTACGATCACGTCGAACTCGTGATGTTGGATCAGGCTCTGCGCTTCGAAACCGCTGGTCGCAACCGTCACATCGTGTCGATACAGCATGCGGCGCAGGGAAGCGGCTACCTGAGGCTCGTCGTCGATCACGAGAATGCGCGCGCGTACCGGCTTAGGAATCGGCCCTGAGCGCGCGGGCACCGTTCGTTGGGCAGGTTCAGGTACGCGCTCCGAAACATGTTCGGGTGACCGTTCTGAAACGCGTTCGGGCACGCGTTCGCCGGCGTGCTCGGTTGTGCTATCGCGGCGCAAGCGGCCGATGGCCAACGGCCTTTCTGACGGAGCGGGCGCGTTCTCATCCAAATCGCGCACGACGCTGGCGATACGCGTAGCTGCAGCGAGCGCATCGTCCGCGAGCACCTTGAGCTCCGAGACGCGCCGTAAGCCTTGCGTGAGGCTCGTGCGCTCGAGCGCACTCACTGCGCTATCGAGCTGATCGATCAAGATCGCGAGTGGATTGTTGAGCTCGTGGGCAAGGCGTGACTTCAGCTGTTCGAGCGCAGCTCGCGTTTGTGCGGCGCGCGCACGATGGCCCCAGGCAAAGCCAGCGCCGATGCATAGCGGCAACAGCAGTGCGATCGACCAGGCGCCGATGCGCGGCACTGCAAGCGCAAACGCAACGCCACACACCACGCCCGCGATCGCAGCCGCAGAGCGCGATAGGTTGAAACCGGACGCAAGGCTGCCCGCATCGATCTCCAAGCGACTCTGTCGCTGGCCTTCTTGCTCGCGCGCAAACACGCCAAACACCATGGGGAGGCCTCGCCTTAACTACTTAGAAGTAGTCGCTCGAATGAGTTACCAGACGGATCCACTCCGCGAAAGCCAAAAGGTGCGCGAAGGTGAACTGTCACGCACAAGAGTATGCGCGAGGGGCGCAAGCGAAACTGCGCTCGCGTAGCTGCCTGGGCCGCACACGCGAGGATAAATGGCGCCAATTTGCCGCGTTTCGCCTAGCGGATGGCTTGTTATCCTCCCACATTAGCCGCGCCGTTCGGCGTCGCCCGCCGAGCCGTTATGAGTGGGCAGATAGAGCACGGTTAAGGGGAGTTTAATGGGTGAAAGAAGTCAGGGCGGAGGACTGCTCAAGCGACGCGCTGAGCGCCTCGGACGTTCGGTGCAAAACGCGCTGGAGATGGCGCGCCTCGGACGACTGATACCGCAGCAGCGCACCCCTTACACTGTTGAGCGCGAAGAACGCGTTCACTCGCTCAGGCGCTACGCTGCGCAGCCGGGTAAGCCCAAGGTCGAGCACCCACTGCTGCTGATTCCGGCGTTGATGATCAACTCCGAGATCTATGACATCGAAGCGGCCTCGAGTGCGGTCGCGCACCTGACGTCCGAAGGCATCGACGTTTGGCTTTGCGATTTTGGCGTCCCAGAAGACCAGCAAGGCGGGCTGGCACGCACGCAGGACGATCACGTGCGCGCGATCAACGAGTGCATCGATCTGATTCGCGAAGTGACTGGCAAAGACGTGCACCTGGCGGGGTACTCGCAGGGCGGCATGTTCGCCTATCAGGTGGCAGCCTGGCGCCGCTCAGAAGGCATCAAGTCACTGATCACGTTTGGGGCGCTCGTCGACATCTACGCGGCTCTGCCCGGGATCGATCCCGAGACACTTGGCAGGTCTCTGCAGTTCATTCGCAGGGGCACGCTCGGCGGTCTCGGCATGCTCGATGCCATGCCCGGCGGCATCGCAAGCTTTCTTTTCAAAGTCGTCAGCATCGATAAGCGCGCCGCGCAGTTCATGCAGTTTGTGGGCGATTTACACGATCGTCAGGCGATCGAACATGGCGAAGGTAAGCGGCGCTTTCTCTCGGGGGACGGCTTTGTCGCTTGGCCGGGGCCCGCCCTCAAAACGTTTGCCGAGGAGTTCGTACTCGGCAATCGGCTGATGCAGGGCGGTTTCGTGATCGACGGTCGCGCCTGCTCGCTCTCGGACATACACTGTCCCTTGCTGTACTTCGTGGGCGAGCGCGACGAGATCGCGCGGCCACGTACAGTGCGCGCGATCAAACAAGCCGCGCCCAACATCAGCGAGATGTACGAGATTCTCGTGCCAGCTGGCCACATCGGTATCGTGGTGAGCAGAAAGGCTTTTGAAGTCACCTGGCCCAGTGTCGTGGAGTGGTTGCGCTGGCGCGATGGCTCCGGGCCCAAACCAAGCCGGCTAGTCGGACAAGACCGTAAGGTTGGCGTCGACGCTGCAATCGACGACGTAAAGGACGGTCTTGAGCTTATCCGTGACGCTTCGAGCGGTTTTGCAAGCACGCTGACGCGCAGCCTCGGTCGCCTGACGCGCAGCGGTTTGAATCTGAGCGAAAGCTTGCGCTGGCAAGTCGCGCGCTTGGCCAAGCTCGAGCGCCTGACCCCGGATGCGCGCGTGAGCTTCGGTCTTGCGCTCGAAGAGCAAGCCATGCGCAACCCGGATGGCGGCTGGTTCATCTACGACGGGCGCGGCCAAAGTTACGCAGAAGCCAATCGCCGCGTCGATCACGTGGTGCGCGGCTTGATCGCCTGCGAGGTGCGGCCTGGCCAACACGTCGGTGTGCTGATGAACAATCGGCCGAGTTATCTCTCACTCGTGACGGCCTTGAGCCGGCTCGGCGCGGTGGCTGTGTTGCTCAGTCCGGAGAGTCAGCGGGCCTCGCTCGGGCGCGCGCTCGAGCTTGCGCCGGTCGATCTGCTCGTGGCCGATCCTGACAACGTGGGACTCGCGCGCGAAAGTTACGCGGGCAAGCTGTTGATGCTCGGCGCGCCCAAGAGCCCGCGACCGCAGACCTCGAACGTCATCGACATGGAGATGATCGACACCGAGCGCATGGCCTTCCCACACTGGTATCGCGCCAATCCCGGACGGGCCGAAGATCTGGCGATGATCATGTTCACGGCAGGGCGCTTCGATGAGCCGCGTGCCGCTCGTATCTCCAATCGGCGTTGGGCGGTCGCGGCTTACGGTGCAGCGGCAGCAGCTTCGCTCAGCGCCAAAGACACGGTGTATGCCTGCACGCCCCTGCATCACGCTTCGGGCATGCTCGTCGCCGCAGGCGGTGCGCTCGTGGGCGGCGCCAGGCTGGCGATGACAAGCCGCTTTTCGCCCGAGCGCTTTTGGCCAGAAGTACGGCGCTACGGAGTGACCGTGGTGTTCTACGCAGGCGAGATGTTGCGCGAGCTGGTCGATGCTCCGAGCTATCGCGGCGAGCAGCAAAATCCCATCCGTCTGTTCGCGGGTAGCGGCATGCGAGCTGACATTTGGCGACGCCTGACCGAACGCTTTGGTGCGGTGGGCGTGCTCGAATTCTACGCGTCCACTGAAGGCACAGGCGTGCTTGCCAACGTGGCGGCAGACAAGGTCGGCTCCCTTGGTCGCCCCTTGCCCGGCTCGAACGACATGCTGCTTGCCGCCTACGATTTCGACAACAAGCGCATGGTGCGCGACGGCTTGGGGTTGTGCGTCGAAGCGGGCCCCGAAGAACCCGGTGTTTTGCTGACCCGGGTCGATGCAAGCCACGCCCAGACCACCTTCGATGGCTATGCCGATAATGAAGAGACCGCGAGCCGGCTGCGGCGGGATGTACGCGAGCTGGGCGATACCTGGTTTGTCACCGGGGACTTGATGCGCCGTGATGTCGATGGCGATTTTTGGTTCCTCGATCGCCTGACAGATGTCGTGCGCACGAGCGATGGCCCCGTATTCACGCGGCCGATCGAGGACGCACTTTACGATTTGTCTGAAGTCCGCTTCGCCGTGGTGCACGCGTCCAACCAGGAAGATGGCGAGCAGCGACCTGAGGCTTCGATCGTACTGCGCAGCGGACGGGAGCTCGAAGCCGACGTGCTCACGCGCCTAGTGTCCGCACGCCTCGCCCCAAATGCACGCCCTGCTGTGGTGCGTGTGGTCGAGGACATCGCGCTCACCGATGGTTATC
>JBBSJC010000597.1:0-4992 GCA_038257655.1 Polyangiales bacterium | reverse complement strand
GCCGACGCCGCCCGCCTCGCTACCGACAGCGGCGCAAGACTTATCGTATGCGGCCATTCCCACGTGCCTTTCATTGGGCGCGACCGCGGCCTTACCGTCTTCAATCCCGGCTCGATAGGTCCAAGGCGAATGCACCTACCGATCGTTTTCGGCGTGCTCCAAATCGAATCGGGCAAGCTGAGCTTGCGGCACATCGACTGCGAAACAGGCGAAGACTGGCTGCCCTGAGGCTAGTTAACTGGGCTGTGCGCCCGTAGTTTTCGTCGACACACCCGCCAAACACCGATGGGTATGTTGCCGATGGTTACATCGTGCCACATCCTGCGTCGGTGACTCTTCCGCGAATCTCTCCATTGTTGGCGTCGGCTCTGTGTCTTGCGTTGGCAGGCTGCAGCGTGGCGGACCAAGGCATCGGTTTGCCCGATGCTGATCCGAGCGGCCCGTTTGACGGGGGCGGTGCTTCCACCGGTAATGCGGCGCCCGACGGTCCACCTGCGGTCACCCAAGACGATGCCGGACGCGTGGTTCCGGTCATGGACGACGCGGGCCTGGGGCCGGCCGACGGTGGCGTCGCCCCGGTCGCGCGTCCTTTGAGCACGGTCGATCAACGCATCGTGCCGAGCCACGCACTCGAAGACGGGACCCATCCAAACCCGGCCTACGCCGATGCGCGTGCGAGCGCGCTCAGCCAGGGCTACGGCGCGTACACATGGGGCCCCGGCGAAAGCGCGGTGCCCCGCACGCTCGATGGCGGTCCGGTGCCGGCGCTCGGTCGTAACGCACGACGCATCCTGCGCTTTGCGCACCTTTCGGATCTGCAGCTCACAGACGAGGAGTCCACAACGCGCGTGGCCACCGTCGACTCGCGCGGTCAGGCCTCTGCAGCGCTGCGCACGCAAGATGCGTATCTGTGTCATTTGGCCAACGCCGCCGTGCGGGCGATCAACCGCGAGAACGCCGCGGATCCCGTCGCGTTCACGCTGCTCGGGGGCGACAACATCGACAGCGCCCAAGAGAACGAGCTCGACTGGTTGATCGGCATCCTGAACGGGGGCCTACCTGTCGAGTGCGACTCAGGCGCCGATGATGATTTGCTCGCCGGCGCCGCGAACGACCCGAAGGACGCCTTCATGCCCGAGGGGCTGGCGATGCCTTGGCTTTGGGTGTCAGGCAACCACGACGAGCTGGTGCAGGGCAATCTAGGGGTGAACAATACCTTGCGCAGCAACGCCACCTCGGGCTTCTGCGCACTGGGCACGCGCGACTACAGCGACCCCGACGAAATACGCTCGGGCAGCGGCTTTGTCAGCGACGAACGCAGAAAGCCGATGTTTCCCGCTGAGTTGATGGCGAGGCTCGCCGACACCGACGACGGGCACGGCATCTCGGCCCGGCAGGTCACCCGCGGCAAGGCTTTTTACCACTACGATGTTGCCGACGCGCCGGTGCGTTTTGTTGTGATGGATACGGCAGCGGAAGCGGGTGGCGCCTCAGGAATGCTGCGTCGCTCGGATGTGGACGCGTTCGTGAAGCCCGCGATCGAGGAGGCCAAGGCGCTGGGGCGCATCGTCATCCTCGCCTCGCATCATGCGATCGACGCGCTCACGGTCGACGGCGGCACGCTTGGCAGCAGACAGGATGGGGCGATGCGGCCCGAGGAGTTTCGCGCGTTCCTCGCCGAGTACGATCACGTGCTGTTCAGCCTGGTCGGCCACTCCCATGTACACGAGGTGCGGGCGATCGAGACGCCTGGCCATGCCTACTGGGAAGTGATGACCTCCGCTATCGCCGACTATCCCCACGAGCTGCGCATGCTCGAGCTGTGGGAGGGTGACAACGATCACTATATGCTGCGCGCCACCGCCATCGATGTCGATACGGACGGCGATCCGCTGGCCGAGCAGGGGCGTGTGCTCGGGATTGCGGACTACACCACTGGTTGGGCGGCGCTTGGTCCCTTACCTCCTGCCGGACATACCAACGTAGAGCTGTGGATTCGGAAACCTTCGGAGGTTCCCTTATGAAAATCTCTCGTCTTCACACACAGGTTTGCACACTGGCTTTGCTGACGAACGTCGGCTGCGCAGAAGGCGCCGCCAGCGGGGTAGGCTTAGACAACGTTTTGGGCTCGGATGCGGCCGCCCCGGTTGATGACGCAGATGCGCCTCCTGGTGATGGATCGCGGCGTGACGGTGGCATTAGCCCGCCTGTTTCCGAGCTAGACAGCGGCGCGCGCGAGCCAGGCGGGCGCGACGCCGGCAGCGAGTCAGGCGATGCGGGCCCTCAGAGCCCAGGCGACCCGGGCACGATTCCGATGCCTAAACCGAGCTGCGAGCCGACGAGCGGCTGCAACGCCGCGCGGTATCTGGGCGAAATCAGCGGCGACGAAGCCTCCAATAGCAACCTGCTCATGACGACCGGCAAGCGCTCGGAGTGGCTTACCTTTCGGATCAACGAAGACTCCAACTCATCGCGCAGCTTGAAGGCGACGATCACGCTCAGCGGCCAAGGTAGCGCCAACTACGACCTGTTTGTGTACGTGCCAGATGATTCCTCGAGCAAGTCATGTGCAGGCCCCACGCTTAGTAGTAGCAAAGCGGGTGCACAGCCCGACGCGGTCAGCATCGACAAATCCGATGCCTTCATCAGCGATGATTCGCGCAATGTCACGATCGAAGTGCGACACATCGACGGCGACTGCGAACCTTACATCTTAGATATCCGCGGCCCCTGAGCTCTGCTCACCTGCCGCGGACTGGGATGACCTGACAGCATAAGAGGCAGGGTATCAGGGCAACAAGACACGTAGCGGTACTTGGCTGTCCTGTCGCCCCGCGCCCGTGCCGAGCTCGCCGGTTCCGTCAAAGCCCCAACACCAGGCGCCATCGGCCTCGTCGATCGCGCAGGTGAAGCCAAAACCGGCGGCTATCGCCACAAACGCGCCGCTCGAAGACTGATCGACGGCGGTGGGAACAGACGACAGCGCGAGCCCCGCATTGCCCGTGCCGAGCTGACCGTACTCGTTGCTTCCCCAGCAGTAGGCGCTGCCCGTCGGCGTGAGTGCGCAGGCGTGAGGGGAGGGCGCAAACCCCTTACTCGCTTCGCCCGAAACAGTAAGAGTACGAAAGCGCAGCGCACCGTCGACCTCGACGGGCACTGTGCTGCCGTTCTGGGCACCGTTGCCAAGCTCGCCCTTGTTGCCGGTGCCCCAGCACAGCGCCCGGTCGTCGACGGTGAGCGCGCAGGTAAACGTGGTGCCGGTATCGACACTGCGATAGTCGAGAGTGCTGGCCACCGCTGTCGGCACGTCCTGTTGCGTGGTGTTGCCCGTCCCCAGTCGTCCGCTCCCGCCGTCACCCCAGCAGTAAAGCGCGTTGCTGGTCTGTTCGACGGCGCAGCTGTGTGAGTCGCCAGCGCTGATTGCGACAAAGCGGCGCGCCCCGCTGACGAGGACGGGTAGGTTCTGGTCGGCGGCTCCTCCGCCGTTCCCCAGGCGCCCGCGAGCTGCCCGGCCCCAACACCAGGCGACGGCACTGCCGTCGATCGCACAAGCGTGGTACGCGCCGACGGACAGCCCGTCAAAGGTCAAGCCACCCCCCACTTTCACGGGCTCCTCCGCGCGAGGGGTTGCGCCGGGGTTCCCCAGCTGTCCGTAAAAATTTTCTCCCCAACACCAGGCCGAGCCATCGCGCGAAAGTCCGCACACGTACGCAAAGCCCGTGTCGACGCCGGCTAACAGGCCCGAGCTCTGCTGCCGGAGGGCCGACGGAGACGCCTGCGAGTCTGTCTGGCCGGTCCCGTCGCCGCGCTCACCATTGGCGTCGTAACCCCAGCAGGCAGCGTTGCCACCGGCACGTACCGCACAACCCTGGTCGAGCCCGGCCGCGATGGTGGACGTGACGTAGTCACGCACCGTGCTCAAGGCGACCGACGCGTCCGTACCGCCGCCGTCCAGCATGGGATTGACCCTCGCATCTCCGCGGCTGCCACCCGCGTTAGCGCCGCCGGTGCTCCCGCCGGTGTTATCGCCGCTTGTGCTGCCGCCGCCGTTTCCGTCCGCGAGGTCGTAGCCTCCGTCACTGCCCGGCGCTGTGGTTCCGTTCCCAGCCTCGTTGCCACCCGCATCCGTAAGGCTACCCACACCCCGAATCTGCGAGCCGACGTCTTCAAAGCCAAATCGCCCACAGGCGCTGGCTAACAATATCAGGGGAGCGAGGCGTGCAAGCTGCACTGCACTAAGCATAGCAGTAAGATCGCGCCAGAACTGCTATCCCAAATTAGCTGCCCACACAGGCATGCTGCGCCGCACGCGCGCGACCGCTGCGGTGAGGTGTGGGCGTCTGTCGCGAGTTTACCTTCGTAGACTTCCCACGCGTGACAGCGTGTTGCGGAATCCACCCTTACTACGGGGGAGTTGATATCCTGCCTGGATGACAACGCACGTATCGGCCGGCATGCATGGGCATTAGCTGGGCTGCGAGTAAGGTCCGACGGGAGCCACTGCTCTTTGGCCGTTTCGAGGTGCTCGATGAGCTCGGAAGCGGCGGATTTGGTCGCGTGTTGCGCTGCGTCGACCGCGAGTCCGGGACCGAAGTGGCCGTCAAGGAGCTGCTCGGCATGCGTCCGGCTGCGCTGCTCTCGCTCAAGCAAGAGTTTCGTATGGTGGCCGGCGTGCAGCACGAGGGTCTCGTACGTCTGAACGAGCTATTCGAGCACGACGGGCACTGGGGCTTTTCCATGGAGCTTGTGCCGGGCACGGACTTTCTCTCTTGGACACGCACGCAAGGCCAGGGCCGCGCCTTCGATGAGCGACGACTGCGCAAAGGTCTCGTGGCGCACTTGGAAGCGCTGCGTGCGCTGCATCGCGCAGGCCTCGTACATCGCGATGTGAAACCCGAGAACGTGCGCGTCACGAAAGGGGGAGTAGTCAAGTTGCTTGACTTTGGCCTGGTGCAGACCGGTAGTGACCTGCTGTCGCAGGAGGCGCAAGGT
>JBBSJC010000596.1:0-5006 GCA_038257655.1 Polyangiales bacterium | reverse complement strand
CGTTTCGAGCACATGCTCGTCGCTCGCGGTGTAGGCCACCGCTTGATGCCCTTCGCTCGCAAAGCAGACCACGTCCGACACGTCAATGACCTTGACTGTTCCGCGAAAGCGCACGACCACCCGCTGAAGCCAGGTGCTGAGCCCCGCCTGGCGAGCGCGGTTCAGAGTGGCTGCGGCAGATGCATTGGATGGGTTCGATGCCAAAAAACGGCGCACCCGCGTGATGGCCGATGCGAGCCGTGAGAGTTCGACGGGCTTCACCAAGTAGTCGAGCGCCGCGACGTCAAAAGCCTGGGTCGCATGCTCGTCGTAAGCCGTGCAAAAGATCACGGCGAATGGGCGCTCATGCTCCGGGAAGTGCGCCAGTACCTCAAAGCCGGATAGCTCCGGCATACGAATGTCGAGGAACACCACATCGGGTGGCGACGCTCGCAGCGCGCAGACTGCAGCGCTCGCGCTGGATTGGGTCTCTACACTGATGTGCTCACCGAGCTCGAGGAGCTTACGTTTCAAGTTGCGACAGGCGAGCTCCTCGTCGTCGACCACCAACGCGCGCAAGGGCTCAAGCGGGGAAACTAAGCTCGACATGAAACTCTCCTTCCCGCGCTTCAAGCTTTAGATGCGCCCGGTCGCCGTAGATCAAGGAAAGGCGCTCTCCAACGTCGGCAAGGCCATAGCCCCCCTTCCCAGGTTCTAAGCTTAAGCTTACGACTCCGCGTGCGAGCGGACTGCGCAGGTGTAAGAGCAGCTGTCCCGCGGAGTCTGCTCGGGTGCGCAAGTGCACCTCGGCGGTTCCAGGGGTGGTTTCCACGCCATGTTTAATCGCGTTCTCGAAGAGCGTAAGCAAGATAGTGGCGGGGATGATCCGCTTGCGTGTAGAGGCTTCCACCTCGAACACGGCTTGCAGACGCGCGCCAAACCTTACTTTCTCGATGCTGACGTAGTCTTCGACCAAACGCAGCTCGTCTTCCAGCGTCGTCGTGAGCGCAGTCGATGACTGTAAGACGCCACGCAGCAGGCGTGCGAGACGCTGCACGGCGACGCGGGCGCAGGCAGGTTCCGAAACGGTAAGCTCTTCGATGCAGGTGAGTGCGTTGAACAAAAAATGCGGACGAATACGCGCGCTGAGCGCTGCCTCCCGCGCGCGCATTTCGGCGACTTCAAGCATTGCGGCCCGTTCGCGCAAGCGCGCAGCGTGATCGAGACTGCCGATAAAAAGGTAGGCGAGGCAGACTGGGATGAGCGCCGTCAACAACGGGCCGCCAACGAGCGCGGAAAGGGGAATCGAGGTCGTGATGGCAAGCACGAATACCATTAGCACGGAGGCAGTGACGACCCCGGCGAGTCGTACGAAGACCGACATCCTCAGGTCGGAATCGCTACCCGGCAGCAGGCGCTTAAGCAGGTAGCTCCCACTCGGAACCAGCCACAGCAGCAGCATCGCGTGCGCCAGGATGAGGCCGCGCGACGCCGTCTGATTGGTGCCGAGCACGACCGTAAGACACGGCAGGCCGACAACCCCGGCGAGGACGAGCTCTCTGACAAATGAAGTATTGGACCAGACCACGTGGGCAGAGCTTAGCGGGTTACTGCACAGCTCGTCGATTGCGTGGCTTGGGCTACCCGAGCGGCTAGAAAGGCGGAGGGCGACGAAGACCTGCTTCCGGCAGCCGCGCTCGCGGATGAACCACCCAATTGCGCAAGCACCGCCGCCTCCGTGCGTGCTGCGTCCGCCGCCGACCACGGCACGCTTGCGCCGCCCGTGTCGCCCAGGCGCATCACACGCGGAGCGCCCTCGCAGCTCGGAAACTTCGCGACTTGAAAGGTCATCACCTCAGGGCCCAGCTCTGGGCGTCGCAAGTGGACTTGCTTATGCGCCGCGTCCCACACGAGCTGCCACTTAGTAAGGCCGGGCGTGGCGACATCGCGCAACGAATTGAGAAGCACCTGAGCATTCGTGGTCCTCGACGCGGTCGCTCGTGCGGCGATCGCAAATCGGTCTGCAGAGCTACCCTTTGTGTGCCCAAATATGCCCTCGAGCCACGACGGATCGGCATCGGCAAGATCCGCGGCATAACGTCGATTTGCGAGCGCTTCGACTTTCAGATGGTCGCCCGCGGTCGTACGCACGCGACCTGCTTGGGCTTCGATCACTGCGCATGCACCAGTTCGATCACACGCAAAGAAATGCAGCGCGATGGCCAACTGCGAGAAGCTAGTACGCTGAACAAGCTCGACAAGCTCCTTGACCGATCCGGCGGTGTCGAGCCCCATCTGCACAAGCTCGAGGCCCGTGGGTACTCCCGCTGCGACTTCGGTCGTGGGTAGCTCCGACATATCGACGAGCGTCTCGATCACGAGCCCAGCTTCGTTCATCCCACTGACGGGAAAGCCTGGTCCCGTCGTGGTCAATGCCAAGCTTGCATACTTGGCCTGCCAGCCACTAAGCGTCGCGGATGGGAACAGTAAGGTTCGACTACGGCCCCGTTCATTCAACACGACCCAGCCATCGCCGGTGGACCAATCGAAGCTCTTGGCCACGAGCGGACCTTGGGGGGTGTCGACAGAAAACGTGGTGCAGGCCTGACTAACCTGTGGCACGCACCACAAGGCTGCCGTTGCGATCACACATGCGCTGAGGAAGGACTTCATGTGATTCGGTTTAACGCAGTTCCCATCGCGAGGACAGCGTTGACCCCTGGACGGTCGTTATCATCCCACGAACGGCGTGCTCCGTGCGGACCACCCGAATGCTCAGCTCTTCGGATTCACGACACGCCCCATGAAGAGCAGCGCGCCGCTGGGCACATCGTAGATGCCGAAAAGGAAGGGCCGATCGACGCGAAACTTGGCGGAGGGGGATGCGCTCACCGGTCTAGTCACCACGACGGCAGTCGCGGCCGTGGCCTCAGTGCCCTCTTCATCCACCTTGACGTACGCCTGATGCAATACGGCCGAAATGAACAGCTCTCGGTTGCCCGACATGCCCGAGAAGACGCGGTGGTCAAGCAGTTCGAGTGGCAGCGCATCCGTGCGCTGGTGGACGTCACCTTCTCCAACTCGAAGATCGAAGCCTGGTGGCGCAGCCTCAAACACCAGTGGCTCTATCTCAACCAGCTCAACACGATCACCGACGTTCGCAGGCTCACCAAGTTCTACGTCGGGCAGCACAACAGTGTGATGCCCCACGCCGCGTTCGAAGGACAGACACCCGACGAGATGTACTATGGCACCGGCACGCACTTGGTGGACGAGCTCAAGGTCAAGCGCGAGGAGGCCCGCCGAAGGCGACTCGATGAGAACCGACGTGCGGCATGTGCCGCATGTCCCAGAGGACCGAGCGCTTCAGAGCGCGTGGCGGCATGACTTCACTTGAAGCGTCGGATGTCCGGCACACACGAAGTCGTAGCTGCGTCATGCTCATCATGCCGCCGTCGCCTGCGCAGTCTAACGCTTGGTTTTGCAGGAAATCATAAAACGTAGTACGTTTATTTAGTGAAGTGGATAGCGGACCCGCGCAAGGCCGCTTCGAACGTCAAGACGCACGGAGTGAGCTTTGAAGAAGCCGTCTTGGTGTTCGCTGATCCGCTTGCGCAGATCGAGGATGATTCGGCGCATGAAGGGGGGCGAGCAACCATTGTGGGCCGACCCTATCCGTACAAAGAAGCGTTGTTGTTCGTGGTGTACGTCGAGATAAGTGGCGAGGAAGTGCGGCTTATTAGCGCGCGTCACGCAACCAAGCAGGAGCGAAGACTTTATGAAGAAGGCCTCTAAGCAAGTTCGTGAAGTTGCGCGTCCGACGCCCCGCTCGTTGCATGCCATGCCGGAGCGTCGTGCCGGTGCGAGCGTGAAGCCGAACAAATTTGCGGCGGACATCGCGAAGGATGGCGGCCTGGTCTATCAAATCGACGGAGAGCCTGGTCATTGGATGCCGCTTCCTCAAGGGCGACCCAAGAAGGGAGAACTGATCGAGCCGTCAACGCCTCGCACTGTTCGGTTGCCAGATAGCGTGTGGACGGAGCTGAATACACGCGCGAAGGCCCGCGGGGTAGGAGCGCACACGCTGCTACGCGAGCTGGTCGCGGCGTACTTGAGCGCTCGGCCCAGGTCGCGCTCGGCATCTCGGTCGAAGCGGATTGGTAAGGTTGCCTTGAAGGGTGCGCGGACTCACCGTGCTTGAGCGACTTATTGCCAAGCGGCCATCACGCGCGGGCTGCGCGCGCGTGAAACCTGAGGTTGAGGAGCGGACGTTTTTTTCGTGCGAGCAGCCGGCCGCTCCGCACCGAAGCGCGTCCTCTCCGCGCTGCGCGTCTTCCGCGGCCCTTCTGGAGGCTTGGAGCGAGGGCACGAAATTCGCGCGCTGGGGGTCCCCTCGCCCCCAAGAACCCGTTAGCAGCCGCGCCAACCCTCAGACGCGTTTCACGAGAGCGTCTGGAGCGCATGTCGTGGCTTAAACGCGCACGAGCTGATCGCCGTCACTGGCTCATCGCGCCTGGTTTCACCGATCGAGCTTGTGTGGTTTACGTCCCGAGGTTGGTCAGGTTTTTCATGAGGGGTCTAGCAAGACTCGCCGAAAGACAGCCTGCACATTGCAATCACAGCATCCGTCGCCTTCATCGGGCTCGACGCCGATCTTGATCGTCCGTGTCATGTAACCGGAAGCAGACAATTCGAACTCATACTTGCCGGGACGCACCAGCGGGGTGCGCAGGGACCCCGATGGCGACAACGCTCGACTGCGTGAGCGAGTGGCTCGTTTCGAGCGCCGCGTCTCGATTCTCACGGCTCTGCTCAGACTGACGCTGACCATGCTGCGCATCTTGGGGTCGCACGTGGACGCCAAGCGCATCAGCTCTGCCGCACACAGGCAAAGCTTGCTGTCGGCGCTTGAACACGCGCGTCGCGTCATGCCCGTGAGCGCGGCGTTGCGCGTGCTCCGTATCTCCTCGTCGAGCGTCGCGGAATGGAAGCGTGCGCTGACGCCATGCGAGGTAGCCGACGCGCCG
>JBBSJC010000595.1:0-5014 GCA_038257655.1 Polyangiales bacterium | reverse complement strand
TGCTGATTAAGCTCCATCACAACACGGACCTGCTCGAGTCCCATCGGGCAGCGCAACAGGCTCGACCGCACGTACATTACTTCGGCGCAGAGACGGACTTACTCGAGCTTTTGTGTCTGAGCGACCTTGTTCTATCGGACTACAGCGGAGCTATCTTCGATGCGCTGTACTGCGAAAAGCCGGTGGTGCTGCTGCAAAACCGTTCGGCCTTACGCTTTGGAAAAAAACTCGATGCTCAGAGTCTTGAGTTTGCCCAGCGCGGCCGCATCGGGCCGGTGGTAGAGGCGCCCCACGAGCTGCGTACGGTCGTATCCAAGATGCTCGCTTTCGAGCTGTCTTTTGCGAACACGAACCATGCGCTGGTCGACGAGCTTTACGTCAGAGGCCCGGGCGCCGTGGCCCGTGCAAGCGCGGCATTGGTCGCGCTTGCAAACAACGAAGTGCCTGGGCGCTCGCAGCAGCAATCCTACGTTCGCGACGAGATTCGGCGTAACTACCTAGGCAAGGCTGGTTCGACGCCCAAGAGCCGCAAAGAACGCGTCGTGCTCGAAGACTGGATGCGCCGCGGCGAGCACGCGCGCGTCTTGAAGTACGCTGAGCTGCGCAGGCGCGTCCTGCCCAAGCTGTACGTCTATCGCGCGGGCCTGCAGGCTGCGCAGATCTTGGGCGAGCACGAGCGTCACGCCAGGCTGATGGGCGCCGCTCGTAGACATTTTCCGATAGCGCAGCTTGAGCCTGTCAGCCGGCCCGAGCGCGAGCGTGGCCATGACAATCCCGAGGGCGATCTCGCTGGCGACCCGGGTGCAGCGGCCCCGCGTGAGAGCGACCAGCGCCCGCCGGCGCGCGCAGCGCTTTCCTGGCAAAGCAAAGCCAAGCAGGCCGCGCGCCTTGTCGCGAAGTACGCACCTCCGCAATGGGCACTGACTCAGATCGGCGTGGCTTACGCTCTTGAACGTCAGCATCATCGCGGGCAAGCGCTCAGTCTGCTCGACGCGCTGCCGGCATCTGCACCCGTGGAGCGCGCGCTATTGCTCGCCTCCTGGCAGCGTCGGGCGGGCGATGATGTCGCGGCGCTGCGCGAGCTTTCACTCGCCCAGCTCGAGCACCCGGGCGATGCGCGCCTGCTGACGGGGATGGCAGACGCGTTTGCGGCAGACGCTCAGAACGTGCGCGCCCAGGTGTTTCTGCAGCTGTCGGCGCTGCACAAGCCCATGCCAGGCAAGGCGCGTCTGCTGTACTTCCAGTCCGAGATGGGTTGGTCGCGCGCGGCCTCACAAACCCTTGATAGTATCCTCGGCATGCCACTGGCAACGGTGGCTGCCATGCTTGCCAACGTGAATCGCGCGACGGTTCATCACCCGCAGGCACGCGAGCAACTCGCTCAGTTGCGGCAGCGCGTACGTGAGCACGTGCGGTCTCGGGCTCGGGGCGAAGCTTGGCACGGTCCTTTGCGGGCGCCGGTTGCGCACGCGCAGGCGCTCACGAAGAGCGTCGACAATCGCTGGGTTCCCGAGCTCAAACAGCTCTTGCACGAGACGCGACACTCCCCCGCCAAACGGGTCAGCTTGTTCAACCGCGCCAGACGTCGCGCTGAAAAGGTGGTCTCGGGTTTGGGGCCGCTCGCCGATCTGGTGGAGATCGCCTGGCGCAATGAGCACGAAGATGACCTGACGGCCCTGACGGATCGGGGCCGCAGCACCCAGCTCCTGACGGGGGAGGCATTGTCAGGCGCGCGTACGGTCGAGCTTTTCATTCCCACACCGTTTTTTGCCTACGAGCCCAACGAGAAGGTCACCTACGAAACGGTGCGCAGCGCACTGCGTCAGATCACGACGTCGCTACTGGCGCGAGACGACGTGATGATCGTGCCGCGTCTGCAGCTCAACTGGCGTCAGGTGGCGCCACGAACCACCGGCCACGTGCTCAGTTACCATACCCATGTCGTTGGGCATGCGGGTACGCAGGCCGATTCGCATTCTGGTACGCGGACGCAAAACCCCAGGCACTGGCATTTGCAAGAAGCGCCGCTCGCGGGTTTCGTGTCGATGGACTGCCAGGGGTTTGCCGGCTTTGCCAGCATCGCCACGGACTTTAGCACGATCGAAGCTGCGAGCGCGGGCGTGACCGAGGCGGCCCTAAACGCCCAGCAACGCGCCCTCTACGAGCGCTACGTCCGCCACAATGTCTCCAAGTACCCGCAAGCGGCAGCACAACTGGCGATCCCTGGGCGCTACGTGTTCGTGCCCTTGCAAATCATCACGGACATGGCGACTGAAATCGCCGATCTCGATCCGATCACTTTGTTGCGGACGGTAAGCGACGCCTACGCTGCCAGTGCCATCCGGGTGGTAGTCAAACGCCACCCTTACTGTCACAGCACGCGCGTACAACGCGCCTTGTGCGAGCTTGCAGCGGACGGCCGCGTGATCGTGTCTGCTGGTTCCGTACACGGACTGCTCGCTTCCGCCGAAGCCGTGTACACCGTCAACTCCGGCGTAGGCCTCGAGGCGCTCCTCCACATGAAGCCCGTCGTTGTCGCGGGTGGTTGCGACTATCAGTACGCAGCGACGCGTGTGCACAGCGTTGAAGCGTTGCGCGAGGTTGCGCGCAGCGGGCCCAAGCTCGACAGGCTTCGTGCCCTGCGCTTTCTGCACTTCTATGTCACGCGCTACCTGCTCGACCCGCAGCGTAGCGCCGACGTGTCCGCGCGCGTCGCGCAGTGGCTGTTGTGAAACCAACCTAAGCTCCCTGTTCGGCGCTAAGGCCGACACAGCGGGGCGCAGGCGCGCCGAACTTGCGAGGCTGATCACCAAACCGCGGCCTTTAGCCCTCGGTAAGGTCGCCCAATGGCCGAGCGAGGGCTCGCGATGGGCTTCGGATGGGACTCTGCCGCTCCCGATGGGGTCCTGGCTTGCACTTTTCGCCTTACACTGTGAGATCACCGCATGCATTTTCCGCCCACATTGGGATAGCCTGCGCGACAGGGATCACCCATGGGCAGTGCGGTCACGGGGGCCAAGCGCTGCGGTGATCGGAGCCGACGGAGCGTCAGCCGTGAAGCAAGAGAGTCTCGAAGCAACCGACGAAACCGTCGAGCCCAGTCGCGAATCAGGCATCTTTGCAGATCTCGCAGTGCGGCCAACTTCAGAGCGGCCGCGTCCGGAAGGGCGCTCCATTCCGCCTCCGCCGCCTACGCGCAGCTCCATCTTGCCCGTCGCCAGGCGACCCGAATCGGAGTCGGACCTGGAGCCCGAGGCAGAAAGCGCGCAGCCGGACGACGAGCAGGACTACGTCGAGGAGTTCGAGGAAGACGGTATGGTCGAGCCGAGCCAGGCTCAGACGTCTCAGCTCATCCGTCCCGAACCTGCGGCTGCCAGCACGGGCCGCACCCTCCCTCCTCCGCCACCCCGTCAGAGCGCACCGTCCGTACCAGGGACGAGCTTTCCCAATACTCAGCCAGCCACTCAAACGGGCAATCAGTCGGCGATCCAACCGGCGCTACAGCAGCCGATTCAATCGGCAATGCAGTCAGCCAATCGCAGTCAGAGCATCGCGCCCGGCACGATGCCGGTCAGTCCGCTGGTCGCCAATGCAGCGGTGGCTTACCCAGCGACGCAGCCAGTCGAACGCGACCCGAGCGGCACCTTCCAAAAGGTCGATGCCGCGCAGCAGAGGCAGCAGGCAGAACAGGCGCGCGCCACTTATGTCGCGGCACAGCAAAACAGCATGCCGGCAGCGCAGGCGTCAGCACCCGAGCCGCTCGATGCACCTTACGCGCCTGTGTCCGCGGCCCGCACTGCCAGCACCGGTGGCACCGCCGGCACGCAGGTACCCTATGCGATGTTGATCGTAGGTGCGTTGATCGCAGCCTGCTTTGCCTGGTACATGCTCGCGGCCAAGGCGGTACCCGGCGTGGTGCAGCTGACGACGGAACCTGCCGATGCGGTGGTGTTGTTTGACGGTGTGCCGGTCGGGTCGGTAAGTCCGTTCCTCAAGACCGGCGTCTCACCCGCCGTCACGCACACCCTAGAAGTGAAGAAGTCAGGCTTCCGCACCTGGGCACAAGAAGTGGAAGTGCAATCGGGGCAGACGCTCATCTTCACCGTGGCACTGCCCCCGGAAGCTTCCGCCAATGCTCCGAGCGTCAGCGCGGTAGCGCCTGCGAACGCGGCGCCGAGCGCTGCACCGGCAGTCGCTGCACCGGCAGTCGCCGCACCGGCAGTCGCTGCACCCGCTCCCGTCGCCGCACCGACTAGTGCGCCTGCGAGCCAAGCCACACCGGCACGTGCCAATCCGAAGGCGGCCGCGGCCCCGGGCGCTCGTCGCGTCAGCGCAGCCGCACCAAGCGCGACGGCGAGTGGTGCTACGGGCACCCTGCGCGTCAGCGCACGTCCTTGGGCGATCGTGACCATCGACGGTAAGGTCATCGGCAACACGCCTCAGATGAACCTTACCTTGCCTGAGGGCTCCCACCGCGTGCAGCTCAGCAATCCTGAATTCAACGTCGAAAAGGTCGTGACCGTTTCCATTCGTGCCGGCAAGACCGAAACGTTGATCATCGACTTGCTCTGAAATCTGCTTGGGGCCGATTCACCCAGGCAGTCAGAATCCCTGACGGGGGCACGGTTGCGGCCGACACCTGGGCACGGTGCGGCGGCAAGGTGTGCAGAAAGTTGCAGGCACCCACTCCCTGCACAGGCGCGCTTCCCACGCCGCGCACTCGGAGCGCCTGCGAAACGTAAGGCAAACAACCCAATCATAGGACTCACGACCCTTTCCGAAATAGAACAACTACACTGCAGTAATCCCCACTAGACTCAAACGACGTCTCGGTGCTCAACACATCCACGCGACTAAGGTTTAGGGGATCGGGTCTCAGTGGAGCAAGTCAGGAGCCAGGAGCGCGCGATGATTGCTGCGAGTCCAGAGTGCATGATCGCGTTGCCCGGTGCGATCAGGAACGTGACGGCTGTGCGGAGCACGCTTATCCAGTCGTCGTTGACGACCTTGCGCG